>NZ_JBQKHK010000004.1:0-148618 GCF_052118305.1 Collinsella sp. LCP21S3_D3
CACGAGGAGGCGCCAGGTTAAACTGAAGGGACTGACCCCGGAGGAGTTCCGGAGACAGTCCCTTGCGGCGTAGTTCTTATTTAAGCCGTCCAAGTTTTGGGGTGCAGTTCAGGACATCGTTCTAGGGGGCTTTTTGCGTTGGAGGGCTATCTATTGAGACGGAAAGGGCAGATTGAATGATCGCGCACGTGCTTCATCGGGTCTCCCTAATTCATCTGGGAAAACAACTGCAAACGATTGCAAGTAACCGGTGAACGGTCGAAAACGACCGTTCGCCGATAATCTCAAAACTGGTTCAGACTGGTATTAAGTCAAAAAGACCAATTCACATATCTTCACAATGACCTGCAATTTTTCTACACGCTATTTTTAGCCGCCCTGCGTTGTTTAGACACGGAAAAAGATTCGATCTTTTGCCAAAGCATTTCGAAACGGTTTCAAAACCGCAGGTAGATGTGTTAACGACCGGTAAACGGTCGAAATATCACCGTGAGCGGTGCAAAAACGTTTTACTGTATGAATCAACGAAAGCGACCTCTTCTGGGGTGATATAGTGACAACAACACGTCACGTGGTTACTACCAGTTGAGAAACCACTGGTCTTCAAAGAACGCTTTCTAAGAAGCTTTAAGGGCGAGCGCCCGCTGGCTTCCGAAAATCATCGGACTCAGATCGTACACACCTTCGGAAGGGAAATTTGAATGGTTGGCTTTATTCTTACCGGTCATGGACAGTTCGCACCCGGTCTCGCAAGCGCTATCGCTATGGTTGCCGGTGACCAGCCCGCTTTTACCGTCGTTCCTTTTGAGGGCGATCAGGCTGCTTCCTACGGTGAGGATCTCCGCGCCGCTATTACCGCCATGCGCGAGGAGTGCGATGGCGTGCTTGTCTTTACCGACCTGCTTGGCGGCACCCCGTTTAACCAGTCGATGATGATTGCCCAGGATGTCGACAACGTCGAGGTTCTGACCGGCACCAACCTCCCCATGGTTATTGAGCTTCTGTTCCTCCGCGGCAATGCCACGCTCGCCGAGCTTGGCGAGCAGGCAGTGACCGTTGGCCAGACGGGCATCACCGCCCAGACGGTCGCATCCGTTGCCGGCTCCGACGAAGAGGATATCTTCGGCGACGAGGACGGCATCTAATGGCCGATTTCGGAGCCAACGTCCTGAGCTCCTCGGTCGCTCTTTTAGGCCTGCTTGTCATCATGGGCTTGATTTACACCATCTGGTCGCAAATCAACATGAAGAAGAAGCAGAAGTACTTCAAGGAGCTGCACACCGAGCTCAAGCCGGGTCAGGAGGTTCTTTTCGCCGGCGGTATCTACGGAACCGTCAAGGGCATCGAAGGCGAGAAGGTCCAGATCAAAGTCCGATCCGGAGCCGTCGTAGATGTTTCGCGTTACGCGATTCAGGAGATCAAGTAACTGTCGTCAGCAAATAGCGAAAGGAAGCTGATCAACATGGCAGAACCCAACATTCTTCTTACCCGCATCGATAACCGACTGATTCATGGTCAGGTTGCCACCCAGTGGAACTCCACTCTGGGCTCCAACCTCATCCTCGTCGCCAACGACGACGTGTCAACCAATACCATGCGCCAGAACCTCATGAAGATGGCCGCTCCCGCCGGCGTCGCTACGCGTTTCTTCTCCCTGCAGAAGACCATCGACGTCATCGGCAAGGCGAGCCCGCGCCAGAAGATCTTCATCGTGGCCGAAACACCGGAAGACGTGCTTACGCTCGTCAAGGGCGGTGTGCCTATAAAGAAGGTAAACATCGGCAACATGCACATGTCGGAAGGAAAGCGCCAAGTCGCCACCTCTGTCGCAGTTAACGACGAGGATGTCGCTGCGTTTAAAGAGCTGCAGGAATTGGGGGTGGAGCTGGAGATCAGGCGCGTTCCGAGCACGCCTGTTGAGGACACGAGCAAGCTCTTCTCGTAATCCTCGTGATCCACATTGTCAGGAGTGAAACCCTGACGTTCTGTACGTGATATCAAAAGTGCGTACATGCATTTTGAAAGGAGGAGCAAGATGGAATACTCGATCATCCAGGTCGCTCTGGTCTTCATCGTCACGTTCGTCGCGGCAATCGACCAGTTCAACTTCCTCGAGTCTCTCTATCAGCCCATCGTCACCGGCGCCGTCATCGGTCTTATCCTTGGCGACCTCAACACCGGTCTTCTCGTGGGTGGTACCTATCAGCTCATGACGATCGGCAACATGCCGATCGGAGGCGCTCAGCCGCCTAACGCCGTCATCGGCGGCATCATGGCAGCCATTCTCGCAATCGCCACGGGCCTCGAGCCTAACGCGGCAGTCGGCCTTGCCATTCCGTTCGCTCTGCTTGGTCAGCTCGGCGTTACCCTGGTCTTCACGCTTATGTCGCCGCTCATGTCCTCCGCGGACAACATGGCTCACAACGCTGACACCAAGGGTATCGAGCGTCTGAACTACTTCGCCATGGCTCTGCTCGGCCTGATCTTCGCTATCGTCGTCACCCTGTTCTTCATCGCTGGCGCTACCATCGGTCAGACCATCGCTTCCGCCATCCCGGCTTGGCTGCAGACCGGTCTCTCCGCTGCAGGCGGCATGATGCGCTTCGTCGGCTTCGCCGTCCTGCTCAAGGTTATGATGAACCGCGATATGTGGGGCTTCTTCCTCATGGGCTTTGGCCTCGCGATCATCACCGTTGCCAACGATTCTCTGGCAACTCCTGCCCTGCTCATCCTCGCTCTCATCGGCTTCGGCATCGCTTTCTGGGACTTCCAGCAGCAGACCGAGCTGAAGGGTGCAGCTGTTTCTGACGGAGGTGACTTCGAAGATGGCATCTAATGAGTATGTGATCCCGGAGCACTACGAGGATCTCACTCCTGCTCCGCAGCTCGACCAGAAGACCCTCAACAAGATGGCTTGGCGCTCCTGCTTCCTGCAGGCCTCGTTCAACTACGAGCGTATGCAGGCCGCTGGCTGGCTCTACTCCATCATCCCCGGTCTGGAGAAGATCCACACCAACAAGAACGACCTCGCGGCTTCCATGAGCCACAACCTGGAGTTCTTCAACACTCACCCGTTCCTCGTCACCTTTGTTATGGGCATCGTGCTTTCGCTCGAGCAGAACAAGGTTGACATCCCCACGATTCGCGCCGTCCGCGTCGCCGCAATGGGCCCGCTCGGTGGTATCGGTGACGCCCTGTTCTGGCTGACGCTCGTGCCTATCACGGCTGGCATCACCTCCAACATGGCCATCAACGGCAACGCCGCTGCGCCGATCATCTTCCTGGTGATCTTCAACGCCGTCCAGTTCGCACTGCGCTTCTGGCTCATGAACTGGTCCTACAAGCTTGGCACCAGCGCTATTGACGCTCTGACCGCCAACATGCAGGCCTTCACGCGCGCCGCTTCCATCATGGGCGTCTTCGTCGTCGGTTGCCTGGTCGTCACCATGGGTGGCACCCAGATCAACCTCCAGATTCCCAACGGCACCACCCGTGGCCTCTCCGCTACTACCGTGATCGTCTCCGAGAAGGAGGCCGAGAACTTCACCGGTATGGAGGGCATCGATACCGAGACCGCTGAGGCCGGTACCATCGCCATGACCGATAAGGACGGCAACGCCCTCACCGCTTCCGATGCCGACGGCAACGCTGTCGAGTGCGGCGTCACCGATCTGGGCAACGGCATGGAGTCCGTGACCTACGGCACCGTTACCGAGGATCCGGTCAACTTCTCTGTTGCCGACACCCTCAACACCATCGTCCCGAAGCTCGTCCCGCTTATGCTTACGCTGCTGCTTTACTACATGTTCGCTAAGCACAGCTGGACCCCGACCAAGGGCATTCTGCTGCTCTTCGTCCTGGGCATCCTGGGCGCTGGCCCGCTTGGTCTCTGGCCGAGCATCTGGTAAGGCTCTAGCTTGAGGGGTGTGTCCCTACGCGGCTCACACCCCGACCCCTTAAGCCATGTGTATGTTAAAAGCCGCGTGCTCGAATGAGCGCGCGGCTTTTGTTTTCTTGATGATTCGGATGTGGCAGACAGATAATGTTAACCACCCAAGGTAGTAGCCGAGTTTGAGAAAATGGGAGGATAGGATGGCGATCGGGGCGCGTAAGCAACCGCTGTACGATCAGCTGGTCGATATTCTGACCGAAAAGATTGACCATGAATATCGCGCCGGTGACATGATTCCTTCCGAGCGCGAACTTTCGGAGCGCTATGGTCTCTCGCGCACCACGGTACGCCTGGCTCTGCAGGAACTGGAGCGTTTAGGACTGGTGGTTCGGCAGCACGGTCGCGGTACCTTTGTGACCGACCGTTCGGCAAAGGCAACCAATCTTATGCAGTCCTACAGCTTTACCGAACAGATGCGCGCGATGGGTCGCGACCCCGAGACCACGATTCTCGAGTTTTGCGAGATGGAGGCCGATAAGAATCTGGCCGAGCATATGGGATTGCATATCGGTGATCGCGTTTTTAAGCTCAAGCGCCTTCGTTCTGCCGACAACATGCCCATGATGGTCGAACGCAGCTATCTGCCGGTTCGTCAATTTCTGTCCCTAAAGCGACCACTGCTGGAGAGTAAGCCGCTTTACGATGTGATTGAGCAGGACTTTCAGCAAAAGATTCGCGTGGCCGAAGAGGAGTTCTATGCGAGCATAGCCCGTCCCACCGATGCCCACCTTTTGGCAATTGTCGAGGGGTCGCCTGTGCTCGATTTGGTCAGGACTACGTATAACGAGTCAAACGAGGTTGTGGAGTATACGCTCTCGGTTGCTCGTGCCGATCAGTTTAAATACAAGGTTTACCACCAGCGTAGCAACTAGTGTTCGCATCGTTTCCATATGGTGATTCCTTGCATTTAACTGGTTACTACCAGATAACCAACCGAAGTGTATAATTGCACGTCAGAGGATTACTTCTAGAGAGAGGTATTAGAAATGTTCGAGAAGAGTGTCGAGGAGCTCACCGAGCTCGGCGCCCAGATCACCACGGCCGAGATTGCTCAGCAGCCCGAGCTTTGGCGTGATACGCTCAACATCTATCGTGAGAACAAGGAGGCCATCGAGGCCTTTCTGGCCGAGGCTCGCGCTATGGGCGAGGGCCGTCTGTCCGTTGTCTTCACCGGTGCCGGTACGTCTGACTACGTTGGCGATACCTGCGCCCCGTACCTGCGTCACGCTGGCAACACTGATCTCTACGACTTTAAGCCCATTGCCACGACCGACATCGTGAGCGCCCCGCGCGACTTCCTGCGTGCCGAGGATCCCACGCTCGTGGTTTCCTTTGCCCGCTCTGGCAACAGCCCCGAGAGCCTTGCCGCCGTTGCCGTTGCCAAGGAGCTCGTCCACAACGTCAAATTCCTCAACATCACCTGCGCTCCCGAGGGCAAGCTCGCCGTCGAGTCTGCCGATGATCCCAACGCGCTGACGCTGCTCATTCCGCGCGCCAACGACAAGGGCTTCGCCATGACCGGTTCTTATTCCTGCATGACCCTGCTCGCCACCCTTATTTTCGACACTGCCTCTGACGAGCAGAAGGCCGAGTGGGTCGAGACGATTGCCAAGATGGGCGAGGAGGTCATCTCCCGTGAGCCCGAGATCGCCGATTACCTCGCTGGAGACTTCAACCGCGTGACCTACTTGGGTTCTGGCTCCTTCGGTGGCCTTGCCCAGGAGAGCCAGCTCAAGATCCTCGAGCTCGCTCACGGTCTGGTCGCCACTTCTTACGACACTTCCATGGGCTATCGTCACGGACCCAAGTCCTTCGTCGACGACAAGACCCTCGTGTTCGTGTTCGTCAACAACGACGCCTACACCCGTCAGTACGACATCGACATCCTCAATGAGATCGGTGGCGACGAGATCGCTCAGCACACCGTTGCCGTTCAGCAGGATGGCGCTACTGTCTACGAGGGTGAGTCCTTCACCTTTAAGGGCTACGAGGCACTTCCCGAGGGCTACCTTGCTCTGCCGTTCGTGATGTTTGCCCAGGCTATCAGCCTGCTTAACTCCGTGCGCGTGGGCAACACGCCCGACACGCCGAGCCCCACCGGCACGGTCAACCGCGTGGTCAAGGGTGTGACGATTCACCCCTTCACCGCTTAATCGCGTCCCCCTGTAAGGGCGCCCGTCCGCTCATAACGGCGGGCGGGCGCTTTTTGTTTTACGTGAGCTGGGTATAAACATCACCACAGTCAACTGCTTTAGAAGTAAGGAGTACATATGAGCACGTATGCAATTAAGGCTGACAAGTTCTTCTTGCCGGCAGGCCCGCAACTGGGCGGCTATCTTATGGTCGAGGACGGCGTCTTTGGCGCTTGGCAGGCCGACGAGCCCTCCTGCGAGATCAAGGACTACACGGGATCGTGGATCGCTCCGGGCATGGTCGACACCCACATCCATGGCTTCTATAACCATTCGACTACCGATAACGATCCCGAGGGCATCGATATCAGCTCGACCGAGCTCGCCCGTCGCGGTACCACCAGCTGGCTGCCCACGACGTTCACCGATGGCGTCGAGCAGATCAAGGACGCCTGCGCTGCCATCGCTCAGGCGGACGAGGGCCGTGGCCCCGACTTCTGCGGTGCTCGCATTCAGGGCATCTACCTGGAAGGCCCTTTCTTTACCATGAAGCACGTGGGCGCGCAGAACCCCGCTTATCTTATCGGTCCCTCCGAGGAGGTCTTCGATCAGTGGCAGGAGGCTGCGGGTGGTCGCATCGTTAAGAGTGCCATGGCAGCCGAGCACGACGGTGCCGCTGCTTATGCGGCTGCCCTGAACGCCAAGGGTGTGGTGACCAGCATCGGTCACTCCGACGCCACCTACGATGAGTGCATCGCCGCCATCAACGCCGGTGCCAGCTGCTTTACGCATACCTATAACGGCCAGCGCGGACTGCATCACCGTGAGCCCGGTGTTGTGGGTGCTGCCATGTCCACGCCCGAGACCTACGCCGAGATCATCTGTGACGGCAAGCACGTAAACCCTGGCGCTATCAAGGCGCTGCTGCAGGCAAAGGGCTGGCAGCATACGGTGCTCATCACCGACTGCCTGGGTTGCGGCGGCATGCCCGAGGGCAGCTACACCAGTGGCGGCATGGACGTCATCATGAAGGACAACCTGTGCTGGCTCGCCGACGGCAAGAGCATTGCCGGCTCGGTGCTCACGCTTGCCCAGGGCGTCAAGAACATCGTCGACTGGGGCATCGCCAGTGCCGATATCGCCATTCGCATGGCAACCGAGGTGCCGGCACGCTCCGTGCACATCGAGGATAAGTGCGGCAGCATCATGCCGGGTCGCGACGCCGACTTTGTCGTGTTCGACCATGAGCTCACCCTCGTCGAGACGTATGTTGGCGGTCAGAGCGTCGGTAACGCCTTTACCGAGTAACGATAGAAAAAGACGGCGGGTCCGAATCTGCTCGGACCCGCCGCATGGGTTAAACGCTCAAAAGTACCTTCACAGTTACAGCTTGTTAGCGATCTTCTTTACCGTGCGCTTAACGCCGGCCACCAGGCCTCCTGCAGGATGCTCCTTCTCGTATGCTAGGCGCTTCTCGCGCTTGGCGTACTCTTCGACGATGATGTCGCCATACTCGTCTTCGATCTTGTCGAAGAAGTCGACGGCACCCTTAATTTCCTCAGCGGTCGGGTGTCCCTTTTGGACACCGCCGGTGAGTTTGAACGGCCCCCACGTATCAAAGCCGGGGCAGCCGTAGACACCCATAAAGATGGCCTGCCTCATGCGGCAGATGCCGTCGATATCCTTGCCATACCACTTGTTTTTGCCGCCGTAGGTCATAAGGCCAAACACCTTGTCCTGCGGCTGCAGCACGTTGGTGAGCACGCGTGCCATGTCCTTGTCGATCTCGGAGTAATAGATGCCCGTGGCGACACCGATCAGATGATATTCGTGCAGGTTGGGATACTCGTTTTTGCCGAGCGCCTTGACATCGAGGGTATCGATCTCGGGGTGTGCCTCGACGATGGCGTCCACGAGCTTTTTCGTATTGCCGTGATGGCGCGAGGCGTAGAGGATGATGGTTCGCATAAGAAGGCCTTCCAGCTGTAATTGCATCAATGTCTGTATGGTACCCCGTTGCATGGCTGGGATACCGGACACATCGTTGAGCGTGCGGGTTTGTCCTTTGGTCAGGGCCGAGACGGATACTTGCGAGCAAAAGCAGTTGTTCGAAAGGATGGGCAATGGTATACGCTCTCTCCAACGATTCGATTTCTATTAAGGTGTCCACGGCTGGTGGTTCGTTTACCTCGATTGAGGCCGGAGGCCGCGAGTACTTGTGGCAGGGCGATCCCGCCGTGTGGTCCGGCCAGGCACCGATTTGCTTCCCGATTTGTGGAGGCCTGCGCGATGGCAGCGCCATGACGTTTGCCGGGCATCATGTAAAGCTCGCTCGCCACGGCTTTGCGCGCAAACAGGAGTGGAAGCTGCTGAGCCAAAGCGCAAACGAGCTGGCTATGTGCCTGGCTTCGGAGGATAACGCCGCGCTGCTGAGAGATTATCCCTACCCGTTTAAGCTTGTCGCTCGTTATACGCTCGAGGACGCTGCCGTGCGCGTTTCCTATGAGGTGACCAACGAGGGAACCGAGGACATGCCGTTCTTTATCGGTGGACACCCCGGCTTTAGGTGCCCGCTCGACGAGGGCGAGGCCTACACGGACTACGAGTTGCGCTTCGAGAAAGACGAGGCCGCGGAGCTTTGCACCGCCGTACCCTCGACTGGCTTGATTGATGTAGCTAACCGTTCAAAGAACCCCATGGTGGGAAAGACGCTGCCCCTGTCGCATGAGCTCTTCGATTTTGCGGAGACCATCTTTGACGTGCTCGAGAGTCGTCAGGTCACGCTTTCCAAGAAGGGCGAGGACAAGGGCGTTCGCTTGAGTTTTGAGGGTTTCCCGTACCTCATCGTGTGGAGTAAGCCCGAGGGCGATTTTGTGGCAGTTGAGCCCTGGGGCGGCCTCTCGACCTGCTCCGATGAGGACGACGTACTTGAGCATAAGCGCGGCTGCCTTGTCGCCAAGCCCAAGGAGACTGTCGTTCGCTCGTTCACGATTGAGATTCTGTAATTCCGTTTTGTCGACTCGTATCGCGAGGCACAAGGAGCCCGCGAGATAAGGAGCTAAAATGATCCTCACCGTTACGATGAACCCGTCTGTCGATACGCGCTATCAGCTCGATGAGCTCATTATCGACGACGTCAACCGTGTGACGCCCGAAAAGACCGCCGGCGGCAAGGGTCTCAACGTGGCCCGTGTGCTGGGCCAGCTGGGCGACGACGTTGTGGCAACCGGTCTGCTCGGTGGCCATATGGGCGCCTATATGGCAGAGCTCATGGATGCCAACGGTATTAACAACGACTTTGTGCCCATCAAGGGCGAGACTCGCATTTGCCTCAACATCCTCCACGCCGGCAACCAGACCGAGCTGCTCGAGAGCGGCCCGACGATTGCCCCCGAGGAGCTGGATGCCTTTACCGCCAAGTTTACCGAGCTGGCTGGCAAGGCCGACGTCGTCACTATTTCGGGTTCGCTGCCCCGCGGCGTCGAGGCGGACTACTATGCCAAGATTACGGGCATTGCCGAGAACGCCGGCGCCAAGGTGCTGCTCGATACCTCGGGCGCTTCGCTTGAGGCTGCCCTCAAGTCCGAGGTCAAGCCCGAGCTGGTCAAGCCTAACCTAACCGAGATCAACGGTCTTCTGGGCACGAGCTTTACCACCGACGATGTGGACGAGCTCCGGGCCGCACTTGCCTCTGATGACCGCTTCTCCGATATCCCCTGGGTCGTCGTGTCCATGGGCGCTGCCGGCTCCGTGGGCTTCCACAACGGACGTGCGTTCCGTGCCAAGACCCCCGATATTCCTGCCGTTAACGCTACGGGTTCCGGCGACTCCACTATCGCCGGTTTCGCGCATGCCATCGCTGCCGGCGCGGACGACGAGACGGTGCTGCGTACCGCCAACACCTGCGGCAAGCTCAATGCCATGGATCCCATGACCGGTCATCTGGTCATGGACCGTTGGGACGAGGTTTACAACGGCGTTGTCGTGGCCGAGCTGTAAGAACTTGGGCGTCGGCTCCGGCATTGGTTGTTTGCTTGTGGTTAGAGCCAACGACAAGTGCGGTAGCATTATGCCGGGGCGCGACGCCGATGCTGTCGTGTTCATTCCCGACCTTACCCTGGTCGAGACGTATGCGGGTGGCAACAGCTTTGGCGACGCGTTTGCCGAGTAGCCGCCAAAGAAACGATCCGAGAGGGGATTTAGATGATTTACGGTGCATTGGGCGATATCGAGGAGTATCGCGGAATGCTCAAGGGCCTCGACGTGCTGATCGACTGGCTCGAGGAGAACGACCCGGCGGAGCTCGAGGTCGGCAGCCATCCGATTTTGGGCGACAAGGTCTTTGCAAACGTCATGGCTCCCACGACGCGTCCCGAGGCCGAGGCTCACTATGAGACGCATCAGCGCTATCACGACCTGCAGATCGACGTCGAGGGTCGCGAGGCCTTTAAGGTCGCTACGGGTAGCCTGACGCTGGTCCAGGAGTTTGACGAGAAGGACGACTACGATCTGGTCGATTCCGACGCCTCGATCGCCGGCGATCTTGCCGACGACAAGTTCGCGCTGTTCGTTGCCGGCGAGCCTCACATGCCCACGCTCGAGTTCCCGGGCGATGGCGCGCAGCCGGTCAAGAAGATCTGCTTTAAGCTGCTTGCAGACGCCTACTGGGAGGAATAGCGCGCTGCCCGACTGAGCTGTTCGTATGCTGGCGTGTTTTCTCTAAGGGAAGCACGCTACGACCCCGTTAATCGTGTTTTCCCTAGGGGAATCACGATTAACGGGGTTTCTGTTTTTGAATAGGGGAGCTGACGCTGTTGCGATGCGTGGGTGGGCGCGCGCACTCAAAATCGGCAACAAAAAAGCCGCCCGAAGGCGGCTGTCTTGTGCAATGGAGCCAGCGACCGGGCTCGAACCGGTGACCCCCGCTTTACGAGAGCGGTGCTCTACCAACTGAGCTACGCTGGCGGCCATGTGGTGACGCAGCTGAGGCGTCAACGGCTGTCTATGATACGGGACATCGCAAATCCGCGCAAGTGTTCTGACGGCTTTTCTCACGTTAAATGCACTAATCACTCAAGCCGGGATGTGCCTGGTTGCCTACAACTAGGTAGAAAAACGCCCGTCGGCGGTGTGCCGGCGGGCGCTGCTGTGCGATATGTCGCGTTGCGGGCTTAGTGCCTCATAAAGTGGTACTCGATCACATTGCTGTAAGGGTGACCCGGGCCCACAATGCCCTGCGGGAACAGCGGCTGGTGCGGCGTGTCGGGGTACATCTCGGCTTCGAGGGCAAAGCCGGCGCCCCAACCATAGTTGGCGTTGTCCTTGGCGTGCTCGTCGCCCAGCCAGTTGCCGGTGTAGAGCTGCACGCCCGGGGCGGTGGTGTAGTAGTCCAGCTCACGGCCGGTCCACATCTCCTCGACGTGCAGGGCACGGCGCAGATTGCGGCCGTACTGATAGCCGCCAATGCACAGGCAGTGATCGTAGCCGCGTGCCTGCTTAATCTGCGGATGGTCGGCCTCCATGCCAGGCGCGACGGGGCGTAACTCGCGAAAATCAAACGGTGTTCCCTCGACCGGAGCAATCTCGCCAGTAGGAATGTTCTGGTCGTCGATGGGCAGGTAGTGAGCAGCGTTAGCAACAAAGAAGTGCTCGCAGTCCATGCCGGCATTATGACCGGCAAGGTTAAAGTACGTGTGGTTGGTCATGGACACGTACGTGGCGCGGTCGCTCTCGCAGCCATATTCGATACGGAAGCGGCCGGTGTGCGTCACGGTAAACACGGCAGTAAAGGTGCGGTTGCCGGGCAGGCCCAACTCGCCATCCTCAAGTGAGGTGGTCATGCGCACGGCGTTGTGGGCCTCGTCGAGCTCAACATCCCACACGCGCTTGTGCAGGCCGTGCTCAAGATCGCTGTGCAGGTTGTTGGCGCCCTCGTTGGCGGGCATATGCCAGTCCGTACCGTCGATGGTGATCGTGGCGCCCGCGGTGCGGTTTGCCACGGGGCCGATGGTCGCGCCAAAGCAGGCGGGGTTGTCAAAGTAATCCTCGAGCTTATCGAAGCCCAGCACCACATCGCGCACGTTGCCGGGAATGTCGGGCACATCGATACCCAGCACGGTGGCGCCATAGTCCATAATGCGAACGCAGATCTCGGGCCCGTTGAGGGTGTAACGATGAACGGGGGTACCGCACGGCGCGGTGCCGAAAAGCTCAGAAGTGATCATTTGGTTCCTAACATCGAGGTATTTCCGACAAACTGTAGCGCGAACAGGTGAGATTATCACTACATCCCACTAAAGCAGGGGGTATTTTTCTCAAAAAAGTGATGATTGGAGCTGTGCGGGCGTTCATTTTTGACGCGCACGAGTCTGATACAATTTGTTCGTTACTGTTTGAATGATATGCGCGCAAAGAACGGCGAGGATTCATCGTGATTAAAGCGGAGCGACAGGATAAGGTTCGTCAGCTGCTCGAGGAGCAGGGCACGGTCTCGGTCAAGGAGATTTCGGATGCACTGGGCGTCTCGGATATGACGATCCGTCGCGACCTTGAGGAGCTTGCGAGCCTGGGCGAGATCGAGCGCGTGCACGGCGGCGCCCGCAGTGCGCAGGGTCGTCCCCACGCTATGTTGCGCCACGAGTACTCGCACAGCGAAAAGCGCACCAAGCATGCCGAGGAAAAGCTGCAGATTGCGCGCCGTTCTGTGGAGCTTATCGAGGAAGGCTCGACCATCTTTTTGGGCACGGGTACTACGGTGGAGCAGATGGCCTCGATGCTGCCGGCGTTTCGCCTGCGCATTGTGACCAATTCGCTTTCGGTGTTTAACCTGCTCGAGGCGCGCGAAGACTGCGAACTGTGCCTGGTGGGCGGCGTGTACCGCCGCCGCACTGCCGCCTTTGTGGGCCCCACGGCCGAGGATACCTTGCGCGCACTGGGGATCGATGCGGCGTTTATCGGCGCCAACGGCATCTTGGACGGTGACGTATCTACGTCCAACATGGACGAGGGCCGTATCCAGCAGCTCGCTTTTAGCAAGGCAGACTCGCGCTATCTGATCGCCGATTCCAGCAAGATCGGCAAGCGCGACTTCTACACCTTCTGCCGCCTGGACAATTTGGATGCCATGGTGTGCGAGCCGGGTATTACCGTCGAGGATCGCGCCGCCATCGAGGAGCATACGCAGGTTATTTGTTAGCTAACGCTGCAGGCGATACTTCTGCCCCCCTGCCGGCGCGGGGATTATCGTTTCAATATGACGTGCAGAATGACACGTATAAGTAAAAACACCATTTGTGCGTCAAATTTGATGACGCGTAACAATTTGCGCGTCATTTTACGCGTCAACGTGACGCGATATGACACGCAAATGTGCTCGGGCCAAGTACTCAGCTTGTGGGCTAGACCAGACGGGCGTAGTCCTGTGACTGATGAAAGATGTGGGCGATATAGATTGTTTCGTGCTCAAACTTATAAAGGCACACGTAGTTGTTGATGGGAAACGATCGGTAATTACGTGCCGCCAGCTCTTGCATGTGCGAGAGGGGACGTAGGAGCGGCTGCTCGCGAAGCAGATCAAGCTGATATTCAAACTCAGCGACAAAATTGCCTGCTGCACGCGGATTTTTGAGGATTTGGGCAAGGTATCCGACAATACTCTCGTACTCATATCGCGCGCTTTTGAGGATTACGACGTTATAGGTCATATTTGTCTCGTATCGAAGCCGCGAAGGATTCGTAGTCGCTGTAGTCGCCTTGCGATATTTCGTCTTCTGCCAACATCATACGAGACAGCAGTTTTGCCTTGGCGATTTCTTCTTGCATGAGGCGATACTGGTCGCTGCTGATGCAGTGCATGGCCTCGTAGCCGTTCTTGGTTACGGTGACGTCGCGCTCAGACTCAACAAGCGTAGTGAATGCAGCAGTGTCCTTCATATCTCGGACGGGCACACAAGCTGACATAGGTACCTCCTTTACGTTGGGACACAATTGTACCACGGTGTGTCCATGTGGACGATACCGTCGAATCGTCTCAATCTGTAACAGTTGGGATCGGAAAACTCGGCTAGATGTTACAGATTGAGATTAAAGGGATTGACCTGTGGCGTTTGTCTTGATCTGTAACAGTTAGACGGTTAAAAGCGAGTTAGATGTTACAGATTGAGATATTTCTGCTCGGGCGTTCTGTTTGTCTTGATCTGTAACAGCTAGGGCCGAAATATTCGGCTAGATGTTACAAATCGAGATAAACGACCTGCTCGGGCCGAGCCAAAACAAAAAGGCCGCATGCGAACCCGTGGAGGGATTCGTATGCGGCCGACAGGGGGTATGCGGCGGAAACTAGGCCATGAGCAGGCCGGTCTCCGCGACGTTCTTGTACCAGTACGCGCTCGCCTTGGGATAGCGGGCCTGGGTCTCAAAGTCGATGTAGAACAGGCCGTAGCGCTTGTTGTAGCCGTTGGTCCAGGAGAACTGGTCCTGCAGCGACCACACAAAGTAGCCGTCGACGTTCACGCCGCCGTCGATCGCCTTGAGGATCCACGCGAGATGCTGGCGCATGTAGTCGATACGAGGGGCGTCGTCGATAAAGCCATCCTCGAAGTCGTCCTTATAGCCCATGCCGTTCTCGGTGATGTAGATCTTCTTGTAGTTGGGGTAATCGTTCTTAATGCGCAGCAGCAGGTCGTACAGGCCCTCGGGATAGATGATCCAGTCCCAATCGGTGGTGGGTACGCCTTCGCGCACGCACGACTCGCCCACGCCCTTGAGGAACCAGCGCGAAGATCCCTTGTCGCCGGTGCCATTGTGGTTGATGTCGTTTTCGCCCTCGGCAGCACGCAGGAACTGGCACTTGTAGGTGTTGACGCCCAGGCAATCGTTGTAGGGGAGCGCGGCGGTCAGCGCGGCGATGTCCTCGTCACGGACGTCGAGCTCGCCGCCGGCGATATGGGCCAGCTTGGTCGCAGCCTCCATGGTGTCGGCGGCATAGTGGCCGCGGAAGGTGGCGTCGAGTACCCAGCGGTTGTTGATGACGTCGGCCATGCGGGCGGCCTCGCAGTCGGCAGCGTTGTTGGGGTCGAGGGGATACTTGGGCTCCAGGTTCTGGACAATGCCGATCTCGCCCTCAAAGCCGCCCTCATGGAAGGCGACGACAGCCTTGGCGTGGGCCACCATCATGTTGTGCATGAGCTGGAAGGCCTTGTCCAGGCGGTACTTCTCGCCGTGCGGCCAGTTGCCGACGATAAAGCTGCCCTCGGCGGTCGCGGGAATCTCGTTAAAGGTGAACCAGTGCTTGACCTCGGTGAACTCGGCAAAGCAGAACTTGGCGTACTCGACAAAGGCGTCGATCGTCGTGCGCGTCAGGAAGCCTTCGCCGCCGTTCTGGTAAAAGGCCTCGGGCGTATCGAAGTGATCGAGCGTGACATAGGGGATAACGCCGGCATTGTTGCAGGTGGCAAAGAGCTCGTGATAGAAGGCAACACCCTCGGGGTTAATCTCACCGGTGCCGTTGGGGAAGATACGGCTCCAAGCGATGGAGACGCGGATACCGTTGATGCCGAAGCGCTGGCACAGGTCGATATCGACCGGGTACTTGTTGTAGAAATCGCTTGCGGGATCGGGGGAGAAGCGACCCTGAGCGGCCAGGAAATCGTCCCAGGGCACTTTGCCCTTGCCGTGCGTGCGGGTCTCGCCCTCAACTTGGTAAGCGGCGGTGGCACCGCCAAACACGAAGCCGTCGGGGAACTGCATGGGGTTGGTCATGAGTCATCCTTTCTGTGGGATACGAATAGGGAGAGGTGCCCGAACTGGGGATCCGGGCACCAACAGAGGGAGGAACTAGTCGAGGTTCTCGCGGAGCCACTTGATGGCGCCAGCGGGGTCGCGAGTAAGGTCGATATATTCCTTACCGCGCGGGGCGAGCAGCTTAATGCCCAGACGATCGGTGTCGGCCTTCATGTCGTTGTAGTAGCTACGGACCTGCGGGGCAAGCACGATAACGTCGTACTGATCCATGATGGCAGTGTGCTGGCCATAAGCGCCGGCAGAGGAAGCGATGTTCTCTCCGGTCTGCGCGGCACCTTCCTTGATGGCGTTGGCAAGCATGGCAGAGGTGCCGGCGCCGGCGCACAGGACGAGGACCTTCAGACCGTCGACATCCTTCTTGGCGGATGCATCGGCGGCGGGCTCGGGCTGATCGGCGACAGGCTTGCTGTCGGTGGCAGCGGCGGTCGGCTCGACGGAAGCGGTAGCCTGCTCGACAGCGGGCGCGGAGGTGCTGGCGGCGATGGTGGCAGCACCATCGGACTCAAGACCCAGCTCGGCGGCGCGCTCGGCCTCCTGGTCGCAGAGCAGCTTGTCGTATGCCTTCAAGAACGGCAGGTAGATGATGGCATCCAGCAAGATGATGATTGCGACAAACACCAGGGCGATGAGCTGGAAGTTCGTGGTGATGAAGATGCCGATGGGGGCAGGGGTAGCCCAAGGCACCACGAAGGAGAAGCCGTTCATACCCACGTTATCGATAAAGAACTTGGCAACACTTACGTTGACGCAGCCGGCAGCAACAAAGGGGATGAGCATGTAGGGGTTGAGGATCATGGGCGCGCCAAAGAGCAGCGGCTCGTTGACAGCAAAGGCGACCGGTACGATCGAGGCCTTACCGACGGCTTTGAGCTGCTTGGACTTCATAAAGAGAATCAGCAGAAGCGGCACGATGAACGTGGCGCCGGTGCCTCCGAACTCACCCACGAGCGACATGTTAAAGGTGAGGGAGTGGGCGGGGTGACCACCGGCCAGCAGAACCTGCAGGTTCTCGGCCTGGTTGGCAAGACGGATGGGGTCGATGCCCGGCTGGACAATCGAAGGACCATGGACACCGATGAACCAGAAGAACGCGGTGGCTGCCTGGATAAGGATAAGGCCAGGATAGGTTTCTGCAGCGGTAAAGAGCGGGGAGAGCAGTTTGATGAGCAGCTCGGAGAACGGAACGCCCATGAGGTTGCGCACGACGACATCGATGATGCCGCAGATGATGACGGCGCCGCCAAAGGGGATGATGTCGCGGAAGTTCTGAGCGATGGCGCCCGGAACCTCCTTGGGCAGCTTAATGGTCAGATCGCGCGAGACGCAGAACTTATAGACCCACACGGTAATGAACGCGGCGATATAGGCCGAGAACAGACCGCGCGTACCCATGCTGGTGCAATCGAAGACCGAAAGCTCGGAGCCGTCGAACTTGGTGGTGAACTGCGTAACAGCGAGCAGCAGCATGCTGCACTGGGCGGCCACCATGGTGGAGCCGTCGTTGAGCACCTTGCCGGCGGGCATGCGACGGTTCATGGAAGCCGTGAAGTTCTTGGCGGTGGTGCCGGCAACCATGATGCCCATAACGCCCATGGTGAAGTTGTACAGCTTGTTGCACCAGTCGATGAGCGGCTGGGGCAGCGTGATGCCAACTACGCCAGGAAGGGTGGCGATCAACAGGAAGATCGAAGAGGTGAGGACAATGGGCATGCACCCAAGGAATCCGTCCTTGATGGCCTGGAGGTAGATGTTCCTCGAGATCTTCTCAAAGAACGGTTGATGCTTTTCGAGCATCTTTACGATGGCGTCCATAGAGCTCCTTTGCTACTTGATGCGCGATGCATGTGGATGGAACTGGTCGTCGATGGATGGTCAGGACTGCCCGGAAACCTTCCCGCTTAAGGAAGGCATTGCGAAATGACAACGTTGTCATTTCGTTAATGACAACGTAAGACATTTTTGGAAGAGCAACAAGGATTTACGGGTGAACGGTCGATATTGTCCGATAAACGGCTGATTTATCAGTCAGGCAGGTAGTGTATGCTAGAACACAAAAAACAAGCGATAGAGAACCGACTGGAGAAGCAGTGGCAACGATGGACAAGAAAAATGTCTCAATGAATGATGTGGCGATTGCCGCGGGCGTTTCTCTCAAGACGGTGTCGCGCGTAATCAACGAGCCCGATAGCGTACGAGAGTCGACACGCGATAGGGTCCATGCTGCCATGGAGGCGCTTGGGTTCCGGGCGAACTTTGCCGCGCGTTCACTCAAGTTGGGCCGTTACGGGTGCATCGGCGTGGTGATGTTCCACTTGTCGGGCGGCGCCGTGGACATGATTGACGGTATCGCCGATGCCGCCGAAGAGCGAGGCTTTGCGCTCACGATGATCAAAAAGCGGGCGGGGGAGAAGATGACCCTTGCCGAAGCGGCGCGCAGGATGTCGCAGCTGCCTGTTGATGGCATGATCTTCAACCTACGTCAGATGGTCGATGACTTTGATACCTTTGAGGCGCCGAAAGACCTCAAGACGGTGATTATCACACCGATGGAGCATCCTACCTGCTCTACCGTCAGTGACGACCAAGAGGGCGGCGCGCGCATGGCGTGCGAGTACTTCTTAAATCGCGGGCACAAGAACGTGTATTTCGTTTCTGGTAAAAAAGAGTCGCTGTCGAGCCAGTGCCGTATGAAAGGTTGGCGTGCAGCACTCGAGACGCGTGGCATTGAGCCGCCCGAGCCTCTGCAAGGTGATTGGAATGCGGATAGTGGCTATGCCGCGGGCCTTGTGCTTGCCGATAAACCCGATTGCACGGCGGTCCTCGCTGCTAACGACTGCATGGCAAACGGCGTGATGATGGCTCTACGTGACAAAGGGCTCAGTGTGCCCAATGATGTGTCCGTGATCGGCTTCGACGATGAGCTCTACAAGACGATTCCCAACTCGATTCTGACGTCGGTGAAGTTTCGCCACCGCGAGCTGGGCATCCGTGCGCTTAACGAGGTCGTCGCAGGTCTTGAGGCTCCGAGCTCCAGAAGCCGCACGCTTGTGTCGGGCGTGCTGATCGAGCGTTCCAGCGTGAAAGACCTGCGGGCGTAGACGTGCTCAACTCGTTCATCTCAATCTGTAACAGGTAGGACCGAAATACTCGGCTAGATGTTACAGATCGAGATTGAGAGGATTGTCCTGTGCGTTTATCTCAATCTGTAACAACCAGACGTCCAAAACCGGTTTTAGTGTTACAGATTTAGACAATTCGGCCCCGTCTTCCCGGTTTGTCTTGATTTGTAACAGCTAGGGACCAAAAACTCGGCTAGATGTTACAGATCGAGACAAACGGCCCCCCAGCCGAACAAAAACAAAAGGCCGGGGGCGGCGCGCCGTGTGACGTGCCACCCCCGGCTGAGAAATGGGGACAGGTTATGTGAGCGGGGCAATTCCTCTGGTCGCCAGCCGCTAGTCCAGGCGACGGGTCTGCGCCACGTGCTTGTACCAGTAGGCGCTTGCCTTGGGCGTGCGCTTCTGGGTTTCAAAGTCAACGTAGAAGAAGCCATAGCGCTTGTTGTAACCATTGGTCCAGGAGAACTGATCCTGCAGACTCCACAGGAAGTAGCCGCCCACGTTGACGCCCACCTCCATGGCCTTGAGCAGCCAGCGCAAGTGCTGCTCGATGTAGTCGATGCGCGGCTGATCGTCCACAAAACCGTCCTTGTAGGGATCCTTGTAGCCCATGCCGTTTTCTGTAATGAAGATCTGCTTGTAGTTGGGGTAGCGCTGCTTAATGTAGACGAGCAGATCGAACAGGCCCTCGGGATAGATGATCCAGTCCCAGTCGGTGGTGGGGATGCCAGGCTTGTTCACGTGCTCGCCAATACCCTTAACGCGCCAGCGGCCGGTGCCCTTCTCGCCCGTACCGTTGTGGTGCAGGTCGTTCTCGCCGTCGTAAGCCTTCAAGAAGCGGCACTGGTAGTTGTTGACGCCCAGGTAGTCGTTGTAGAGCGCGGCCTCGCGCATAATCTCGAGGTCCTCGTCCAGGATCTCGATGGTGCCGCCCGAGACGGCAGCCAGACGGTTGGCGCACTCGAGGGTGTCGGGCGCGTAGTCGCCGCGGAAGGTGGCGTCGAGCAAGAACTGGTTCTGCAACACGTGCTCGTTGTTGGCGGCTTTGATGTCGGCGGGGTCGTTCTCGTTGAGCGGATACTTAAACTCCAACGACTGAATGACGCCGATTTTGCCCTTAAAACCGCCGTTGTGGAAGGCCAGTACGGCCTTGGCGTGGGCGAGCATCATGTTGTGCTCGCACTGGAAAGCCTCGGCCAGATGCGCCTTGACGCCGCCGGGGAAGGTGCCCTCGATGTAGGTGTTGGAGGCATCGGCCCAAATCTCGTTAAAGGTGAACCAGTAGGTCACCTGGTCGGCGTACTCCTTAAAGCAGAAGGTGGCAAAGTCCACAAAGGCATCGATGGTCTCGCGGTTGAGGAAGTCGCCCTTCTCAAAGAGGGCAAGCGGCGTGTCGAAGTGATGCAGCGTGACAAACGGCTCAACGTGGTGCTTGTGGCACTCGGCGAAGAGATCGTGGTAGAACTGCACGCCCTCAGGGTTGATCTCGTCGGTGCCGTTGGGGAAGATGCGGCTCCAGGCAATGGAGAGGCGAATGCCGTTGATGCCGAACTCCTCGCACAGCTCCAGATCGACGGGGTACTGGTTGTAGAAGTCCGAAGCGGGATCGGGGGAAAAGCGCCCCTGGGCCTCCAGGAAGTCGTCCCAGGCAACCTTGCCTTTACCGTGGGTGCGGGTCTCGCCCTCTACCTGGTAGGCAGCAGTGGCGCCGCCAAAGACAAAGTCCTCGGGAAACTGCGCAGGCGGGTTGGTGACGCTAGCAGGGTTAACGGACATGATGATCCAATCGTCTAAAGCGAAGGGCCAGCCGGTCTTGGATGGTCGGCTGGCCCTGTGCGTTACTTACTTCGAGAGTTGCTCGCTTACGAAGGCGAGAGACTTATCGCCGTTCTGGGAAAGCTCAATGTACTGCTTACCGCGGCAGGCGACGCACTTGTTGCCCACGCGCTCGCAGTCCTTCTGCAGGTCGGCCAGGTAGCTTGCGGCTTGCGGGGCCAGGACGACCAGATCGAAGTCGGGGAGCATGTCCACGTGGTTGCCATAGGCCTCGGCAGCGGTTTCAAGATTGATGCCGCGCTCCTTGGCGGCCTTGGCCAGCGCGTTGGCGAGCAGGCCCGAGGTACCGCCGCCCTGGCAGAGCACGAGCACGCGTTTGCCGTTGAGGTCGCTGGTGGCCGTTGCCTCGGCAGCGGGTGCTGCGGAAGCGGCGGGAGCGCCGGCTTCCACGGCCTCGGCAGCAGCGCCGGCGGCAACGCTCTTGGCGTCGGCCTTGCCCTGGAAGGCATCGTTGAGCTTGGCGGCCTTCTCGGCGTTCTTGGCGGCGAGCTCCTCCTGGGAAATCTCGGCCTCCTCGGCGCACTTCTGGGCGTCATAGGCACGGAAGAACGGATAGTACAGAACGAAGTCGACGACCAGGATAAGGGCGAGCATCACAAAGGCGAGCGGCTGGAAGCCCAGGCCCATGATGGTGCCGATGGGGCCGGGGACGGTCCAAGGCAGGGTGTACATAAAGCCGTTCATGCCCAAGAAGTCGATAAAGATCTTGAGGATCCAGATGTTGGCGATCGGGGCAAAGACAAACGGGACAAAGAAGACGGGGTTGAGCACGATAGGCGCGGCGAACAGCAGCGGCTCGTTGACGGCAAAGCACACGGGGACGATGGCGGCCTTACCGACAGCGCGCATCTCCTGGGACTTGGCCAGGAAGCAGAACATAAAGACCAGGACGAGCGTGGCGCCGGTGCCGCCCATGCAGACGACGAAGTACTGGGCACCCTGGGTCAGGACAGCGGAAGCGTGCTGGCCGGCCTGGAACGCAGCCAGGTTGTCGGTCATGTTGGAAACGAGGGCGGCGGCGATGGCGGGCTCGACGATCGAGGGGCCGTGGACGCCCACGAACCAGAACAGGCTCATGGCGCCGTAAATCACAGCAAGGCCGATGTAGCCGTCGGCAGCGGTGAACAGGGGCTGGAACACCTGGATGACGCCCTGGGCAAAGCAGAAGCCAAAGGCAGCGCGGAAGACGATGTCAAAGACCCAAAAGACGGTGATGCAGACGGAGAAGGGGATGATGTCCTTAAAGGTCTGCGAGATGTTGGGCGGAACCTGCTCGGGCATCTTGACGGTGATGTTGCGCTTGATAAAGAACTTGTAGATGATGCCGGTCACAAACGCAGCGATGAAGGCGGTCAGTAGGCCCTTGGAACCAAGGTAGGTGGTGTTGAAGCCACTGGCGGCATCCGTGGCGATGGTGTCGCTCGAAAGGAGCAAGAAGCCGATGATGGCCGCGCACATGCACGAGATAAAGTTGATCTGGTTATTCTTGGGCAGATCGCGGTTCTGGGCGTCGGCGAAATGCTTGGCCGTGGTAGCGGCGCAGGCGATGGCCAGGATGCCCATGGAGTAGTTGTAGCACTTCCACAGGGCGTTGTTGATGTCATCGGGCCAGTAGAAACCCCAGATGTTGGGGACCGAGGCTACCAGGCAGAAGATGGACGAGAAGATGATGATGGGGATGACGGAGATAAAACCGTCGCGGATCGCCTTGAGGTACTTGTTGCGGGCGATCGCGTTGAAAAAGGGCTGGCCCTTTTCGATGGTGGCGATGAGTTGCTTCATGCAAAGCTCCTAAGAGTCGGTGGGTTAGCAACGATAGTAGCTTTTGACGTTTGGTTGCCAAAATGTTGACGTTGCCATTTTGTGACAGAAAATAAGACGCGAACCGATGGCCCCTGTGCCTGCGGACCGTCGATTTCTTGCGCGCAAACGTTTGAGCCGCCCGGTGGCTCTGTGTTTGCACAATGGCAACGTTAACATTTGGGCGATAAAAGCCGTTCGGGGAAGCAAAAATGTCGGTGAACGGTAGGTTTTGGGTGGTGAGCGTATGGTGGGGGAGGCGTTAGATATACTTGAAGACGTTTCATTTGACTGCGTAGGGTGCCACCAATGGCATCGTTGACATAGAAAGATCGACCTATGGCCGCTGTTAAAAAATCGGTTTCCGTTAAGGATGTGGCGCGCCTCGCGGGCGTCTCAGAACAGACGGTCTCGCGCACCGTCCACGATTCGCCCAGCGTGCGCCCCGAGACCAAGGAGCGCGTGCGTGCCGCCATGCGCGAGCTGGGGTATCGCCCCAATTTTGCCGGTCGATCGCTGCGCCGCGGCAAGTTTAAGACCGTCGGCGTCGCCATGTTCAACATTACCGGTACCGGCAACCTCGACCGTATGGAGGGCTTTGCCGCCGCCGCCGATAAGCACGGCTACGCCATTACCCTCACTAAAGTAGATGGACATCCGTATACCCTCGAGAGCGCATCGTCGCGCATGAGCGCACTGCCGGTGGATGGCATGGTTGTGATCATGAATCGCATGCCGGCGGACTTTGGCACCTTTGAGCCTCTGCCTGGTATGCAGACGGTGCTCGTTACCATGCTGGAGCACCCGCTGTGCTCGACGGTCGATAACGATCAGTTCGATTGCTCGCGCCAGGTTGTCGAGTACTTGCTGGGGCAGGGGCACAAGACCGTGCACTTTATCTCGTGTCCCGAACGCTCGCTTTCGGGCATGCAGCGCGAGGAGGGCTGGCGCGAGACATTGCGCGCGCATGGTATTGAGCTGCCGCGACTCATCCGTGGCGACTGGACGGCGCGGAGTGGATATGCCGCAGGCCAGGCTCTGGCGGACGATCCGACCTGTACTGCCATCTATGCCTCCAATGACGCCATGGCCTACGGCTGCATTCGCGGACTCGAGTCGCGCGGAAGGCGTGTGCCCGAGGACGTGAGCGTGGTGGGGGTTGATGATAGTCTGGGCGACATCGTGCCCGATCGTCGCCTGACCACCGTGCGCTTTGACAACAAGCGTGTCGGCATGTGGGCAGTCGACAAGATCGCCGGCGCCGAGGGAGTTGCGTCTGGCGTGGAGCACATGCTGATCCCCGGCGTGCTCGTAGAGGGCGATACGGTGCGCGATTTGCGTTAGGGCGCGGTCCTGTTTGGGTTTCCGTTAATCATGTTTGATATTGTTTGAAATGGTTTGGAAACCGTTCGCGGCTTAAAAGTGACCGTTCATAGCTCGAAATTACGTTTTGTATTGTTCTTTTTTGTTTGAATGTTATTGTTTCTGTCATACACAGCGCAGCGCGCATGCCCGGACGCGATGCTCTCCATTGGTTCATATGTGAAAGGAACGCAATATGGCAACCAAAGAAGAAATCTCGATGGTTGGATTCGAGATTGTCGCATACGCAGGTGACGCCCAGACCGATCTGCTTGCAGCGCTCGATGCTGCTCGCGAGGGTGACTTTGAGAAGGCCGAACAGCTGCACAAGGATGCCAGCGATGCACTTATCGGCGCCCACGACACGCAGACCAAGCTGCTTTCGCAGGAGGCCGGCGGCGGCGAGATGGAGATGACCTTCATCATGGCTCACGCTCAGGACACTCTCATGACCACTATGATCTTGGAGAAGCAGGCCCGCTTTACCATCGATGCCTACAAGCGCATCGCCGAGCTCGAGGCCAAGCTCGCCTAACGAGCCCTCACAACCAAGCCCCTTCCAAAAGTCCTGCCGCCACCCGCAGCAGGGCTTTTTCTGTTCTCCTCCAAGTTGCGGTGAAATAGGGGCTGACGGCCCAAAATGATCCGTTCTCCTCCGTCCCCAGGGGATCGGTTGGCAGCGTCGCCACGAAACTGGACCATCTACTACGTTTAACCCGGTGCCCCCGAACACACCTGCGTTTCATGAAAAACTGCAGGCGTTCTACCTGTGGTTTTGTTTTTACGCCACGGGGCATGGTCGGGGATGGGCAGTTAAACGTAGTAGATGGGCCCATTTCATGGCGGGCAGGTCATGCAGCAGTCTGTTGCGCCTCTTGCCGTTCGGTTTTTCGCTGGGTGGGTATACTTCCATCCGCAATACAGGCCGGAATGAGGAGGTATCCAAATGCCGGACAACGGATCGATTCAAAAGAGAGACGCGAGCGAGATGGCTCATGGGCGTCCTGTCCAGATAACCGAGCAAACAACGGTGACCGAGCTGCAGCCCAGCCTATCCGATGTCGTGTGCGCAAACAAAAAACTGCAGATTGGCCTCATCGTTGCGCTCGTGGCACTGGCGCTGCTGTCGGGGTTTGTGGCTCGTCCGCATTTTGCCGATACCAAGACTTGGGACTCCACCATCGAGGTCATCGATCAAAAGAAGGGCAATGTATTGGCGCTCACGACCTCGTGCGTCGCCCTATCTGCGGGTATCACTGCGCTGCCGGGCGATACGGGAACGCCGGTTGCCGAGCAGCTCGCACAGCTTTCGGGTAATCTTGGTATCGTGCTTGCCGTGCTATACCTAGAGAAATATTTACTCACGATTATGTGGTCGGTTGGCCTGGGCATCCTGATCCCGTTTGCGCTGGTGCTCTTTGCAGCGTCGCTTGGCATTCACGGACGCTGGAGCACGAGCACGGTCATTCGTCGCGTGGCAACGCGTGTGCTGGTGGTCGCCATCATTAGCATGGTGTTGGTGCCCGCGAGCGTATGGGTGTCGCAGAAGGTTGATGAAACGTATCGAGTGAGCATCGAGGCGGCCGAGCAAAAGGCGACTGACGCTGCGAGTGCGGCAGATAGCGATAGCTCCAAAGCAAACAAGAAAAAGACTGAGTCCGCAGAGTCCAAGAACGTGCTTGAACAGCTTGCCGACGGTGCCTCGGGTCTCGTCACGACGGTGACCAGCGGCGCCAAGCAGATGACCGATGAGATTGTGCAGCAGGTGACCGATCTGATCGAAGGCGTCATTGTGATGATAGTGACCTCGTGCGTTATCCCATTGCTGGTGCTCGCGGCGTTTTTGTGGCTGGGGCACACACTGCTGGGGATTGATATTTCCGGGCCGACGAATTATTTGACGGGCCGCTTTCTGGGCAATCCGTCCAAGCATGCCAAGAAGGGCGGGCAGTCCTAGTAGCTAAAACAGCTGTATATACCGTGGAATACCGCCGAAGGGCGGCCGAGACACGTTCTCGGCCGCCCTTTTGTTTATTGAACACATGGTCGCTACGCCCGCGCCCGGTCCAAACGGTCAGCAATCATCCGTGAACGGTATTTGTTCAAAAAAGAACAAAGATAAACAAAAAGTTGTTGCAGTTACTGTTCGAATGTGTTCAAATAAACATGAACAGTGAAGAATCGCACATTCAGATGCCCGGACCTGAACGAGATTCAACACTTCCAAACAGAAACAACGCACCTGCGTATCTCTCAAGGAGGATGTCATGAGGGTTGTAATCGCTTCCGATGCCGACGGCATGTCGATGAAGGAGTCCATCAAGGAGATGCTCATCGCCGATGGTCACGAGGTCGTCGACTATTCCGAGACCCCTGCCGCGGACTTTGTCGATTCCGCTACCGCCGTTGCCAAGGACCTGCTGGAGCACAAGGATTCCCAGGGCTTCGCATTCGATAAGTACGGTGTCGGCTCCTATATGGCCGCCGTCAAGATCAAGGGCATGGTCGTCGCTAACATTTCCGACGAGCGTTCCGCCTACATGACCCGCGAGCACAACGGCTCGCGCATGGTCACCATGGGCCCGGGCGTTGTGGGCACCGAGGTCGCCAAGAAGATCGCCCGCGAGTTCCTGCGTGCACAGTACGCCGGCGGTCGTCACCAGATCCGTGTCGACATGCTCAACAAGATGGCCTAACGAGAGCCACCGAGAACTCGAACTTCTATCTCAACTTGTGAATTCAGACGAAAGGACGTTCTGATGAAGAAGACCATCGCAATCGGTTGCGACCATATCGTTACGGACGAGAAGATCTATCTGGCCGACCGCCTGGAGCAGGCTGGCTACCAGGTGCTCGACTGCGGCACCTACAGCCACACCCGTACGCACTATCCCATCTACGGTAAGGCCGTGGGCGAGGCTGTTGCCAGCGGCAAGGCCGACTTTGGCGTGGCCCTGTGCGGCACCGGCATCGGCATCACCAACGCCGTCAACAAGGTTCCCGGCGCCCGCTGCGCCCTGGTTCGCGACATGACCTCTGCCCTGTATGCCCGTCGTGAGCTCAACGCCAACATCGTGGGCTTTGGTGGCAAGATCACCGGCGAGTTTCTGATGGCCGACATCATGCTTGCCTTCCTGGAGGAGCCTTACGAGAAGACCCCCGAGCACGATGCCCTGATCGCCAAGATCGATGCCTGCAATAAGGCCGACGCCGAGGCTCAGGCTGACCCACACTTCTTTGACGAGTTCCTGGAGAAGTGGGACCGCGGCGAATACCACGACTAAGGAGATTCCGGCGTTCTGCCGAACGCCGGACCGGCCGACGCTGCGAAGCCATCTGGCGGGCAATCTGCCGTTCAGCTTCGACGGCATGACCAGAAGGTCAATGCCGCCTCGCTTCACGGCACCTTGCCTCGCCAGCTGGCTTCTCGCTGACGTTGGGGGTACCTGTGGGGTTACCGCTGTTGTTGCGAAGCTTTCTGGTTCGGTAAGCTGCTCCGATAACACGTTTGCTTGGCTTGACTTGTGTGCTTCGTTATTGACGGACCCGGCATTCTGCAGCTTTTTAATTGACGGCTCGCGTTTCTGTGATGGGGCGCGGGCCGGTTTTCTAAACAGGAGTTCAACATGATTCTGACCGTTACCATGAACCCGTCGATTGATACGCGCTATCAGCTCGATAAGCTGGTCATCGACGATGTTAACCGTGTGACGCCCGAAAAGACCGCTGGCGGTAAGGGCCTCAACGTGAGCCGTGTGCTGCTGCAGTTGGGCGACGATGTGCTCGCGACTGGCCTGCTTGGCGGTCACATGGGCGCCTATATGGCCGAGCTCATGGATGCCGACGGCGTCAAGAACGACTTTGTGCCCATCGCCGGTGAGACGCGCATTTGCCTGAATATTCTGCACGAGGGTAATCAGACCGAGCTGCTGGAGAGCGGCCCGCAGATCGCTCCGGCCGAGCTCGAGGCCTTTACGGCCAAGTTTGCCGAGCTTGCAGCGAAGGCGGACGTTGTGACGCTTTCGGGCTCGCTGCCGCGCGGCGTCGATGCCGGCTACTATGCCGAGCTCGTCAAGATCGCCGAGGAGGCGGGTGCCAAGGTGCTGCTCGACACTTCGGGTGCATCGCTGGAGGCCGCGCTGGAGTCCGACGCTAAGCCTGAGCTCGTAAAGCCCAACCTGACCGAGATTAACGGCCTACTGGGTACGTCCTTTACGACCGATGATGTCGATGCCCTGCGCGAGGCGCTTGCCGCCGATGACCGTTTTGCCGGTATCCCCTGGGTCGTCGTTTCGATGGGCGCTGCCGGCTCGGTGGGCTTCCATGAGGGCCGCGCGTTCCGCGCCAAGACGCCCGCGATTGCGGCTGTAAACGCGACGGGTTCCGGTGACTCGACCATCGCCGGTTTTGCGCATGCCATTGCTGCTGGTGCCGACGACGTCACGGTGCTCAAGACCGCCAATACCTGCGGCAAGCTCAACGCCATGGATCCCAAGACCGGCCACCTGGTCATGGACCGCTGGGACGAGGTCTACAACAGCGTAGAGGTAACCGAACTTTAGAGTTACGGCGTACCGAACAAAACGAGAGTGGATAATCTCCCATTTTGGGCTCGCAAGCGGGCTTAGAGTGGGAGATTTTCCACTCTCATGAGAGGCAGCTAATTTGGGACGGGGCTATTTTGACTACTTCTAGATGCAAAGTAGTCAAAATAGCCCCGTCCCAAATTAGCTGCCCTTGCACCAAAAACGGCGCCCGCCGGCGATGTTGCCGGCGGGCGCCGTTGTCTTGAAGACGAAATGATCCGTTTTCCTCCGTCCCCAAGGGATCATTACAGCGAGTTGATAAAGCGCTGCTGGGCGGCGCGACCGGCTTCGTCCCATTTAAAGACGCCGGCGTTGTCGAGCACGTGGCCAAACACCATGCCGACCTCCTCATGCAGGATGTCGATGGCGCTATCCGCCGTAAGCTCGTCGGCGCGGCGGGCAAAGACGTCCTCGGCCCATGCGGCGTGGCTGCGGCAAAGGTCGTCGCCCTCGAGCGCGCTGGCAAGATCGTAGCTGGCATCGACCTTGGCCGCCAGCAGTTGCTCGCGGACAGCGCCAAGCTCGGGAACCAGGCGCGGCGGCAAAATGGCCAGGCCCATGACCTCGATCAGGCCGATGTTCTCTTTCTTGATGTGGTGGTACTCGGCATGCGGGTGAAATACGCCCAGCGGATGCTCGTCGGTTGTGATGTTGCAGCGAAGCGCCAGGTAGGCCTCGTAGATCTCGCCGCCGGCATTGCCGCGAGAGTCGACGCGGCGGATGACGGGCGTCACAGTGTTATGCGCCACGCCGTCGGCTGTGTGCGCGATGACGCCCACAGACTCATCGGTCCACTCGCGCCAGGCGAGGATAATCTTCTCGGCGGCGTCGAGCAGCTGGGCGCGGTCGTGCGAGCGCAGTCTCAGCACCGAAAGCGGCCACTGCAACACGGTGCCGCTGACCTGGTCAAAGCCGGGCACGTTAAACTGCGAGACCTCGGCGGCATGCATCATGGGGAACTCGTGCGCGCCGCCCTGGAAGTGATCGTGCGACAGAATCGAGCCGCCCACGATGGGCAGGTCGGCGTTGGAGCCAATAAAGTAGTGCGGGAACAGGTCCACAAAATCGAGCAGGCAGGTCAGTCCCTTACGGTCGACGTGCATCGGGCGATGCTCGGCGCTCATAGCAATGCAGTGCTCGTTAAAGTACGCGTACGGGCTGTACTGGAAGCCCCAGCGCTCGCCGTTGAGCTGGATGGGGATAACGCGCAGGTTCTGGCGAGCGGGATGGGCGCCGCCGTCGGCTGCGGCGGAGCGTCCAGGGTAGCCCTCGTTCTCGATGCACAGTTGACAGGCGGGATACTTCTCGCCCGTGTTCTTTGCGGCGCCGGCCGCGGCAATGTCGCGCGGGTCCTTCTCGGGCTTTGACAGGTTGATGGTGATTTCCAGGTCGCCCCAGTTGGTGGGGGTGCTCCATTTGATATTGCGCGCGATGGCGGCGCGGCGCACGTAACCGGCGTCACAGCACAGACCATAGAACCAGTCGGTCGCGGCGCGGGGCTCGTTGACGCCCATGCGTCCGTTGAACTCCTCGTTTACAACCGAAGGCCTCGGCATGAGCGCGCCCATGATGCGCATGGCGATGCGGTCGCGGCCCGACGCCGTGTCCTCGGCAGCGCCGTTGGCAACGGCGTCCTCGGAAAGCGCGGCAAGCGTGCCCTCCAGGTCAAAATTGGGGAGCGTATCGGGGTGCAAGAGCGAGAGCTTCTCGTTCTGCATCGCCCAAGCCATGTCGAGCGCAGGACCCGTGGCGCCGATGCACTCGAGAATGGTGTTGTAGGCCCAGATGCGGTCATCCTGTCCGATCATGGATCGATGGATGGCATACTCAATCAGGCCCTGCGCGGCCTCGCGCACATCAGTCATTACAGCCATGCCGCGTAAGCCCCCTTGTCAGAAATTGCGTAGTGGCGGGCAGAGCCTTCGCCCAGCCAGCCGTTCATCTTGGTGATGAAGGTGTCGACCAGGTCGAGCGGCACGAAGGCCTGGATGGTGCCACCAAAGCCGCCACCGTGGATGCGGACGGCGCCGCGGCCGTCGAGCACATGCTCGGCCAGCGCCAAGGCATACATGGAAGGTTGCTCGGAGCCCAGTTTGGCGACGACATTCTGCAGGTACATGGCGGAGCTGGCACCGGACTCGCGCGTCAGGACCAGGAACTGGTCGATGTCGCCGGCGCTAAGGGCTGCCCAGCGCTTATCGACCAGGCCGTTCTCGTACCAGTAGTGAACGGCGCGCAGGCAGGCACGGTCGCCCAGCTTGGCGCGTAGCTCAGGGAGCTTGGCGTCAAAATCCGCCACGTTTACCTCGCACAGGCGCGTCTTGCCAAACTCGGCGGCGACGTCCTGCATCTCGCGCGGAACGGCGGCGTAGTCGTCGGTGGCGGCCACATGGTCGGCGCCAACCTTAACGAGCACGAGCGCGTAGCCGTGATCCTCAAAGTTGAGTTCGAGCTTCTGGGTTTTAGGCTGAGCCTGGTCCTCAAAGTCCATGTAGGCGAGGCCGCCCAAGCAAACGGCGGCCTGGTCCATAAGACCGCAGGGCTTGCCGTAATAGTTGTTCTCGGTGCGCTGGCTCATCTGGGCGAGCGCGACGGGCTCAATGGCGGGTGCGCCCCAGAGCGTCTCCATGGCACGACCGTACGCCGCCTCGACAGCAGCAGAGCTCGAAAGGCCGCCGCCCGAGGGGACGGAGCAGGTGAAGGCGAAGTCGAAGCCCTGGGGCTCAACGCCCAGAGCTGCAATCTCATGGGCCATGCCGCGGACGAGGCTTGCGGACGTGCCCTTCTCGGACTCCTGAACATCTAGCGTATCGAGCGTGATCTCAAAGGTAGGATAGCCCTCGTCGGCGACGCGGATCTTGTTGGAGTCGGTTGCCACGGCGATACCGTCAACGGCGACATCGAGCGAGCCGGCGATAACATGGCCGCCCTCGTGGTCGGTGTGATTGCCGCTGATCTCGGAACGGCCGGGCGCGTGCACGTAGAGCACCTGGCGGTCGCCGATGGGTCCAAACTCCTCCTCAAACAGCTTGGTGAGCATGGTGAGTGTCTTTTCGTCGGGGGTGGTCATGGGAGTCCTTTCCTTGGCGCGCACGGGTGAGTTTTGCGTCGTTATGAGTACGTTAACAACTTGAAGCGGCATGAACCAAGTGTTCACGATGCCGCACGTTACGGGCTATGTTAACGTACTCATAACAGATCGCTTGTCACTTTTTGAGAATCTGGTAGTCGGTAGAATTACAGCCGTGAACGGTACCGCCGTATGGACTTATAAAGCAGAAGAGATGCAGATAGAAAAAGTAGAGTACGTTAACATGCGTCCGACGATAGCGGGCTTCGGAGCGGGATATATTTCTGCCCGGGTCGGCATGCACGCTATTCAGATCTCGCAAGGGTGAAGGTGGTTCTGTGGCAAGGCACTCGTCCAACGATACAGGTACGCGTCCGGTCTCCATGGCCGACGTCGCCCGCGCTGCCGGTGTTTCGCAGCAGACGGTTTCGCGCGTCGCCAACGGCTTGCCCAACGTTAACGAGCAGACGCGCCAGCGCGTGCAGGCCGCTATGCAAGAGCTCGGTTTTCGTCCGAGTTATGCCGGTCGCTCGCTGCGCGACGGCCGTTACCATTCGGTCGGTCTGTGCGTCAACGATATCACCAAGTTTGGCAACCTCTCAATGATCGACGGCATCGCCAGCGCTGCTCGCGAGCATAATTGCGCCATCACACTGGTCGAGATGTCCAAGACCGAGGAGTTTTCGCTTGCCGAGGCCACGCGTCGTATGGCTGCGCTGCCGGTGGACGGCATTATCATCGGCATGAGTCGTATGGCGCCCGATTTTGAGACGTTTGATCCGCTGCCGGGCATTGGCACGGTTATTGTTACCATGTACGCGCACCCGCGGGTGACCACGGTCGACTCCGACCATTACGGCTGCTCGCTCTTGCTTATGGATCATCTGTTTGAGCTGGGGCACGAGCAAATTCGCTATATTGGCGGCCCGTCGTTCTCGGTCGACGAGCAATTTCGTCGCGCCGGCTGGCAGGATGCGCTCGAGCATAAGCACATTAAGCCGCAGGCGCCGCTCGAGGGCGACTGGTCTGCCAACAGCGGCTACGAGGCCGGCAGGTACCTGGCCGAGCACGATCGCACCATGACGGCGATTTATGCGGCAAACGATCAGATGGCAAATGGCGCGATTGCCGCGCTGCGTGATAGCGGCCTGCGCGTGCCCGAGGACGTAAGCGTGGTGGGCGTCGACGATTCGCTCGACGACTTTGTCGCGCATAACGAGCTCACGACCGTTCGATTCGATTTACATCAGCGTGGACGCGAGGTGTTTGAGCACGCGGTTCCCGAGGCGGGTACGGCGGGCAAAACCGTTGCTATTCGTATTCCCGGCCAGCTCATTATTCGACATAGCACGGCGATGCCACGCTCATAGTTTGCGCAGGTAAACGGCGATTTATCGTATTTTAATAACAATCGGTAAGGATGCCGGCAGATAACAGTTGGAATGCTGCCAAGTGCTATGATAGACAGGTTATTTTGTCTATCTAGGAGGCTTTGCCTGATGGAGATCACCAAGGATATCCGCTACATTGGCGTCGACGATCACGACATTGACCTGTTCGAGGGCCAGTACGATGTGTCCGAGAACGGTATGGCATACAACAGCTACGTTATCTTGGGCGATAAAATCGCTGTCGCCGATTCGGTCGACGGTGGTTTTGTCGACGAGTGGCTCGGCAACCTCGAGGCCGCGCTCGATGGCCGTACGCCCGACTACCTGGTCATCCATCATATGGAGCCTGATCACTCCGCCGGTATCGCCGCCTTTATGGAGCGCTATCCCCAGGCGCAGATTGTGGCCAGCATGGGTGCTTTCCGCATGATGGTCAACTACTTTGGCACCGACTTCCCCGAGCGCAAAATGGTTGTCAAAGAGGGCGATGTGCTCGACCTGGGCGGCCACAGCCTGACCTTTATCGGCGCCCCCAACGTTCACTGGCCCGAGGTACTCTTCTCCTATGAGGCCACCGACAAGGTGCTCTTTAGCGCCGACGGCTTTGGCAAGTTTGGCGCCAACGACATCGAGGATCCCGAGGGCTGGGCCTGCGAGGCTCGCCGCTACTACTTTGGCATCGTCGGTAAGTTCGGCAAGTTCGTGCAGGCCGTGCTCAAAAAGGCTGCTGATCTGGATATCCAGATCATCTGCCCGCTCCACGGTCCTGTCCTTACCGAGAATCTGGGCTATTACCTCGACACCTACAACACCTGGTCGAGCTATCAGCCCGAGGACGAGGGCATCACGATTGCCTATGCGAGTGTCTACGGCCATCTGAAGGCCGCTGTCGAGGAGCTCGCCGCAGCGCTCGAGGCTCGCGGCCAGAAGGTTTCCGTCTTTGACCTGGCTCGCGACGACATGGCCGAGGCCGTTGAGGATGCGTTCCGCTATGACCGCCTGGTGCTCGCCTCTATCACCTATCAGGGCGAGATCTTCCCGTTCATGAGCACCTTTATCCACACGCTTGCCGAGCATGCCTACCAGAACCGCACCGTGGCGCTCGTCGAGGCCGGTTCCTGGGCGCCCGCCGCTGCCAAGGTTATGACCAAGGAGCTCGAGGGCATGAAGGACATCACCCTGGCGCAGAACAAGGTGACCGTGCTGGGATCGCTCAACGACACATCGCGCGCCCAGATCGAGGCCCTCGCCGACGAGCTTTCCAAGTAGCGATATTTCGCTTTTAACGGGCAAAACCACCACAAAGGGACAGGCCCTTTGTGGTGGTTTTTGTTTAAGCGCCGGCGATGATGAGGGCTGGACGTGCGCTGTCGGCGGCCTCGGCGATTGAGGTGGCGACGGCGGCGTCGGGGTCGCTGTCCATCACGATGATGTCGACGTCGGCAAGCTCGGCAAAACGGTACATGCCGCGTCCGTTGACCTTACTGGCATCCATGAGGGCGACGCTTTGACGGGTGGCACCGACCATAGCCGCTTTGGTCTCGGCCATCTGCGGAAAGTCGGTCGTAAAGCCGCAGCCGGGAACAAAAGCGCCAGGACACATGACGGCAAGGTCGGCGTGGACCATTTGGAGCGCCTGCATGGTAAGTGGGCCGTACAGATAGCGATGGCCTTTGCGCAGTGCCCCGCCCAGCATGACGACATCGACCGAGGGCATGCTCTCGTCAATATAATCGGCGATGGTAATGTCGGCCGTGATAACGGTGATGCCGTCGCGCTGATCGAGGAGCCGGACGAATTCGAGCGCCGTGGTGCCCGAGTCGACGAGCAGCGTGTCGCCGTCATTAACGAGCTCGATGGCGCTTTGCGCGATGGCCTGCTTGGCGGCGACGTTGACATTGATGCGGCGATCTTGCGTGGAGACGGTCAGGCGTTTGTGGAGCGATACGGCACCACCATGTGTGCGACGCAGCTTGCCTGCTTCGGCGAGCGCGTCTAGGTCGGCGCGGGCGGTGACGGAGGACACACCAAAGGTCTGGGCGATTTCTGCTACCTGCACCGAGGCGTTATGCTCGAGTATTTCCATAATGGCGGTACGGCGCTCGTCAGCAAAAGCACGGTTGGTAGCTTGGGCCATGTTTGCTCCATTCTCGGCTAAATTTGCAGGAATTGTGTTGACTCTATTTTCGTTCATTTTCTTTTTGAGTAAGAAAACACCTTTCGATTACTTATCTTTTCTATAAAAGAAAGACGCTAAACGCTCAAAATCCAATATCGAACACGCCCACTCGGTTCCAATTCCTTCCGTTTACTTTTCAAAAACGACTGTATTGGCCTGCATGGACTCAATATCTCGCACGTGCAAAGCCGCTGAATTTCATACAATGAGCGCAGTAAAACGCAAGGTAAAACGCCTTGTGAACAACTACGCCCGATGTCCAGATGCGGGCGAGGGAGAGGAGCAAACGCTCATGGCACTTGTTACCACCGAAAAGATGCTCAAGGACGCTCAGGCCGGCCACTACGCCGTCGGCGCGTTCAACGTCGAGAACCTCGAGTTTGTTATGGCCGTTCTGGCCGCTGCCGAGGAGACCAAGTCCCCCGTCATCATGCAGACCACCCCGGGCACCATCAAGACCGCTGGTCTGGACTACTTCTACGGCATGGTGAAGGCCGCTGCCGAGCGCGCTTCCGTGCCCGTCGCTCTGCACCTCGATCACGGCGATGGCTATGACCGCTGCATGCAGGCTTTCCGCACGGGCTACACCTCCGTCATGATCGACGGCTCGCACGAGTCCTTCGAGGACAACATTGCCCTGACCAAGTCCGTCGCCGACGCTGGCCGCGCCATGGGCGTGCCCGTCGAGGCCGAGCTCGGCAAGGTTGGCGGCAAGGAGGACGACGGTCCCGCGGTTGAGGGCGAGAGCCCCTACACCGATCCTGCCGAGGCCAAGGAGTTCGTCGAGCGCACCGGCTGCACCTCGCTGGCCATTGGTGTTGGCACCAGCCACGGCGTGTACACGAGCGATCCGCACATCGAGCAGTCCGTGGTCAAGGCCATCCGCGACGCCGTCGACGTGCCGCTGGTTCTGCACGGCACTTCCGGTGTGCCCGATGAGCAGGTTGCCGAGGCTGTGAAGAACGGCATCTGCAAGGTTAACTACGCTACCGAGCTGCGTCAGGCCTACACCAAGGGCTTCATGGCCTACATGGCCGAGAACCCCGCCTGCTTCGATCCCAAGAAGCCGGCCAAGGAGGGCATGCGTGAGATCACCGAGCTGGTTAAGATCCGCATGACCAACCTCAACTCTGTGGGCAAAGCAGAGTAACAGCAAGGGTACTCTGATCCCACCGGGCCGTCCGGAAACGGAAAAGGGCCTATCTCTCAGAACGTCCTCGGACATGTCGGAAGCCCCGCTGCGCGCTACGCGCTGCGGGGCTTCCTCCGTCCTGCGGAATGTTCTGAGAGATAGGCCCTTTTCCGTTTCCGGACGGCCCTGCTCGATCGCCCTTGTGGCGTTGGGGCGGAAATTGGTGGGGCGTTAGGGCTTCTTTGTTGATGGGGGACTAGTATGCCCGGGCTTGGTTGGGAAATGACTTGTTTAGGGATGCTTGGAGCTTATCGAAGGATATTCGCAAGTTGAGATTCTGATCGGTTGAGCGTTTGGCTTTTGTGGTGGGGGAGTCGAGGAGGCCGTTTCTCTGTGTCGGGGGGAAGGAGAAAAGGTCTGCATGTTTTAGGGATGGCTGCTGTGTTGCGTCATTGGAAGAATGCATGCTTATGCGGCCTCCTCGATGTCCACCAAAAGGTTGCGCACGGGGTGTGCTGCTAGGTCCCGTTCGTTGGCAGTATTATGCCGCGGCTGCTGCAAAGAAGCACTAAAGAAAGGCTTAATCAGGTTTGTTATAACAGTGAAACTGCAGGTCAAAGGTATCGAATAACACTCTTGAAAGGTTTTGAGCTTAAGGGCTTTCTAAGGTTTGCGGCTCGGATGTGGCGCGGACGTGCGGAGCGTGTGAATGATCGCTGTTAGCGCTGCGGTGCGGCGGCGCGTACCTGTTCGATGACCTTTTCCATGGTGGCGTCAATGCGGTCTTTCTTGAGCTCACATTCCCAGACGGTGATGGGCGTCCAGCCCATTTGGGTAAGCGCGTCGATGGCGGCTCGGTCGCGCTCGACGTTGCGGCGAAACTTTGCCTCCCAAAACTCAACATTGCGCTTGGGCTGGCTCGGATTGCACTTAGGGCAGCGATGCCAAAAGCAGCCGTTGACGAAAATGGCGATCTTGCGCCCGGGAAAGGCGATGTCAGGCTTGCCGGGTACCTTCCATTCCAGACGGTATCCCGTAAGGCCCGCTGCCCGCAGGCGCTGGCGAACGAGCAGCTCGGGTTTGGTGTTGGCGCGCTTGTTGCCCTTCATGGACTTTTTTATAGCGGCGCGACGGCGCACCAGTTCGCGCTCGTCAGCGGAGAGGTCCGAGGTATCGATGCCGTCGAGCAGACCTGGCTTGGGACGCTTTTTGCTGCGGCGCTTAGGTGCGCGCTTGGGCTTGGTGGCGGGTTTGTCGGACGTGTTGGGCGTGGCGTCATCGGCGGCGCCGTTGGCCTCAAGCCGATCTTCCTTCAACTCAATCAGAGCATCGATAAGCCCTTTGTCGGCGGGCATCCATTCCACCGTAGCAAGCGAGGTGCGCGGAATCCAGCGGATATCGAGCTGGCGGTCGTGCTTCTGGGGCTCATCGGAGTCATCGGCGAGCGAGCAGTAGTAGCACTCCATGGAGAGATGAAAATCGGGGTAGTCGTACTCAACGGTATAGAAATCGCGCAGGTTGGTGACTTTTACCTGCAGCTCTTCTATGAGCTCGCGGCGTACGGCGTCCTCGGGCGTCTCGCCGCGCATGAGCTTGCCACCGGGGAACTCCCAAAGTCCCCGCATGTCGCCATAGCCGCGCTGCACGGCAAGCAGCTCGTCAGATCCTTCCTTGCGAATGATCCCAGCGGCAACATGAACAGTTTTCAACAGGAGTCCTCTCTCAACATCGACACGTGGCAGGGTAGCTCATTTGGGTAGTCTTTTTGGGACGGGGCTTTTTTAGCTACCCCATCCGTAGCCCTCGAAGCATGAGGCCGCATTTGACATAGGGTAGCTAAAAAAGCCCCGTCCCAAAAAGACTACCCCTACCTTACGCAACGGTAAGGCAAGCGTAAGCCATATCGATGGTAGCCGACTCGGCTTCTTGCGACTATAGATGCCGTAGACTAATTGCAAGAAAGGACTCGGTATGCAAACCACGCACATGGCGACCCCGGTACTGGAAGTCGTGCATCTCGAAAAGGTATACGGAGCGCTGGGCAACGTGACCCGCGCGCTCAACGACGTCAGCTTTACCGTCAACCGCGGCGAATTCGTTGGCATCATGGGCGCTTCGGGCTCGGGCAAGTCGACGTTGCTCAACTGCGTGTCGACCATCGATAGTGCCACAAGTGGCACGATCCGCATCAACGGCCAGGACGTGACGCGCATGAAGCAGGCTAAGCTTTCGCAGTTCCGCCGCGAGGAGCTCGGCTTTATCTTCCAGGACTCCAACCTGCTCGATACGCTCACGGCACGCGAGAACATCGCCCTGCCGCTCACCATCGCCCGCACAAGCTCGGCAGAGATCTCGACCCGCGTGCAGGATGTGGCAGCGCGCCTGTCCATCAGTCAGGTGCTCGACAAGTATCCCTACCAGATGTCCGGCGGTCAGCAGCAGCGCGTTGCCGCGGCTCGCGCGCTCGTCACCGACCCCACCATGATCATGGCCGACGAGCCCACCGGCGCCCTCGATTCCAAGAGCGCTCGCCTGCTGCTCGAGAGCCTGGAGGCCCTTAACCGCCGCCTGCGCGCCACCGTGCTCATGGTCACGCACGACAGCTTTGCCGCCAGCTACACGAGCCGTGTGCTGTTTATTCGCGACGGCAAGATCTTCACCGAGCTGCGCCGCGGAGACACCGACCGCCGCGAGTTCTTCGACCGCATTATGGAGGTCGTTGCCATGATGGGCGGTGAGGGCTCCGATGCTCTGTAAACTCGCTTGGGGCAACGTCCGCCGCGCCGGCCGCGACTACCTCGTCTACCTTTTGACGCTCACCCTGGGCGTCACGGTCTTCTATGCCTTTAACACCATCTCGATGCAGGTCGACATCGCCGGAATCGATGAAGAGGGCTTGGCGCAGGTTATGGGCAGCATGCTCGGCTACCTGACGTACTTTTTGGCCGGTGTCATGGCCTTTTTGATGGTGTATGCCAATAACTTCATCATGAAACGCCGCAAGAAGGAGTTTGGCCTGTACCAGGTGCTCGGTATGGGGCGCGGGCGCGTCGCCACGATCATGGCGCTCGAGACCGTGATAGTATCGGTTGTGGCCTTTGTCGCCGGCATTGTGCTGGGTGTGGGACTCTCCCAGCTCATGACGTTCTTTACGGCCTCGCTCTTTAAGACACAGATCGCCAATTTCCACTTCTTTTTCTCGGTGCATGCGTTCAACCTGACCCTTGCCTGCATGCTCGTAATGTTTGTGCTCACGCTACTGCTGAACCTTCGCGCCGTGCGTCGTACCAAACTCATCGAGCTTATGGGTGCCGAGCGTCGCAACGAGAGCATCAAGACACGCAACCCCTGGATCGCGATTGCCATCTTTGCCGTGGGCGTGGTGCTTGTGGGCGTGGCCTATTACCGTCTGCTACGTGATGGGTTCCCGCTAACCGCGACGGACAGCAAGCTGCAAGAGGCCATGAACCAGTTTGGCATTACGACCGCTATGGTTACCGTGGGTACCTTTGCCCTGTTTTGGGGACTCTCGGGCATGCTTATCAAGCTGCTGCAGAGCCTGCGCGGCGTGTATTGGCGCGGCCTCAACATGTTTATCGTGCGCCAGCTTGCGGCCAAGGTCAACACGGTGTGCTTTTCGATGGGCGTCATCGCGATGCTCCTGTTTTTGGCCATCACCTCGGTGACGTGCGGTATGTCGATTGCCAATGTGATGAACGAGAATCTGGAGCGCTATACGCCGGCCGATATGTCGCAGACGTATGTCTATTACACGCCCGATACGCTCGACTACTACAAAGAGTATGTCAATCCGTCTGAGGCCGATCGCATGGTGCTGGCCGATAGTACGGTCGATTTGTACTCCGCATGGCACGGTAAGGACAAGTCGGCGGACAACAACGACGAGACCGGCAAGAAGGTCAATATCGCCGATGTTGCCGGTGAGCATGTGCAGATCGATTCGTATCTAAGTTACCCGTTCGGCGGTTCGAGCCCTTCGGTGTCTGCGGGTGAGATGTGCAAGACCATGGGCGAAAAGCTTCCCAAGGCGTTCGGGGGTAGCAAGCCCGATGCGATAGGTCTGCTTGTGACGCCGGCGAGCCAGTACAACAAGCTGCGTCAGATGATGGGCGAGCAGCCGGTGAGCATTGGCCGCGACCAGTACTTGCTTACGTGTGATATGGGCGGTGAGCTGGTCGACCTGTACACCAAGTATATGGCTGGCGGCCATGCCCTTACCTTGGGCGGGCATACGCTCAAGCCCGCAACCGATAAGTCGGACGAGGACACGGCGGCCATCGCCAACTCGGCGATGGGCAGTAATCCGGGTACCGTCGTCGTTGCCGACGAGCTGTTGTCCCAAATTAATCTGCAGCCGTATTCCAGTAGCCTGCTCGCTAACTACAAACAGGGGATGGATACGACCGAGGCAGACGAGAGCATTGAATACACTGTGCTCGACAATCTGCTCGTTGACGGCAAGGAGCCGGGATCGTGGGGAATCTTCATCACACGCTCCGAGATGTACACACAAGCAGCGCAAATGAACGGTCTTATTAGCTACCTAGCCATCTACATCGGCTTTGTATTGGTCGTTGCATGCGCGGCGATTCTGTCGATCCAGCAACTCTCCAACGTGGCCGACGGCAGCCGCAGCTATCGTGTGCTGGCACAGATCGGCTGCGACGACCGCCAGATTCGCCATTCGGTGATGGCGCAGCAGGCGGTATTCTTCCTGTTCCCGCTGGCAGTGGGTCTGGCGCACTCCTTTGTGGCACTTAAGGTGATTATCGAGCTGGTGAGCATATTCGGAAATATGAGCATCGGCGGCACTGTGGGCCTCACCTGCGCGATCTTCCTGGCAGCATACGGTGGCTACTTCCTGGTGACCTACCTCATGAGCACCGGAATGGTGCGAGCTGCCATAGCCACCCGCTACAGCGAGTAACAAGCGGGCAAAATCGTCGCAAAATCAGAGGCGTATGACCGCCGCGAAGGGGCCAGGGGCCCTTTCGCGGCGGTTTTTTCCAACCTGGTGCGTCTCAGATACAAGTGAGTAGACTTTTTTGAACCTGACGAGCACATCGCGACAAATGCTCAATAAAACCGCAGGTCAGAGCTGTGGCGTTTTGGGGCGTGCTTGGCCTCCTGCAAAAAGCCTACTCACTTGGTTTTTCTGCTAGAAGACCGCCGCGAGGGAAGGCAACTCCCCCGGGTAGTCGTTGGGGACGTTCTTAAACGACTAGTCAAACAAGAGCGTCCCCAACGACCACCCCAAAAGGAGCGTCCCCAAGTGCTAGCTTTGGCAACGACGCTGGTAGAAAAACGTCAGCGAAAACCCGTACACGCGAGCAATGTGCCTTGAAGCGAGGCGGCATTGACCTTTTGGTCATGCCGTCGAAGCTGAAAGGCAGATTGCTCGCGTGTACGGGTTTGCAGCGTCGGCCGGTTACGGCGTTTGGTAAAACGCCGTAACCTACACCCGCTCTGCGATCTCGTGGATGAGGTAGTCGGTCTTTTCCCAGCCCAGGCACGGGTCGGTGATGGACTTGCCAAAGACGCCGCCGTTGACAGACTGGTTGCCGTCCTCCAGGTAGGATTCGATCATAAAGCCCTTGACCAGCTTGGAGATGGACTCGTTGCGGCGGCAGCTGTCGAGCACCTCCTTGCAGATGCGGTGCTGCTCCAGCGGGCGCTTGCCCGAGTTGTCGTGGTTGCAGTCGATGATCGCCGCCGGGTTGGCGTAGCCGGCATGCTCGGTATAGCGCTCAGCCAGACGCTCCAGATGCTCGTAGTGGTAATTGGGGTAGGTGCGACCGTCGAGACCAATGTAGCCACGCATGACGGCGTGCGCGAGCGGATTGCCGTCGCACTCGACCTCCCAGTTGCGGAAGATGAAGCTTTGATGTGCCTGGGCGGCGTAGATGGAGTTGAGCATAACGGTGGTGGAACCGGCGGTGGGGTTCTTCATGCCCACAGGCACCGAAATGCCGCTCGACACCAGACGATGCTCCTGGTTCTCGACCGAGCGCGCGCCCACGGCGACGTAGCTCAGCAGGTCGACGAGGTACTGGTAGTTGGACGGGTAGAGCATCTCATCGGCGGTAAAGAAACCGGTCTCCTCGATGACGCGCAGGTGCATATGGCGGATGGCTTTAACGCCTTCGAGCAGGTCATCGGGCGCCTCGGGATCGGGGTTGTGCAGCAGGCCCTTGTAGCCAGTGCCCTTGGTGCGCGGCTTGTTGGTATAGACGCGCGGAATGATGATGAGTTTGTCCTTGACCTCTTCGGCGACCTTGGCCAGTCGGCTCATGTACTCAAGCACCGAGTCCTCGCGGTCGGCAGAGCACGGGCCGATGATGAGCACCTTGCGCGCGTCCTCGCCGGTAAAGACCTTGGCGACCTCGGCGTCGAATGCCTGTTTTTTGGCGGTAAGATCGGCGGAAAGCGGCATTTCCTCGCGGATTTCCATGGGGATCGGCAACCTGCGCTTGAATTCCATGGCCATACGGGGCCTCCTCAATCAAATAAGACAAAGTGTGCATTGTCGAATGCTCGGCATTATCCGCTGTCGCACGCTAAAGTGCAAGCCCTCGTCACCCCAAAACCTGCCAAAAAGGGACAGGTTTATTTTGGCAGGTTTTATCTGGGCAAACGTTGGCTGGCCCTGGAATGGAATGATGCCACGCGGCTTGGAAGAGGCCGTCGATTTGGTCCCAGGGGAGGCGGTTTGAGGGTCGCAGAACAAAAAACGGGGCACAGGTTGTCCTGCGCCCCCGTTCTCGGGTGTTATTCGTTCCCTGCGGCAGAATTTACGCCGCTTCGTCGAACTGCGAGTTGTACAGGTCGGCGTAGAAGCCGCCTTGGGCGAGCAGCTCGTCGTGCGTGCCCTTCTCGACGATGTCGCCGTCGCGAATTACCAAGATCACGTCGGCGTTGCGGATCGTGGACAGGCGGTGTGCGATAACAAAGCTGGTGCGGCCCTGCATCAGCGCATCCGTGGCGCGCTGAATAAGCTCCTCGGTGCGGGTATCGACGTTGGATGTCGCCTCGTCCAAAATCAGCGCCGGGCGGTCGGCCAAAATGGCGCGGGCAATGGTCACGAGCTGGCGTTGGCCCTGCGAAAGGTTGGTGCCTTCCTCGTTGATCATAAAGTTGTAACCGCCGGCGAGCGTATGGATAAAGTGGTCGCAGCGTGCAGCGCGTGCAGCGGCCTCGACCTCGGCATCGCTTGCATCGGGGCGTCCGTAACGGATGTTCTCGCGGATGGTGCCGTTAAACAGCCACGTATCCTGCAACACCATGGCAAACTCGCCGCGCAGTGCCGCGCGGTCCCAATCGCGTACGTCGACGCCATCGACGCGCAGCGAGCCGCCGTCCACGTCGTAGAAGCGCTGAAGCAGCTTAATGAGCGTGGTCTTGCCCGCGCCGGTGGGACCGACGATGGCGATGGTCTGGCCGGGCTGTGCCTCGCAGCTAAAGTTGTGGATGATGGTCTTGTCGGGCGTGTAGCCAAACTTGACGTGGTCAAACTCCACATGGCCAGGGCGCTTTTCGGGAATCTGCGCGTCGGCCTTCTGCTCCTCCTCGGGCGCGGCCAGGAACTCAAAGACGCGCTCGGTGGCAGCGGCCATAGACTGCATCGTGTTGCTCACGTTGCCCAGCTGCTGCACGGGTTGCGTAAAGTTGCGAACGTACTGGATAAAGCTCTGGATGTCGCCGGGCGTGGCATTGCCGGTCAGCGCGAGCTGTGCGCCCACCACGACGACGCCCACGTAGCCCATGTTGCCCACCAAGCTCATAAGCGGCATCATCAGGCCCGACAGGAACTGCGAGCGCCAGCCACTAATAAAGAGGCGGTCGTTTTGACGGTCAAACTCTTCGATTGAGGCCTCGGCGCGGTCGAACACCTGAATGACGTTCTGGCCGGCAAAGTCCTCCTCGATAATGCCGTTGACGGTGCCCAGGACCTGCTGCTGCTCGCGGAAGTACGGCTGCGAGAAATGAATCATCACGGTCAGGATAATCGCGGCGGCCGGCAGTGTGAGCACGGTGACGCCGGTAAGCGGCAGGCTGATCGACAGCATCATGACGAGCACGCCGATAATCTGCGTCACCGACGTGATGAGCTGCGTCACGCTCTGGTTGAGCGACTGACCCAGCGTATCGACGTCGTTGGTGATGCGGCTGAGCACATCGCCCTTGCTGTGTCCGTTAAAGTAGCTCATCGGCACGACGGCAATCTTGGCGGCGATCTCCTTGCGCATGCGGTAGCAAATCTTTTGCGTGACGCCGGTCATGAGCCAGCCCTGGATGAGGCTGCAAACAGAGCTTGCCAGATACAGGCAGAGCAAAAAGCCGAGCGTCTTGGCGATCCAGGCAAAGTCGACATCGCCGGTACCGTTGACCTTGGCGACCAGGCCTTCGAACAGCTTGGTCGTAACCTGGCCGAGCACCTTGGGTCCCACAATGTTAAAGACGACCGAGCACACGGCAAAGGCGACGGCGGCAAGCACGGCAACCTTGTGTTGACCGATATAGCCGAGCAACTGCCGCATGGCGCCCTTAAAGTCCTTGGCCTTCTCGCCGCGGCCCATGCCACCCATGCGGCCCATGGGACCGCGCTGGCGGGTGGGCTTGGGAATCTGAGTCTTGGTCTCGTCTGCCATTAGTGCTCGCCTCCCTCCATAACGGCTGCAATTTCTTCTTGAGTGAGCCCCAGCTCCTCGGCGGAAAGCTGCGACTGTGCGATCTCCAGGTACGCCGGGCAGCTGTGCAGCAGCTCCTCGTGCGTACCAGTGCCCACCACGTGGCCGTCGTCGAGCACGATGATCTGGTCGGCGTGCATGATGGTCGCGATGCGCTGGGCTACGACAACGAGCGCGGCGTCGGTAACGTTTTTGGCAAGCTCTTCGCGCAGGCGCGCGTCGGTCTTGTAGTCGAGGGCGCTAAACGAGTCATCGAACACCAGGACCTCGGGCTTTTTTGCCAACGCGCGGGCGATGGCCAGACGCTGGCGCTGACCGCCCGAGACATTGGAGCCGCCCTGGCTGATGGGGGAGTAGTAGCCGCCCTCGCGCTCGGCGATAAAGTCCTCGGCTTGGGCGATGCGCGCGGCCTCGTGCATGTTCTCGTCGCTTACCATGTCGCCGGCAAACTTAAGGTTGCTCTCCACGGTGCCCGAGAACAGACGCCCCTGCTGAGGGATGTAACCAATGCGGCGGCGAAGCTCGGAAAGGGTCATATCGCGCACGTCGATGCCGTCGAGCGAAATGCTGCCGCCCGTGACGTCGTATAAGCGCGGAATCAGCTGTACGAGCGTGGACTTGCCCGAGCCCGTGGAACCAATGATGCCGAGCATCTGACCGGCATGCGTGGTGAAGTTCACGCCGCTAATGACGTCGGCGCGGGCATCGGGATACTGGAAGCTCACGTCGCGGAAGGTGAGCTCACCGCGCGGTGCGCTGGCCGCGGGCAGTTTGGGCGAGGCGGGGTCGTTGATGCTCGTGGGGCAGGTGATGACCTCTTCCACGCGCTCGGCTGCGACCTCGGCGCGGGGCAGGATGACCGAAACCATGGTGAGGATCATAAACGCCATGACGATCTGCATGGTATAGGAGATAAACGCCATCATGTTGCCGACCTGCATCACGCCATCGGACACGCCCTGCGCGCCAAACCAGACGATAAGCACGGTGATGCAGTTCATGACGAGCATCATGAGCGGCATCATAAAGCTCATGGCGCGATTGGTGTAGAGCTGCGTGGTCATTAGGTCGAGCGAAGCCTTGTCAAAACGCTCGAGCTCATGCTCCTCGCGGTTGAACGAGCGGATGGGCATAAGGCCGTCGAGCAGCTCGCGGGCAGTGAGGTTCACGCGGTCCACAAAGCTCTGCATCTTTTTGAACTTGGGCATGGTGAGGCCCATAAGCACGCCGACGACGGCCGAGACCGCGATGATGGCCACGGCGATGGTCCACTCCAGGCCGGTGTGGTTGGCCAGGACGCGCATGACGGCGACGATGCCCATGACGGGGGCCATCAGGCACATGCGGATAAACAGGGTTGCGGCCATCTGAATCTGCTGAATGTCGTTGGTGCAGCGGGTGATGAGCGAGGCCTGGCTAAACTTGCCCACCTCGGCCGGCGAGAAGTGCATAACCTTGTTGAAGGTCTCGCGGCGCAGGTCGCGTGCGATGGAACAGGCGGTGCGCGAGGCCACGGCGCCGGTCAGGATGGTGGCGATGAGCGAGATCAGGCACAGACCAAACATCGTGGTTGCCATGCGGCCCAGATAGGCGTTCTGCACGTCGGCGGGGTCGATGCCCTGCGCCTTGTACTCGTCTTGTACATAGCTCACGGCGCGTTGGGTCACGATGGAACCCGACATGGAGCCCATTTTGTCCGCCATATCGTTGGCGCCCTCGACGAGCTTGCCCTGGTCGATTAGGCCGCCTTCAATGCCTAGGCGCAGGCTCTTCATGGTGATCTTACCGCCGTCGGTATCAATCTGCTTTTGCATGTTCTGCGCCGCCGCGGCCTTCTGCTGCATCTCGGCGAGCTGCTCGGGCGTCATTGCCGCCATCTGCTCGGGGGTGGGCATGGCCTGGGCGGCGTTGTTGTTATTCTCGCTGGACGAACCCATCATGTCATCCATGGAGTTGGCGTCAATGCCCTGGTTGAACGAAAGGACGACGGTCTCGGGCAGGCTCACGATGTCGGCAATCTTGCCGCCGTCGGCGCGCTCTTCCTCGGTGCCCTTGTACGTTCGAATGCCGTTATTATCCGCCTTGCTAAACACGGCCTCCACAGCTTTGGCGTCCTTATCGCTCATAAAGAGTTCGAGGTCGTCGAGCGATTCGGTGCGAATGGTGTCAGGTACGGGCGAGGCGATACCGCCTTGCTGCACGCCCACGTCGACGATGTCGCTCATATACGTAGGCAGCGCCAGATCGGCGTTGCAGCTGATTACGATAAGTACGATAGCTGCGAACAGTGCCAGGACATGCTTTTTAAAGAGCTTGAGAATCCTCACTCGGCATCTCTCCTTTCTTGATTGCGGTCGATAATTTCGTTGGCACGCCTAAGAAGGCGCACCATCTCTTGGGTATCTGTTTCGCCGAGCTGCTCGAGGAAGGCCGCGGTGCGGTCCTCGAATTCCCGATGCTTGATTTCGAGATCATGGAATCCCTTGTCGGTCACCGTGACGTGTACGCGACGACGGTCGGTCTTTGAGTGCTCGCGCTCGACCCAGCCTTTGGCTTCGAGAGCGCGCAGGATATTGGCGATGCGGGCGCTCGAGACCCAGGCACGATCGGCGAGTTCGCTTGGCGTGAGCGAACCGCCAGCGAGCATGAGGGCGCGCATGACGGCCATCTCACCACTGAGGGCTTTGTCCGCAAAGCGCGAAATGCGCTGATGCATACTGCCGAACTCGGTAAGGAGCTGACGCCCAAGTTCACGGAAATCGGTATCTTTCACCGAAAACCCCTAACACTAGAAACTATTTTCGGTGAAAAATAATACCCCCACTCAACCATCCTATTCGGTAGATTTCTGGACATGTCCCAAAAATCTACTTGGCCACTAGGCAATATAAAGAGCGCATAAAGACTTAAAATAATTCAATTGCTGAAGCGTTTCAAAGAACTATCATGCCCGCGGTTAGGCGAGGGGTTGTCACCACCATGACGACTGGGACTCATTTATCGCCATGTGCGATGCTCCAACTTCCCGCAAGGAGACATCTGAATCAAGGGGGTTGGAGTCATGGCATTTGACTTCACGGGTAAAACCGCGATCGTTACCGGTGGCACTCAGGGCATTGGCCTCGAGATTGCCAAGGGTATCGTTGCGGGCGGCGGACACGTCGCGCTCATCGCAAGGAACGCTGCTAAGGGCGAGGCGGCTGTGGCCGAGCTTGGCGAGGGCAACAAGTTCTATCAGCTCGATGTCGCCGATGCGCCCAAGGCGCGCGAGACCGTCGAGCAGATTTTTACGGACCTGCCGCAAACCAACATCCTGATCAACTGCGCCGGTGTCATCAGCACCAAGAAGTTTGACGAGATCGACGACACCGAGTGGCGTCGCACCATCGACATCAACCTCAACGGCACCTTTACCATGATGAATGCCGTGTACCCGCACTTTAAGGCGGCACATGCCGGCACTATCGTCAACGTGAGCTCCGTTGCTGGCAAGATCGGCGGCGGCCTGCTCGGCACCGCGGCCTACGCGAGCTCCAAGGCCGGTGTCAACGGCCTTACCAAGGCGGTCGCCAAGGAGGGCGGTAAGTTCGGCGTCCGCTGCAACGCTGTGTGCCCGTCGCTCACGCTTACCGACATGACGTCGATCCTTTCTGACGAGAACTCTCAGCGCATCATCAACGGTATTCCTCTGGGCCGCGCCGCCCAGGCCAGCGAGCCTGCGCAGATGGTGCTGTTCTTCGCTTCCGATCTCGCCAGCTTCGTGAACGGCGAGATCGGTGACTGCGACGGCGGCATCGTCCTGGACGGGTAATACCCCGCGGTAATCGTTTGGCGGCGACCCTGGAGAATCGGGGTTGTCGCCTTCTTTCTGACATAGGCGCGTGCGGCTACGATTCGCATGCATCCAAAGGAGATATATATGAGTGAATCGACTGCGGTGGAGGCGCCGGCTGCAAAGGAGCCGTTCTTTAAGATGTCCTCCATCCCGGGCGCCAATATTTTGGTGCCGCTTTTGCTGGGCTGCTTGCTCAACACGCTATTCCCCAACCTGTTCAAAACGCTCGGCAGCTTTACGCTTGGCATGACCCAGCAGGGTGCAAGCCCGCTCGTGGGCGCTTTTTTGCTCATCGTCGGTACGACGATTTCGTTTAAAAGTGCTCCTGCCGCCGCTGCACGCGGCGCCATCATCATCGCTGTCAAGCAGATCGTGGTCGTTGCCGTGTCGCTGCTCATCCTTTATGTATTCAACGACAACCTGTTTGGTATCTCTGCCATGGTGATGCTGGCGGCTTGCACCGGCGCCAACAACGCTATGTACGCTGGTCTGATGGGCACCATGGGCAACGAGGCCGAACGTGGCGCCGTCGCCATCACCACACTCGTTGTCGGCCCTCCGGTCACAATGATCGTGCTCGGCGCTGCTGGCCAGGCTCCGATCGGCTGGTCGCTCGTGGGCGCCATCCTGCCGATCGTCGTCGGCATTATTCTGGGTAACCTCTTCCCGAGCTTTAAGAAGATGATGGCTCCGGCACTTTCCGCCATCATCGTGCTCGTCTTCTTTGCCATGGGCTCGACCATGACCTTTGGCCAGCTCATCAACGGCGGTCTTCCCGGCATCCTGCTCGGCGTGATCTGCTCGGTGGTCTTTGCAATTCCCGTCATCGCGGTCGATAAGTTCACGGGCGGCACGGGTGTCGCAGGTGCGGCCATTTCGAGCTGCGCCGGAGCCAATGTGGCCACGCCTGCCGCCATGGCGAGTGTCAACGAGGCCATGTACGGTGGCGCCGTGCTCGCGACGGCTACGGCGCAGGTTGCAGCGTGCGCCATCGTGACGGCCATTTTGACCCCGCTGGTCACCAGCTGGTGCTACAAGCATTTTGAGGGCCAGGGTCACGGCGACAGCAAAAAGGCCGCGGCCGACAGGGTCACCGCAGCCGCTTAATGCCAAGCGGCAATCAAAGCTAAAGAACTAGCCACGCCACAGGGCGGCCCCGGGGGAAATCCCGTGGCCGCCCTGCAGTTTCTGTGGGTCTCTGGGGCACTTTACCCTGCTAAAGCTGGCATAACAGCTAGAGTGAACGTCGTACAAAGGCAAGGAAAAATACCAAACAAATCGGTGAACGGTAGTTGTTCGCGCTCGCATTTCCTGCGGATTTGTTAAAAACGCCCTAATGGTATAAAAAAAGAAACATATAACAGCCCTGATGAAGGGGGTGGCTATGTTATCCTTCTCAGACGGGTGAAATCTTGGGTTTTGGGTTGCAGTTCCAAGGTGGACAAACGTTTTTCCCTGTGCTAACGCGCGATGGAAGGCGAATGAAGCCGGTCATGCAACCCGAACATTCAAGAATTCAATAAGCAGCGGTGTGAGAGAGCGCCGCATTATACGTAACTAGGAGCGTGGTTACACAATGCAGGAGGCATGGGAAGGCTTCAAAGAAGGCATCTGGACGGGAGAGGTTGACGTCCGAGACTTCATCCAGAAGAACTACACCCCCTACGAGGGCGACGAATCGTTCCTCGCCGGTCCGACCGAGCGTACCAAGGAGCTGTGGGGCGAGGTTCTCGACCTGCTGCTCAAGGAGCGCGAGCAGGGCGGCGTCCTCGATATGGACACCAAGACTGTCACGGGTATCGTGAGCCACCCCGCTGGCTACATCGATAACGCCCACCGCGAGAAGGAGACCATTGTTGGCCTCCAGACTGACAAGCCGCTCAAGCGCGCTCTGCACGTCAACGGTGGTATCCGCATCGCTTGCCAGGCTGCCAGCCAGCACGGCTACAAGATCGACGAGAACGTCGTCGAGCGCTACACCTTCGAGCGCAAGACCCACAACGCCGGCGTCTTCGATGTCTACACCCCCGAGATGCGTGCTTGCCGCTCGGCTCACATTATCACCGGTCTGCCCGATGGCTATGGCCGCGGCCGCATCATCGGCGACTACCGTCGTGTCGCCCTGTACGGCGTCGACTACCTGATCAAGGACAAGGAGGCCCAGAAGGCTTCCACCCCGACGGTCATGACCGCCGACAACATCCGCGATCGCGAGGAGCTGCAGGAGCAGATCCGCGCCCTCGGCGAGCTCAAGATGATGGCCGAGACCTATGGTTTCGATATTTCCAAACCTGCTACCAACACGCAGGAGGCCATCCAGTGGATGTACTTCGCCTACCTCGCTGCCGTCAAGGAGCAGAACGGCGCCGCTATGTCCATCGGCCGTACCTCTACGTTCATCGACATCTACGCTGAGCGCGACCTTGCCAACGGTACCTTTACCGAGGAGCAGATCCAGGAGTTCGTGGATCACTTCATCATGAAGCTCCGCATGGTCAAGTTTGCCCGTACCCCCGAGTACCAGGCCCTGTTTACCGGCGATCCGCAGTGGGTCACCGAGTCCATCGGCGGCATGGGTGTTGACGGCCGTACGCTCGTTACCAAGATGAGCTTCCGCTACCTGCACACGCTCGAGAACATGGGCACCAGCCCCGAGCCCAACATGACCGTTCTGTGGTCGACCCGTCTTCCCGAGAACTTCAAGAAGTTCTGCGCCAAGACTTCTGTCGCCAGCTCCTCGGTCCAGTACGAGAACGACGACCTCATGCGCGTTTACCACGGCGACGACTACGGCATCGCCTGCTGCGTGTCCTCCATGCGCATTGGCAAGGAGATGCAGTTCTTCGGCGCTCGTGCCAACCTGGCCAAGTGCCTGCTGTACGCACTCAACGGCGGTGTTGACGAGGTCTCCAAGAAGCAGGTCGGCCCCAAGTATCGCGCCGTCGAGGGCGACACGCTCGATTACGATGACGTTATGGCCAAGTACAACGACATGATGAAGTGGCTCGCTGGCGTGTACGTCAACTCGCTGAACATCATTCACTACATGCACGACAAGTATTGCTACGAGCGCATCCAGATGGCTCTGCACGACAAGCACGTGCACCGCTGGTTCGCTACGGGCATCGCTGGCCTTTCCGTCGTGGCTGACTCCCTGTCCGCCATCAAGTACGCCAAGGTTCACCCCGTCCGTGACGAGAACGGCATCATCGTCGACTTCGAGACCGAGGGCGAGTTCCCCAAGTACGGTAACGACGACGACCGCGTCGACCAGATCGCTCACGACGTTGTGCACCAGTTCATGGAGTACATCCGCATGAACGACACCTACCGCAACTCCGTGCCCACGACCTCGGTTCTGACCATTACCTCCAACGTCGTGTACGGTAAGAAGACCGGCTCCACGCCCGACGGCCGCAAGGCTGGCCAGCCGTTCGCCCCGGGTGCTAACCCCATGCACAAGCGCGATAGCCAGGGCGCCATCGCTTCGCTGTCTTCGGTTTCCAAGCTCCCGTTCCGCGATGCCCAGGACGGCATCTCCAACACCTTCTCCATCATCCCGGGCGCGCTCGGCAAGGAGGACCAGGTGTTCTTTGGTGATATCGACCTTGATCAGCTGGGCGAGTAACTATTGTTAGTGCTATACTAACAATAACGATTACTGATTAGTGCGCCGGTTTCGGCCGGCGCCGATCGATTGAAGGAGACACATTATGAAGGTTTCTGAAGTTTCCGAGACTCAGGCCGACAACCTGGTCCACATGCTCGACGCTTACGCCGAGAAGGGTGGCCACCACCTGAACATCAACGTCTTCAACCGTGAGACGCTGCTCGACGCTCAGGCTCACCCCGAGAAGTACCCGCAGCTGACCATCCGCGTTTCCGGCTATGCCGTGAACTTCCACACGCTCACCAAGGAGCAGCAGGACGAGGTCATTTCGCGTACCTTCCACAACAAGTTCTAAAGGGACTCAACTCCCACCGGAGACCCGGTAAGGCCTACGCACTTTGCCTCTCAAACGTCCTCGCCGCTTCGCGGCTGCGGAATGTTTGCGAGGCAAAGTGCTCCCGGCCTTACCGGGCCTCCTGCGTTATCGCACTTTAGGGAACCACGCTAAATTAAATTGGTGTCCTCGGACATGCAAGAAGCCCTCGCTGCGCACTTCGTGCGGCGAGGGCTTCTTGCGTCCTGTGGAATGTTTTGGGAGGTAGCCCAAACAGCCCCGGCGGGGTCCTGTGTAGTCACCCTTTAGGCGGAACTCTCCTAATGGGCTGAGCGTTCTGGATACTTACTTGCTACCGTTTATCGCGTATAGCTACCGTTTGCGGAGTAAGTAACACTTAGTAATAAACCGTGTAAAATCTCAGTTAAGAACGGAGTTTTCCAGGGAGACGCTGTCCTTTGTTTTGTGCAAGGGACGGCGTCTCTTTGGCGCTTGGAGACCGTTCTGTAGCAGGACGGCGGACGTGCGTCACATATTAAAAAGTCAACGTCGAGATGGGTCGTGATAAGAATGGGCAAGTACGTAATCGTGGTTGAATCTGGTTCGGATGTGACGCCAGAGCTCTGCGAACGCTACGGCATTGTGCGTGTGCCCATGCATGTCACGATTGGTGACGAGACCGTCGAGGACGGCTCGATCGATCCGCTCGAGATCTATTCGCGCTGCAACGAGTTTGGCGTGATGCCCAAGACCAGCGGCTGCGCGCCGGCAGATTTCTCTCGCGTGTACGACCGCATTCACGCCGAGCAGCCCGACGCGACCATTTTGTATCTTGCGTATTCCGAGGCCACGACCTGTTCGCATCAGTCCTCGAAGATCGCGGCAGAGGGGCGCGACTACGTGTTCTCCATGGACACGCGTTTTGTCTCGGTGGGCCAGTCGCTTGTTGTCGTCGAGACCGCCAAATACATCGAGGCTCATCCCGATGCCACCGTCGACGAGATCTTTGCTTTTACGAACTCCGTTATGGACCGCGTGTTGCTGGGCTTTGTTCCTACCGACCTTGCCTTCCTTAAGGCGGGCGGTCGCTTGTCCAACGTGGCGTTCCTGGGCGCCCATCTGCTCAAGATTAAGCCCTGCATTGAGGTAACGGGTGGCAAGTTTGTGGCGACCAAGAAGTTCCGCGGCTCTATGCTCAAGTGCGCCCGCGCCTTTATTGACCACATGGTTGCGAAGGGCGAAATTGACTACTCGCACATTGGCCTGGCGTATTCGGTAGGCCTTTCCGAGGAGCTGCGCGACGACATGGAAGTCTATGCGCACGACCTGGGCTTTAAGGACGTTACCTGGACTCAGGTCGGCGGCGTCATCTCGAGCCATTGCGGCCCGACCGCCTTCGGCGCGGTGCTCACGCTCAAGGCGTAACGCCTGGTGTCTATCGATTTCTATTGCCTCGGCGGCGGGCGGGTTGCGACAACCTTCCCGCCGCTTTTGCATGGGGCCAAATAGGACAATCCAATTGACCGCTAAACCGTTTCGCCATCAAGCATATAGGCTAGAATGACTCTGGCATTTATGTATCTAAAAACCAATGAGAGGCAAGGTAGCGGGAATGGCTGAGATGAAGCTCGAGGGTATGGACGCTCGTCCTGAGGACTCCGCGTTTGCCCTGGGCCGCGTGCATTCGATCGAGACGATGGGAACGGTCGATGGACCCGGCATCCGCTTTGTGGTGTTTGTTCAGGGCTGCCCCATGCGCTGTGCGTATTGCCACAACCCCGATACCTGGTCGGTTAACGGCGGCACCATGGTGACCGTCGAGCACCTGATAGACGAGTTCCAGAGCAACCATGAGTTTTACCGCAGCGGTGGTATTACGGTATCCGGCGGCGAGCCGCTCCTGCAGCCTGAGTTCTTGGCCGACCTGTTCCGCGCAATGCACAACAACCCCGATGGTCGCGTACATACCTGCTTGGATAGTTGCGGCTATGCGTTCGACCCCGCGCATCCCGAGAAGTTCGATGCCGTACTCAACGAGACCGATATGGTGCTGCTCGACATTAAACACGCCGATCCCGTCGAGCATAAAAAGCTGACCGGTTGCGATCCTGCGCGCATCCTGGCGTTTGGCGATGAGCTGGCGCGTCGCAGGATCAAGGTCGTTATCCGTCACGTGGTAGTACCGGGCATTACCGACACGGCAGAGGAGTGCGAGGCACTCGGTCGTCTGATTGCCCCGTGGCATAACGTGGTGGGCCTGGAAATGCTGCCGTATCACACGATGGGCGTCGTCAAGTATGAGCAGCTGGGGATTCCCTATAAGCTCGAGGGCGTTCCACAGATGGATACCGCGCGCATGCCCGAGCTGCGCAACGCCGTCATGACGGGCATGAAAAAGCGCCGCGCGGAACTCAAAAACGCTATCGGCTAGGGGTAGCTCATTTGGGGCCGGTAGGGTGGAGAAGTAGCTAAAAGAGCCCCGTCCTAAAAAGACTGCTCTCTGGGTTGCGGTGAGATGCGCAACAGAATCGTGCCATTTGGATAAATACGCTTGTGGTTTCTTTAAAGACACCTTAAACGCTTCTGAATATCTTTGGAAAGAAATGCCTGCTCGGTATTATGCTGCTCGTATATGAACGGGAGCAGCCAGGAGACCATGTGCGAAACAACGCATCGCGGGACGAGTATGTGTCGCAGCATAGCAGCAGATATGAGACGAAGGGCACGTCTTCGCGTGGCCTTGCCGACGCTTGCATCCGCGTGACGAAGATTGCCGCCATTGGGATGCTAACGTTGGCGGTTATTATCCTCGGAATTACCGCTAAAACCTACGCGTCGGAGCGAATGGCACCCTCAGATGCGTCAACGGTACAGACGCAAAACAAAAAGGTCTCTAAATCTAAAGCCACCGCAAGTCAAACCCTGTCGACAGCGAGCCTCAAGACGAGGCTTTCGAAGGCGGACTTTAACGATATTCCCTCAGGCGATACCGTGCAGGCCTTCTCACTGGTTGATGACCAGATCCCCGCCCTGGAGGATGAGAGCCTCGCCGCGCTCCAAGATACCCTTGATCAGGCCCAGGAATTGGGCGACGTGGGCGTGGTGTTTTACGATCTGTCGAGCGGCAAGGGCGTGACGTATAACGCGGACGCCGAGGTGTACGGTGCGAGCAGCTACAAGGCGCTCTATGTACTCTACGTCTGCGAGTTACTGGTCGAGACAGGGCAAGTATCGCTCGATGATACTCTGGGCACCTATGGCGGCTACAGTATGGGCTGGCTGACGGTTCGCGACCTGATCGAGACCTCGGTCGTCAACTCGGATAACGACTCGTTTGTCGCGTTGCGTGCAACGTTTGATCAAGATGGCTACGAGGATTGGATTGCCGCACTCGGCGTCGAAGACGAGGTCGCGCTCGATTCGATGAGCGATTTCCCAACCTACTGCCCGCGCACCTCGGCCAAGTTGTGGCGCGAGATGAGCGAGTATTTGATCCGTGAGAGCGAGACGTCGCAATGGCTGTCGGGCCTTCTGGCCTCTACGACCCGGTCCTTTATCCGTGACGGCATTGCGGACGACCATGCCATGGTGCGTAACAAGGCCGGCTGGATCAGCGAGGCAGGTTGCAATGCGACGTGCGATGCTGGCCTCATCGATGTCGATGGCGACACCTACATTATGAGCATCATGTCATCGATGCCGTGGAGTGACCGTTCGAGTGAGGCCGTGGCCGCCATCGCCAAGGCGCTCTACGATACCCGCGCTGCGCTGGCCTAACAGCTTCGTATTGCGCGGTTGAGTCAAAATGCTGGTACCATACCGTGGATAAACAGTTTTCACAGGTTTGGGGGATGGTATGCCTACCATCGCAATCATCGGTGCACTCGAAAAAGAGGTTGCGCAGATTAAAGAAGAACTGAACGGCGCCCATGTGTCGCAAGAGGCAGGCTTGAGCGTTGTAAGCGGCGAGCTCAACGGTCTGTCAGTGGTCGCCACGACCGCTGGCATGGGAACCGTAAACGCCGCTAGTGCAACACAGCATCTCATCAGCAGATATGCTCCGCAGGCCGTTGTGTTTTCGGGCATTGCGGGTGGCTTAAACTCCAGACTCCATATCAATGACGTGGTTATTGGCAAGTGTCTGCGCTATCTGGATACCGACACGGCGCTCATCGCCGAGTCGGCGCCGGAGCTTGAGGAGTTTGCCTCGACACCGGCTCTGGTTGACATCGCCACCACCGTGCTTGCCGAACATGGGTTTATCGATGCTTACGCTTCTGATTCCGCTGCGGAGAAGGACCCTAAACAGTTCCTGGTTGGCACTATCGCTACAGGCGACCGCTTTGTAACGGGCGACGCCATGCGCACCGCCGCCATCGAGGCGACGCATGCCGATTGCGTTGAGATGGAAGGTGCTGCGATTGCCCATATTGCAGCCAAGAACGGTGTCGATTGTCTGGTGCTGCGTGCTATCAGCGATAATTGTGACGAGGCATATGACGCGTTTTGCGAGCGAGAGTTCGATTTGGGCGAGTACGCCCGCACCGCGAGCGGCATTACACTCGATATCGTCCGCTGCATCGCCGCTGCGTAATCGTGCATCCCTATTGTAAGAACCTACGACCAAGGAGTATCTATGGCCGATTCCATTAACTACCAGCTTGCCAAGTTCGTCGCCAGCTACGGCAAGGTTTCGCAGATCCCCGAGTCCACCTGTCCCGAGGTGAGCTTTGTGGGCCGCTCCAATGTGGGCAAGTCGTCCATCATGAACAAGCTCTTTGGCCGCAAGAACCTGGTCAAGGTTTCGAGCACGCCGGGCAAGACGAGCAATATCAATTTCTTCGAGGCCGACGACGTGCACTTTGTGGACCTGCCGGGCTACGGTTTCGCCCGTCGTTCCAAGGCCGAGCGCGACCGCTGGGCCGAGCTCATCGGCGACTTCTTCGACTCCGAGCGCAGCTTTAACCTGGTTGTGTCGCTGGTGGACATTCGCCATGACCCCAGCAAGCTCGACCATGACATGATCGACTACCTGCAGGGCAACGAGTTCAACTTTATCGTCTGCCTCACCAAGGCCGACAAACTCAGCCGCACCCAGCAGGCCCGCCAAGCGGCAGCCATCAAAAAGCAACTCAACGTCCCGGCCGAAAACGTAATCATCACAAGCTCCCAGACCGGCACCGGCATCGACGAGCTCAAGCGCCGCATTGCCGAGGCCTGCCTCTAGTAGGGGCTCTTGGCAGACAATAGTATTCATCCATCTATATCACCCCAGTGATAGTTGTTGGTACACTATCACTGGGGTGATATTTTTGTTTGGAGGTCGATATGGAGCTTTGGCACGGGTCGGAGGTTGTTGTCGAACGTCCGTCGTTGGATAAATGCAGACAATTCAATGACTATGGGCGCGGGTTTTATTGCACGTCACATGAGGAAATGGCGATGGAATGGGCATGCCGGACCGAGTCTGATGGCGTTGCCAATCGATATGAGCTTGATTTAGATGGCCTTTCGGTCTTGGATTTGGAGTCTGGGGAGTTTTCAATCCTCAATTGGCTTGCAATTCTGGCGAATAACAGAGAGTTCAATGTTTCGACGCCATTGGCGCGTGAAGGGCTTCGCTATCTACTTGATAACTGCTTAATTGATACATCTCCTTATGACGTTATTCGAGGCTATCGTGCTGACGACTCCTATTTTTCGTTTGCAAGACAGTTTGTCAGCGGCATGATATCGCTCAGACAGCTGCAACGTATCATGTGCTTGGGTGATTTGGGTATCCAATATGCCCTTATGAGCGAGCGCGCATTTTCGATGATTAGATTCTGCGATTGGAAGCGGGCTTCGGGGTCTGAGTTTTATCCCAAGCGTTTTGAGCGAGAGCAGAATGCTCGACGCAAATACTTGGATACGGTCAATGGGTTCGATTCCGAAGGTATCGACATTAGGGATTTAATGGCAGGGAGGGTTGATTTAAATGATCCAAGAGTTAACAGATCGTGGACCGAGTAGGACATATCCCGTCTACTACCTTGAGGACGCAATGAACAACCTCGGCGACTGCTTCGACTTTGCCGTCAATGACTATGGAGCAGAAGGATCTGAAGTTGCTGAATTCTTTTGCCTGAGCGGGGTTGCTCGCGAGTTTGAACGCGGCAACGCATGGGTAGTGTCGGGAAAATCGGGTGTTGAGCTGTTCGCGCTTATCGCTGAAAGGTCGGGCTATCAAAACAGGCCCATACCGGACTGCACCTATCGATTTGAGAAGACGCCGGAATATTGGGCGGGCTGGATGCTGGCATACCTGCAGTGGCGCCTAGGAGAGTCTTTCGAAGATTTGCTGCATGTCGTTCCATTTGATGTGCTGCGCAGTCTGTATTACCCCTGGCACGAAGCATCGGAGGAACGAGTGGCTCGCCTCGTCTGCAATATGGCGAAAAAAGCGTCCAGGCAAACCAAACTTGCGTTAGCAAGAAAGAAGCTTAAGAAAACCCAACAAGACCTAGCATACGAATCGGGTGTGTCACTCCGCTCAATCCAAATGTACGAGCAGCGCCAGAGAAACATCAATGAAGCTTCGGTAACAAGCGTAAGAGCCATAGCAAAAGCCCTCCACTGCAACATCGAAGACCTCCTAGAACCAGTCTTCGAATACAAGGAACCCAGTGCGGCGTAAACCAAGCACACAGTCGAAGCCTGTCACTAGTAAGTGCTCCAGCCTAGTAAGAGCCCCTATCAATAAAGGGCCATAATTTCAGCCCGGCGCTCCTTCAAAGCGTGGGTCCCTATAGACATCGCTAGCCACGTTGCCATAGGGCCACCCGGGGGCATCCCCTTAAAAACATTCCGCAGCACGAGGCCCGCTTATCCGCAGCTCCGAAGGAGCGCAATATTAAATCAGCGAATGCGATTATCCTGTCGAGGTCGCGTAGGTCTCCTTGGGGCTTCCCCTGAAAACAATCCGCAGATCGAATTGGCCCGTCGCGGGTAGCGCACGACGGGGCAATTCATGATCGAGGACGTTTTCAGGGGAAGCCCCAAGGAGACCGGTGAGAGCAATGAGACAGGGCGCTACAGGTACTCGATTTGAGCGCCCTCGGTGTCGCACGTTAGAATATGCGTCTCACACTTGGGGAACTGCTCGCGCAGCTTGACCTGCAGGAATTTTGCCACGATGGTGTCGTCGGTCACAGCCATAAGGGTAGAGCCCGAACCGCTGATCCAGATGGTCTTGGCGCCGCCGTTAAGGCAGGTGTCGCGCACAGCGTTGTAGTCGGGAATCAGGCGACGACGATAGGGCTCCTGGATGCGGTCGTCATTGGCGGCGGCAATCAGGTCGAGGTCGCCGGCCTCCAGGCCTCGCGTCATGCCGGCGATACGGCCCATTTGCCATACGGCGGTGGAGAGCGGAATCTCCTGCGGCACGACCTTGCGCGCCTCGCTCGTGTGAACCTCGTAGGGCGGAATCACGGTAATAAAACGCAAGCGATCGCTCACCTCGTAGCGCAGGCACTGGGGGAGCGAATCGGTCGGCGTAAAGGAGCAGACGGCGCCGCCCAGGATGGCGGGAGCGACGTTATCGGGATGGCCCTCGACCTCGGTGGCAATGCGGACGAGCTCAGCGCGGTCGACGGTGTGGCCTGTCAGTGCGGCGGCGGCCATAATGCCAGCGACGACGCAAGTGGAGCTGGAACCCAGGCCGCGAGCGACGGGTACATCGGTTTGAATGTCGATGGCAACGGGAAAAGCCGGCTCGCCCCATGCGGCCAGCGCATCGACAAAGCTGACGTAGACCAGGTTGTTCTCGTTTTGGAACTCCTCGGGGCAGCCCGTGATGGTGAGCTTGTCAGCGCGCTCGAAGGTGAAGTGCGAGTAGAGGCTGACGGCCATGCCGAGGGTGTCGTAGCCGATGCCCAAGTTGGCGCTGGTTGCTGGGACGGTGATCTTGATCATGTGGGTCCTCCTGGCGTGCCTGGCTGTTTAGTTCGCTGCTCGGGCAGTCCTGCGCAAGACGGAAAGCACATTAAGTGCTTTCCTTTGCGTGCGGAACTCGCGACGAACTCAACAGCCAGGCACGCTGTGCGCGTTCGTCATCATCCCGGGGGTTATCTGATAAAAGAAGGTGCGCCGGCTTTCGCCGGCGCTTAATAAGGGTTTTAGTTGGTAGCCATCTTTTTTGCTGCAGACTCGACGTAGCTTGCCATCTCATCGACGTCGCAGACGTCTTCGAAGCGGACGGGTTTGGACTCGAGCTCGGCGAGCTGTGCCGGTGCGGTCGTATTGGTGGCCTGCTCGAGCACGCGCATGGCCTCAAAGTCGTCCTCGGGAACGTTGAGACCCAGAGCATCGCAGCAGGCACGCGGGAACTTGTAGGGGCTGGCGGTCGAAAGCAGCACACGGGCCTTGGCCCCTTCGGCGGGAGCGACCTTTTCAAAGACGTGATAGCCGCAAGCGGTGTGCGGGTCGATCACGTAGCCGTTCGCATCCCAGCAGCTCTTGATGGCAGCGAGGACCTCGTCCTCGCTGGCCCAGCCGCAGCCAAAGACGCTCTGAATCTTTGCCAGCAGGTCGGCGGGAACCTCATAGTGACCAGTCTTTGCCAGCTGCTCCATAAGGCTGGCAACAAGCTCGCAGTCGCCATCGGACAGGAAGTAGAGCATGCGTTCCAGGTTGGAGCTGATGAGGATGTCCATCGACGGCGAGATGGTCGTGAAGAACGGACGGTTGCGGTCGTAGACGCCGGTGGTCAGGAAGTCAGCCAGCACGTTGTTCTTGTCGCTCGCGACAATGAGCTTGGCGACGGGCAAACCCATGCGCTTGGCATAGTAGCCGGCCAGGATATCGCCAAAGTTGCCGGTCGGTACGCAGAACTCCACAGCGTCGCCGGCCTCGATGGCGCCGGCGCGCAACAGCTGCGCATAGGCGGCAAAGTAGTAGACGACCTGCGGCACCAGACGGCCGACGTTGATGGAGTTGGCACTCGAAAGCACCGTTCCGGCGGCCTCCAAGCGCTCGGCAAGCTCCTTATCGGCAAAGATGCGCTTGACGGCACTCTGGGCATCGTCGAAGTTGCCGCGAATGCCGCAGACGGCGACGTTATCGCCTTCCTGTGTGGACATCTGCAGATTCTGCACGCGGCTGACTTTGCCTTCGGGATAAAAGACGGTGATGCCCGTGCCCGGAGCGTCGGCAAAACCGGCGAGTGCGGCCTTGCCGGTGTCGCCCGACGTGGCGGTGACGATCATGATGCGTTCGGCGCCGCCGTCCTTGGCGGAAGTGCGGGCCATGAGGCGGGGGAGCATCTGCAGGGCGACGTCCTTAAAGGCACTCGTGGGGCCGCCAAAGAGCTCCATCACATAGGTCTGAGGGGCGTCAGCGCCCGGCGCAGCGGCGAGTTTGACGAGCGGCGTAACCTCTTCACTCGCGAACGTGCCGCGATATGCCTCATTCACACAGGCGGAAATTTCTTCGCCCGTGTAATCATTCAGTAACATTCTCAACACATCTTGAGCGATTTCAAAGTACGATTTATCTGCAAGCGAGCTGATATCGACCTGCTGGGTGCCGAGCTCGTCCGAGACAAACAAACCCCCGTCGGGAGCGATGCCGGTGCGGATTGCCACCTTACTTGAGCACGATAAAGCGCGTCCTCGTGTACTATGATAAGTTCCCATATAACACTGCTCCTCGGATGCCTTGGTCCCAATCGGTGAAACCATGGTATCAGAGCGCGCAAAACAGGTTCGCAGAGGCTTTTAGAAAGGTAACCTCCAGCCCATGATTAAGATTGCCAAATTTGGCGGCTCGTCGGTCGCCGACGCCGAACACTTTAAGAAGATCAAGGCCATCGTCGATGCCGACCCGGCCCGCCGTTTTGTGGTGGTTTCCGCCTGCGGTCGCCGCTTTAAGGGCGACACCAAGGTGACCGACCTGCTCTACCTGGTTAACGCGCACGTTAAGTATCACGTGTCGTGTGAGGAGTTGCTCGAGGACATTGGCCAGCGCTATTTTGATATCGCTGACGAGCTGGAGCTCACCTATCCCATCCGTGAGGAGTTCGCGGCCTTTGCCGAGCGCGCCCGCTCGGGCGGCTACTCCACCGAGGAGCTTGTGAGCCGCGGCGAGTACTTCACCGCTCGCCTGATGGCCGAGTACCTGGGCCTGCCGTTCCTGGACGCCGCGACGGTTGTGGCGTTCCATCACGACGGTACGCTCAGCATGAACCGCACCTCCGAGCTGGTGCAGGAGTACGGTCAGCAGGGCGGCTTTGTTATGCCCGGTTTCTACGGCGCGACGCGTGAGGGCCAGATTAAGCTGCTCGATCGTGGCGGCGGCGATATCTCGGGCTCGATCCTGGCCAAGTGTCTGGACGCCGACCTTTACGAGAACTGGACCGACGTCTCGGGCTTCTACTCTGCCGATCCGCGTATTGTTCCCGAGGCTCAGCCCATTGCGCGCGTTACCTACGAGGAGCTGCGCGAGCTTTCGTACATGGGCGCAAGCGTCCTGCACGAGGAGGCCGTGTTCCCCGTGCGCGAGGCGGGTATTCCGCTGGTCATCAAGAACACCAATGCGCCGCAGGACCCCGGCACCATCATTAGCGAGACGGCTGATGAGGGCGAGGCGGAGCCCATCATTACCGGCGTGACCGGCAAGCGCGGTTTTGTCGCCATCAACGTGGCCCGCGATCGCACCAAGCCCCGCGTCGGCTTTATGCGCCGTGCACTTTCGGTCTTCGAGCGCTATGACGTTTCCGTCGAGCACATGCCCACCGGCGTCGACCGCTTTGGCGCCGTGGTGCAGGAGCAGGATGTGCACGATTCGCTGTACTCGCTCGTGGGCGACATCCAGCAGGAGGTTGAGCCGCTCGAGATTGAGGTTGTCGAGGGCCTGGCGCTCATCGCGACCGTCGGCCGTAACCTGCGCGGCCGCGCAGGTATTTCTGGCCACCTGTTTGGCATGCTCGGCCAGGCTGGCGTGAGCGTGCGCATGATTTCGCAGAGCTGCGACGAGATCAACATCATTATCGGTGTCGAGGATAAGGACTTCGACCTGGCGATTCAGACCATTTACCGTGCCTTCTCCGACGAGAACGGCATTGTGAAGGTCTCCGATCTGGAGGCTCCTGCACCGATTGAACCCGCCCTGGCTGCCCTCCACAAATAGCGACCATTCCGGTAGATTTTTGGGATATGTCTAGAAATCTACCTTTTGGCGCACGAGTGGGTTTTGAGGCATGTTCCAAAAATCTAGCGCGGGGCGTTTCGTTTCGGTTTCGTTTCGACGGGGTGGGTTTCGTGTCCGCCCCGTTCTTGTATACACTGGGCAAGAATATCCTGCCTGCGTGGCGTGCGGGCAAAAGCCACAACCTTTAAAGGGGGAAGCATGAAACAGTACACGGTTGCTATTTTGGGCGCGACAGGGGCCGTGGGCACCCAGATGCTCGAGTGCCTCAACGAGCAGGAGTTTCCGGTTGGCAAGCTCAAGCTGCTGGCGAGCGCGCGCTCTGCGGGCAAGACCGTCGAGTTCCGCGGCGAGCAGGTTGTTATTGAGGAGGCTTGCCCCGAGGCCTTTGAGGGCTGCGACATCGTACTCGGCGCTGCCGGCGACGATATCGCCAAGGAGCTGCTGCCCGAGGCCGTCAAGCGTGGCGCCGTCGTGGTCGACAACAGCCACGCCTTCCGTATGGATCCCGAGGTGCCGCTCGTCGTGCCCGAGATCAATGCCGACGACATCAAGTGGCATCACGGCCTTATCGCTAACCCTAACTGCGCAACCATCATCGGCCTGGTTCCCACCTGGCCGCTGCACAAGCTCGCCGGCGTGAAGCGCATGATCGTCTCGACGTACCAGGCGGCTTCGGGCGCTGGTGCTCCCGGTATGGCCGAGCTCGAGGCCCAGCTGGCCGCCCTGGGTCGTGGCGAGGAGATTCCCGAGCCGCGCGCATTTGCCGCCCAGTTGGCGAGCAACCTGATTCCGCAGATTGGCGGCGTCAAGGAGGAGGGCTTTACCTCCGAGGAGATGAAGTTGCAAAACGAGGGTCGCAAGATTATGCACCTGCCCGAGCTGCGCGTGAACTGCACTTGTGTGCGCGTGCCTGTGCTGCGCTCGCACTCCGAGAGCATTACGCTCGAGTTTGAGCGCGACATTACGGTCGAGGAGGCCCGTGCTGCGCTGGCTTCTGCCCCGGGTGTCAAGCTGGTCGACGACTTGGGCGCCGAGGATGCGCACGACCGATTCCCCATGCCGATGGACACCTCCGACCAGGACCTGATTTGGGTCGGTCGCGTGCGCCGCGACATCTCGAACCCCGAGGCCGCGCGTGGCATCACCTTCTGGTGCTGTGGCGACCAAATCCGTAAGGGCGCGGCAACCAACGCCGTCCAGATCGCCAAACTGCTCTGCGAGTAGCGGTGGAACTGTCCGGCGGGGGCCGGACTTAGCTTTCAGAACGTCCTCGACCATGTGCGGCGCCTTGTCCTGCTCCTTCGGAGCTGCGGACAAGGCGCCGCACTGGTCTGCGGAGTGTTCTGAAAGCTAAGCCCGGCCCCCGCCTGCGGTGACTCGGCTGCGAGCGGCCTGCGATGGGGCCGTTGTTGGTTGGGGCCGCTGGGCTGATGTGAGGGCACGTGGCCGTTGCGGGCCCTGGTCCCGGCGGCGGCCTCGGCGCTTTGCGCCTGCCTCCTTTGGGGACTGCGGGATCGTGACGGCAGCTGCGGCGCTTCGCGCCTGCTGCCTGAGGTGACTTTGGGGTTGGGGTGAATTGAAGTTGAATACTTTTCCCGAGAAGTGAACGACCTATTTTGGACCCCCGAAGCATTGGCATATTTTGACCGCTATTTCCTGCGGTTTTGCTGCGCGAATCCTGCGGTTTTACGGTCTAAAGGTGTGGATGCTTCGGGGCTTCGTTTTTACTCGTTCACTTCTCGGGAAAAGTATTAGAGCTCAGCTGGCATGGGTACCGCTCTGGCGTCGAAGCCCCGCGTCTTCTCCGCTTGATTGGGGAAAGCGGCCTCGCTTAAACAATTACGAGCCTGCCCGGGCGTATCAGACAGGTTGTCTGCACAATTCGCGGTATTATGGTGCGGAGTTTTGAAAGGAGCCGCTGGTGGTCACGACGACGTTTGCTTCGCCTTTGGGCGAAATCCTGCTTGCCGCTGATGGCCGCGGTCTGACGGGGCTTTGGTTTGAGGGGCAGGAGCACTTTGGCTCCACGCTTCTCCGGGAAGACTCCGAACATGTTGAAGGGGTCGATGCGGTTTCCGGTGCTGGTGGCATGTCGTCGGCGAGTCCGGCTCATGGTGCGGCTTCTTCTGTGCTTGAGCGTTCGTGGGCATGGCTGAATGCTTATTTTGCAGGGCAGGAGCCTCGGTATACGCCGCCGTTGCATATGATCGGTACGGCGTTTCAGCGTGAAGTTTGGTTTGAGCTGCTTTCTATTCCGCGTGGCGAGGTCGCTACGTATGGCGAGATTGCGGCTCGTGTCGCCGCCCGCCATCGGGTGCCGGGGAACGAGGACCCCGTTGTGTCTCCTCGTGCGGTGGGGGCTGCGGTCGCTCGCAACCCTATTTCGATTATCGTGCCGTGCCATCGCGTGGTTGCCGCCGACGGCTCGCTTAACGGATATGCCGGCGGGCTCGATCGCAAGGAGTGGCTGCTTCGGCTTGAGGGCGCGTACGAGGAATAACGTTCGAGCACTTTGCATAGCCAAGATGCCGTGAAAGAACGGGACACGCTTTCCGAATGGAGACTCAGACGGAAACCACGTCCCGGAATTCCGTTTTAAAGCGGGATGCGCTTTCCGAATGGCGTCCCAAGCGGAAACCGTGTCCCGGAATACAGCCTCAGAGTGGGACGCCGTTTCCGGTTGAGACCACCTGCTTGGACATCTTTCTACGCCCGCTTCTGCAGGGCGTAGATCGACTTATCCATGTTGAACAGGTAAGCCACGACGCAGACAATAAAGAACATCGGCAGATTACCAAAGCCGAAGACTTCGCAGCCAATAAGGATGGGTGCGAGCAGCGTATTGGTGGCGCTGCCAAAGACGGCTGCGTAGCCCAGCGCGGCGCAGAGTTCGGCGGGCATGCCGAGAATCCCGGCGAGTACGACACCCAGGCTGGCTCCGATGGAAAACAGCGGCGTCACCTCACCACCCTGATATCCTGCGGCAAGTGTGGCGATGGTGAGTACGAATTTGAGTGCCCAGTCCCAAGGCATGATGGCGACCTTACCGTTACCGTTGAGTGCCGCCGATATCAGGTTGGTGCCAAGGCCGCAGTATCGACCCTGCCACAGTGCGAACAGAATCGCCGATAGCGCGATGCCGATAGCGGCGATGCGCGCATAGGGGTTGGGGAGCAGCCGCGCCGCAAGGGTCTTGGCATGCGCAAGGCACCAGGCAAAGGCACCGCCTACCATGCCAAACGCGATGCCTAGTACCGCAAGCCGTCCAAGACCGGGGAGATCAAGCGCGCATGAGGCGACAACGGCGACCTCGAACTTCTCGAGTCCCAGGGCACCGGAGGTCATACTTGCGGCGAGCGAGGCTGTAAGCGCGGGAAACAGCGCGCGGTATTCCATGCGTCCTGCGACCAGTACTTCGATAGCAAAGACCGTGGCAGCAAGGGGCGTTCGAAAGAGCCCGGCAAAGCCGGCGGCCATGCCGATAAGCAAAAACGTGTTGCCGGGGTCTCGGAAAGGTAGACGTCGGCCGATCCAATGTGAGACGGTTGCACCGATCTGCACGGCCACCCCCTCGCGTCCCGCACTGCCGCCAAAGAGGTGCGTCCCCCACGTGCTCAGCATAATGAGCGGCACCAAGCGCGGCGAGATGGCGTCCTCACGCCCGTGGCCTACGTCGAATACCAGGCTCATGCCGCGGTCGGTGCCCTTGCCCCAAGCGCGGTAGGCAAACACGATGGCAAGGCCCATAAGGGCGAGGAAGGGGAGGAGCAGGGTGATGTGTTCGTCGCGGAAGGCGCCGATCGCCAAAAGCACGCGTCCAAAGAGCGCGCAGATGGCGCCAACGATGATACCGACGGGGATTCCGACGGCACCCATAAGCACAAGACCGCTATAGGTGTTGAGCAGACGTTTGATTCTGCTCGATGCGCTGCTTTCCGACACTTCTCCTCCAAAACAAAAAAGACTCCTGCCGCAGCGTGATGCCTAGGGGCATCACGTAACAGCAGAAGTCATCAGCAACAAGGCGGTTTAGGATAACGCGGCAGCTTGGCTGGCGCACCCAACGGAGACATTCATTCCGCAGTGGCATCATAGCGGTGGATACGGTTTGGGTCAAATGGTTGCCGTGGACAGTCCTGGTGCCTGCCCGCACCCCTCGTTTCCCCATATAAAACCTGCCAAAATAAACCTGTCCCTTTTTGGTCGGTGCGAAATGGGTAATACTAAAGAGTTATCCGACCAGATGGGAATTAATCGATGGCTTATATCGAATTCAAAGACGTCGTCAAAGCATACGGCGAGGGTGACGCCCGCATTCACGCGCTGGACGGCGCGAGCTTTACGGTCGAGCGTGGCGAGCTCGCCATCATTTTGGGTGCTTCGGGTGCCGGCAAGACCACGGCGCTCAACATTCTGGGCGGCATGGATACGGCGACTTCCGGCACCGTAACGGTGGATGGGCGCGATGTGAGTTCCGCCAATGAGGCGCAGCTCGTGGAATACCGCCGCGCCGACGTCGGCTTTGTCTTCCAGTTCTATAACCTGGTTCCCAACCTGACGGCGCTCGAAAACGTCGAGCTTGCGGCGCAAATCTGCCCCGATTCGTTCGATGCCGAACAGACACTTCGCCAGGTTGGCCTGGGCGAGCGCCTCGCCAACTTCCCCGCGCAGCTTTCGGGCGGCGAGCAGCAGCGCGTGTCCATCGCCCGCGCACTGGCCAAGAACCCCAAGCTGCTCCTGTGCGATGAGCCCACGGGCGCGCTCGACTATAAAACCGGCAAGCAGATCTTGCAGCTGCTGCAGGATACCTGCCGCAAGCAGGGCATTACGGTCATCATCATCACGCACAATTCCGCGCTCGCGCCCATGGCCGATCGCCTGATCTGCTTTAAGAGCGGTCGTGTGGAGAGCGAGACGGTCCAGCAAAATCCCGTGCCTATCGAGACGATCGAGTGGTAGCGCCCATGGACCAAGATCGCCAAAACAGCCAAAACCACGATACGGAGCACGTGGGTCACGATCGGGAGTTCGCGACCTACCGTACCGCTCAAAGCTCAAATGATATGGCGTCGACGGTTTTTCACCGTGGCATCTCCCGCACAATCCGAGGCAGTCTTAAGCGCTTCCTATCTATCGTGGTCATTACCGCGCTCGGCGTGAGCGTGATGTGCGGTCTTAAGGCGGGCTGCGAGGATCTGCGCGATTCGGTCGACGTCTATTTTGACCAGCAGAATGTCTATGACATTAACGTGCAGTCGACCTATGGCCTTACGCGCGACGATCTTGCGGCCATTCAAGAGGTCGACGGCGTCGAGACGGCCGAGGGCATCTACACCGAGACCGCCTACACCGCCGTGGGTACCACGCGTGAGCGTGTAGTCGTGCAGAGCCTTTCCAGGAAGAATATCGATCAACCGGTGCTGGTGAGCGGCGATTTGCCCGAGAGCGCCGGCGAGGTCGCGGTGACTTCGAAGTTCCTGAAGGCTTCGGGCAAAAAGCTCGGCGACACGGTGAGTTTTGCCGCCAATGACGCGAGCTCGTCGAACCAAAGCGCCAAGGACCAGTTTGCCGCGGGTGATTACACCATTACGGCCGAGGTCCTCGATCCTACTGATGTGAGCTCCGACTCGACAGTCAACGCCTTTCGCGCTGCTTCGGCTGCGGACTATAAGTTCTATGTGAGTGAGGATGCCGCGACATCTTCTTCCTACTCCGCGGTCCACGTGATCGTCGAGGGAGCCAAGAGCCTCAACTCCTATTCAGATGCCTACACGACAAAGATCAACGAGGTCAAGGGTAATATCGAGAAGATTCGCGACGAGCGTGAGAAGGTGCGCGCCCAAGAGCTGACGGTCGACGCGCCGGCAAGATTGGATGCCTCCGAGCGCCAGGCGAATATGCTCTTTGGGATTGAGCAGGACAACATCAACCGCATGCCCCAGGGCAGTGAGGAGCGCGCTCGGGCTCAGGCCGATTTGGACCAGCGCCGCGCCGCCACCGACCAGCAGTTTGCCGATGCACGCGCCGAGCTTTCCGATCTGGGCGAATGCACTTGGTACATCCAGGATCGCGGTAACATCGCAAGCTACTCAAGCGTCGAGAGCGACAGCTCTTCGATTGAGGCCATCGCCACGGTTTTCCCATTTATTTTCTTTGTCGTAGCCGTGCTCATCAGCCTTACCACCGCCACTCGTATGGTCGAGGAGGAGCGCACGCTCATTGGCTTATACAAGGCGCTCGGCTATTCACGCGGGCGAATCCTGTCCAAATACGTGGACTACTCGATGTGGGCTTGTCTGTTCGGCGGCGTACTCGGCAACATCATCGGATTTGTGGGGTTGCCGCTGTTCCTGTTTACGGTGTTCGACGACATGTACTCACTGCCCCAGATGCTGCTTTCGTACGACATCGTGTCCTCGATCGTCTCGGTGGCGCTGTTTACCGTGGGCGTGGTGGGTGCCACGATTATCGCCTGCCGCCACGAGATGGCCGAGACCCCAGCCTCACTTATGCGTCCCAAGGCCCCGCGAGCCGGCTCGCGCATCTTGCTTGAGCGCATCGGCTTTATTTGGCGCCGCATGGGCTTTTTGAACAAGGTGGCAGCGCGTAACCTGTTCCGCTACAAAAAACGTGCCTTTATGACCATCTTCGGTATCGCCGGCTGCACGGCGCTCGTGATCTGCGGTATGGGCATCCGCGATACGTCGGTGGCGCTTTCGCCCAAACAGTACGGGCATATCACGCGCTATGACTTGCTGGCGGTCGCCAATCCCGATGACTATGCTCAGACGTGTGCGGCGCTGGAAGAGCGTAGCGCGGCCAGCGACTCCGGCGTACGCGTGACCTCAACCCTGCCGATTATGACCGACAACGTCACCTTTACGTTTGGCGGTAAGAGCGAGACCGTACAGCTCATCGTGGTGCCCGATGACCGCACGAATGATCTGGACGATTACGTGCGCCTGGAGGATGAGTCCAAAGAACCGCTCGCCCTGCGTGACGGGGACGTGTATTTAAGCAAGAGTTCACAGCTGGTGCTGGGGATTCAGCCGGGCGATACGGCGCAGGTCCAGGATTCGTCGCTCAATGTTACCAAGGTCAAGGTTAGCGATATCTCGCTCAATTATTTGGGCAACACGCTTTATATGACGCAGGGCACCTATGAGCGCGCGTTCGGCCGAAGCGCGCGTCTTAACGGGATCTTTGTGCTGCTTAAGGGCTCGTCGGCCGACCAGATTGCGTTTAGCAAGAAGCTTAAGAGTGACGGTTGGCTTACGATTTCGAGTACGGCCGAGCATTGGGAGAACTATGAGTCGAACTTTACGATTATCAATTCGGTCGTAGTGCTTGTGACCTTTATGGCGGCGTGCCTGTCGTTTGTGGTGGTGTTTACGCTGTCTAATACGAATATTTCGGAGCGCGAACGCGAGCTGGCGACCATCAAGGTGCTGGGCTTCCGCCGTGGCGAGGTGCACCACTACGTCAATAAGGAGACGTTGATCCTTACGGCGATTGGCACCGCACTGGGCGTGCCGCTGGGTGGCCTGCTTGCCGAGAGCTTTACGTACGTTCTTCAGATGCCGTCGCTGTACTTTGATGTTGAGGTCGAGCCGCTGAGTTTCGTGCTCGCTGTGGTGCTTTCGTTTGGCTTTACGTTTATCGTCAACCTCGCCACCAACCGTACCCTCAACAAGATTGACATGGTCGGTGCCCTCAAGAGCGCCGAGTAACCTGTTCTTGGATTCAAGTTGTAGCGAGCTGCGACGTTCCGCAGTCGCTTTATTGCATAAACCGCCCCGCGGAATGCATATTTTGGCGGGGCGGTTGCTTTTTACCCGCAGGTACCCCCAGGGGCGGCGTGCAAATTCCGGAGAATTCAGCATTCCGGAGTCCACGAGTATGGGAGCGGGCGCACAAAACTGCGCTGAAAGCCCTGATTCTGAGCTCCCAACGCCTCAAGAGCCGCTCGTTTTTACAAGATGCGGCCCATGGCGCCTGCCTTTCGCCCAAAATTCAGTATGCAGGCACCCTCGGCTGCTGAAAACTCCCAAAAATGCACGGCGCCTCCTGCCCTAGGCACCCGCAGCAAGAAGTCGAATAGCCTCGGCGAGCATGTAAACGCAGGGCCCTCCGACCCCGCCCGACGATTTCGATTGGCGACCTTTGACGGAGTCAAGGGAGGAGCCAAATCGAAATACGTCGGGCGGGGTCGGAGGGCCCGATGGGATGGATTTCGGCCGAGGCTATTCGTCGCCGAAGCTGATGCCCAGCGCCTTGGCCTCGCGTACCAGGTCGCTCTGGGGATCGACAAACTTGAGCTTGCCGGCGACCTCCTCGAGCGGCATGTGGCACATCTTGCCGTCACGCAGGGCAATCATGTAGCCAAACTCGCCGCGTAGGCAGCCCAGTGCCGCCTCGACGCCGCACTGGGTCGCAAAGATGCGGTCCTGGGCGTCGGGCTGACCGCCGCGCTGCGTGTGGCCGGGGATGGCGACGCGGGTCTCGCGACCGGTCTTGGCCTCGATTTCCTTGGCAATGTCGTAGACAATCGACGGACTCGTGCGCTCGGCGAGCTTCTTCTTGTACTCCTTCTTGGGCAGCGCCGCGTCCTCCTTGGAGATAGCGCCCTCGGCGACGGCCACGATTGTAAAGCGGCTGCCGGTCTCCATGCGATGCTCGATGGTCTTGATGACGTTACCCATGTCGTAGGGAATCTCGGGAATCAGGATGACGTCCGCGCCGCCCGCGACGCCGGCGTACAGCGGGATCCAGCCAACCTTGTGGCCCATGATCTCGATAACGAACACGCGGCCGTGACTCGAGGCGGTGGTGTGGATGTCGTCGATGCACTTGGTGGCGACGTCGATGGCGCTCGTAAAGCCAAACGTCATTTCGGTGCCCCAGGTGTCGTTATCGATGGTCTTGGGCAGAGCGATAACGTTGAGGCCCTCTTCGCGCAGGCGGTTGGCGGTCTTGGTGGAGCCGTTGCCGCCCAGCATAAACAGGCAGTCGAGTTGCAGCTTGTGATAGGTGTGGACCATCGCGGGCACCTTCTCGACACCGTCGGCCTCGGGAATGTCCAGGCGCTTGAACGGCGTGCGGCTCGTGCCCAAAATGGTGCCGCCGCGGGTGAGGATGCCGCTAAAATCGGCGGGCGTCATGACGCGGAACCTGCTGTAGATAAGGCCCTGGTAGCCGTCCTCAAAACCATAGATCTCGATAGGTTCTTCGCTATTGGTCATAAGCGTTTTGACGATGCCGCGCATGGTGGCGTTGAGCGCCTGACAGTCGCCGCCACTGGTAAGAAGACCGATCCTAAGCATGATGAATCCTTCCGGGCAAGTTATAACATGCGCATAAGTTTACCCCCGCACACTGCTGATACGGGGGTAAAACGTGTTAGCTCAAGCGTATAGAAATGTAAACAACGTCAGGCGAGCGTAAGGTCGACGGGCCTGGCTCCTTACAGTGCGAAGGCGTCGACGTCGCCCCAGTGGCGGCGCAGCGTAATAGCGGCGGCGGGTTCGGTATTGTCAAAGACGACCGACCATTGCGTATTGCTGGTGATGTCTTCCGGATTGGGCTCTTGCGCTGCGGCGCGCAGGGCTTCCCAGGCAATCGTTTCGTCCTGGGCACCGACATGGGCGTCAAGGACATCGGCGATTGCGACGGCGCGCTCTTTACCATGGCCCAGCTCGCCGTTCTTTTGGTTGGGCAGCACTTCGTCGCCATAGCAGGGGTAGAAGTTCGTAACCTGGCGTACAGGAGTCGCTTTGAAAGCGCGGTCCGGATCGTGCGGATCCCACTCTACTACGCGCGCGTCGCCGGTGGCGTCGTTGATAAAGAAGTGATAATCGCGTCCCGCCATGGCGTGCATATCGTAGGCGGAAAGCAGGTCGACAGCTTCTTGTGTGGTGGCGGCACGGTCGAGTACCAGACGGATGGCGAGCGAGGTATTGATGACAGGGCGTTGCGTGTCCTGGTCACAGGGCTTGGAATCCAGGGTGAGCACGGCAACGGACACGCCGCATTCGTTAACACCGTCGAGCTGGGCAAACGGACCCATGAGTGCGGCGGCGCGTCCGGCGACGGAGTCAAGCGGAGTGTTATCGCCCAGGTTGTTAAGGGCGGCAAACCCGATGGAGGCATAGCCGCCGCGTGGGTGATTGCGCACCAGCAGCGCCGAGGTGTCGTCCTTAAAGTCGTAATTGCGACCGGTGCGCACGCGGCCTTCGGCATCTACGGCGACAAAAGCGCTGCAGGCAAACTGGGGAGCCTGGACATGTGCCGGCACACCGGGCAGCACCTGCGCCACCACGGCATCGATGTAGGCCTGGTCGTCGCGCACGCCAGCGGCGATGATGCGATCAAGATCGTAGTCGTAGGCAATGTCGATTGCGTACAGGTCATAGCCATCCGCGTAGCCGGTCAAGCGTTTGAGCGACGCGGCGGACTTGATTTGCTTGCGGTAAACGATACCGGTGGCAGCGGCAAGGCCGACGGCGACTCCCGCGACACCGCAGACGATGGCAATGTTACGTGGCTTCATGACGGCTCCTCTCGTCCTGTTAGCGTAATTATCGCAAAAGGAGCGCGGGCATGATGGCTCAACCTGGTGAGTGGCACGGGATTAAACATGGAATGAAGAGTGCGGCGCTGGCGTGGCGGGGTATGCTGGAGGGGACCATCAACCCAGCGAAAGGGGAGAGCATGACGGATCAGGAAACGCCCGAACGCGCGCATGTGACGGCCGACGATATCGAGGCCGCCAACGACCTTATCGACTTTATCGAGGCGTGCCCCAGCATGTTCCATACGGCGGCGACCATTATGGCCGAGCTCGACGAGGCGGGCTTTACCTACCTGCCCGAGAATGCGGCGTGGGACATCGAGCCGGGCGGGCGTTATTACACGCAGCGCAACACCTCGAGCGTTATCGCCTTTAAGGTGGGCGAGGACCTGGCCGCGACGTGGGGCGAGGACGGCGTTGCCGGTGACTATCATTTTCAGCTCACGGCGTCGCACAGCGATTCTCCGACGTTTAAGGTCAAGGCCGTGCCCGAGCTTGACGGCGCGGGCGAGACGCTGCGCCTGAACACCGAGGCCTACGGCGGCATGATCGACTACACCTGGTTCGATCGCCCGTTGGCGCTGGCTGGACGCGTGCTGGTGCGCGAGGGCGACCGGATTGAGAGCCGCCTGCTTGCCACCGAGCGCGAGGTCGCTATCATTCCGAGCCTTGCTATCCATATGAACCGTGGCGTCAATGAGGGCTTTGCACCCAGCCGCGCTGTCGACCTGTGCCCGCTCATCAGCGCCGGCGAGCTTAAGCAGGGCGACTTTGATGCTCTGATCGCCGACGAACTGGACGTCGAGCCCGAACAGATTTTGGGCCGCGATCTGTTCCTGGTCAATCGTCAGGACGCGCGCATTTGGGGCTGGGCCGACGAGTTTATCTCGACGCCCAAGCTCGACGACCTAGCCTGCGCCTACACCTCGCTGCAGGCATTTTTGGGCGCCGAGAATGCGCATGACATCTCGGTCTTTTGCTGCTTCGACAACGAGGAGGTTGGCTCCGAGACCAAGCAGGGCGCTATGTCGACGTTCTTGGCCGATGCGTTGCGTCGCATTAACGGGTCGCTGGGCTTTGATGACGAGTCGTACCACCGTGCGCTTGCCGCCTCGATGCTCGTGAGCTGCGACAACGCGCACGCCGTGCATCCCAACCACGCCGAGAAGTGCGATGCCCACAACCAGGTCGTGCTCAACGGCGGTATCGTCATCAAGGAAGCCGCCAACCAGCACTACTGCACCGATGCCTTTAGCCGCGCAGTGTTCCAGGCCATCTGCGATGACGCAGACGTGCCCACGCAAGCCTTTGCCAACAAGAGCGATATGGCGGGTGGCTCCACGCTCGGCAATCTGTCCAATATGCAGGCGAGCATGCACGCCGTGGACGTGGGCCTGCCGCAGCTGGCCATGCACTCGAGCTACGAGACCGGTGGCGTGCGCGACGTGATGTGCGCGATTCGTGCCCTCACGGCTTTCTACGAGCGCGACCTAAACATCAACGGCGCCGAAAGTGTGGAGCTTTAAAACCTGCCAAAAAAGGACGGGTTTATTTTGGCAGGTTTTATCTGGGCAAATGCCGCAATGTCAACGGTAAGACGGAGCTGCTAAGGCTTGCAGATGAAGCCGACGCCAGCGGAACCGCCGCAGGGAGAGCAAAAGTCAGCGAGAGCCCGCCGTTTGAGCCAAGGTGCCGTGAAATGAAAAGGCGCTGACCTTCTGGTCGCGCCTTTGAAATTGAACGGCAGATTGGCCAAACGGCGGGCTCGCAGCGTCGAGGGGTTCCGGCGTTTGGTAAAACGCCGGAACAATCTAATGCTCAATCCAACAACGTAAAGTTTCGCCGGCCAGCAGGTGACGCAGATTCTCCGCGGCGATGTCGACCACGTTATTGAGCGTGGCGGCTAGGTGGAACCAGCCCGAGACATGCGGCGTGATGAGCATGTTGGGTGCATCCCACAGCGGGCTTGTGGCGGGCAGCGGCTCGGGATCGGTGACGTCGACCGCGGCGCCGGCGAGATGTCCCGATTCCAGAGCGGCAACCAGGTCGTCGGCGACCACAAGATCGCCGCGGCCGCCGTTGGCAAAGAACGCGCCCGGTTTCATCGCGGCGAAGAACTCGGCGTTCGCCAGGCCGCGGGTCTCGGGCGTGCTGGGCATAAAGGATGCGACGATGTCGGCCTCTGCCAGGCGCTCAGACAGGGCATCCATGCCGTCCATGTCCTCAAACACAATGGGGTAGACGAGCGGATGGCGCTTGATGCCGCGGACGTGCGCACCCATGCTGCGGCAGAGCGTGGCAAAGTGGCCGCCGATATCGCCTGCGCCCAGCACCAGCACGCTGGCGTTTTTGAGCGAGGTGACCGGCCCCAAATCCTCCCAGCGATGCTCGCGCTGCAAGTCGTGATAGCCGGGCAGGCGCTTCATCATGGAAAGGACCATGGCAAACATGTGCTCGCTCACGGCCTGACCGTAGGCGCCGATCGAGCAAGACAGCTTGGCTTTAGCCGGCACGGTGCCGGCGGCAAGGTAGTCGTCATAGCCGGCGGTCTGCAATTGCAACAGCTGGAGATGGTCGCATGCCGTGAGCATGTCAGGGTCGATGTTGCCCAGGATCACGTCGGCATCGGCGACCTGTTCGCGCGTGATGTCGCCGGCGCTCGTGTAGATAAAATCCTCGCCCGGAGCGCTCGACTCAAGAATTGCACGATGGCGGTCGTTGACGGGCAGCAAAACCAGGATGTTCACAAGCATTCCTCTCCGCTCAACCTGCCAAAAAGGGACAGGTTTATTTTGGCAGGTTTTATCTGGCAAAACGTTCAAATAAAACGCCGGATGTAAGACGAGCGTGCCCGTCAGCATCCGGCGCATCTACGGCTACCAGCTCAGCAGCTCGTAGCCGTCCTCGGTCACCACGAGCTGTACCTCGCACTGGGCCGAGTCGCTGCCGTCCTTGGTGCGCACGCACCACCCATCGCCCTTGCTAATCTTAATGTCGGGTGCTCCGGCGTTGACCATGGGCTCGATAGTAAAGACCATGCCCGGAACCATGATAGTGTCCACGTCGGGCGCCTCGGTGGTAAAGCCCACAAACGGGTCCTCGTGGAACTCCTTACCAATGCCGTGGCCACCGTACTCGCGCACCACGCTAAAGCCGGCGTCCTCGACCGTCTTTTGTACGGCCTCGGCCATCACGGAGAGCGACAGCCATGGCTTGACGGCTGCCAGACCCGCCTCCACGCTGGCGCGGGTGACGTCGACCAAGCGCTGGCGCTCGGCCGAGACCTTGCCGATGCAGAACATGCGGCTCGAGTCGCTAAAATAGCCGTCTAAGATCGTTGAGCAGTCCACGTTGATGATGTCGCCCTCGTGCAGCACATCCGCATCGCAGGGGATACCGTGGCAGACTACGTCATTGATCGAGGTACACACGCTCTTGGGGTAGCCCTCGTAGTTGAGGTCGGCCGGCGTTCCACCATGCTCGACGGTGTAGTCGTAGATCATCTGGTCGATCTGGTTGGTGGTCATGCCCGCGGTGATATGCTCACCCACATAATCGAGCACGCCCACGTTGATGGCGGCCGAGCGCTTGATGCCCTCGATATCGGCAGGCGTCTTATAGAGCGTGCGGGGCAGGACGTTCCAGCCCTCTTCCCACAGGCGCTCGAGGCGCTCATCAAAGGAGCTGTGACATTTCTTGTATTTTTTGCCGCTGCCGCACCAGCAAGCGTCGTTGCGGCCAGGCACGGGTCCATTGTCAAACATGGCTAACTTCCTTTCATCCGAGGCTAGTATAGCCCACCCGCAGAGCAGCTAATTTGGGACGGGGCTTTTTTGGCTGCTTTTGTCCGCGCGGCCTTGCGCCGCCCATATCGCTCCCAAAAGCAGTCAAAAAAGCCCCGTCCCAAATTAGCTGCTCTTGGGCAGACGGGTGCTAGTAGCTCACCTGGCAGGGGATGCCGAGGGCGCGCACGCGCGCGGCAATGGCGTCGAGCACCTCAGGCGCCGCTTTGGCAAGGCCAGCGATCGGTGTCTCGCGCGCCACCGTGTAAATGGTTGCTTCTTGTGGACGAATGCGCTCAAGCGCCGCGAGCCAGGGGGCAACGTACTCCTCGCCGGTGTTGTCGATGGGCTTGCCCTGATACTCACCGGTCAAAAAGATCGTCTGGATAATAACGTGGCCCTCAAAGCTCGCGAACGTCTCGATCTGGTGCTCGACGTCGTAGGGACCGACGGGCTGGTCGAGCAGCTGGATAAATGCTGGATCGACCGTATCGAGCTTGAGGATGTTGTCGTCGACCATCATGAGCGCATCATGCACCTGGGGACGGTCGGCGCGCGTGCCGTTGGAAAGCACGGCAATCTTGGTGTTCGGGGCCAACTGGTCGCGAAGCGCGACAGCGCCGGCGATAGCCTGCGGGAACTCCGGTGCGGCGGTGGGCTCGCCGTTGCCGGCAAACGTGATTACATCGGGAAGCTCACCCTCGACCGTCATCTCGCGTAGTTTGGCTTCGAGTGCGTCGAGCACCACGGCAGCCGTGTTGTGTGGCTCGTGGCAGGGGCGTTCGGCGTTGAGTCCGTTTTCGCAGTAAATGCAGTCAAAGGTGCAAATCTTGCCGCTGGCAGGCATCATGTTGACGCCGAGCGAGAGTCCAAGGCGTCGGCTGCGGACGGGCCCAAAGATGGGGCTGGCATTCAAAAACGTAGACATAGGCATATGCTCCTCGGGACAGTTGCACTTAAGCATAGCATTGGCCCCGTGCCAATCGCGGGTCTGGACACTGTTGTCTAAGCCGAAACTGTGCAGCCTGGTGAGTTTTCGGAACCCTATCATAAAAGGGTGCGAGTCGGGTACAGTAAACGCATTTAAGTATGCGCAACATGGCGCCAGACTGTCCAAGTTGCACCTCGGTGCGGCCTGATGGCGTTGACGATAGGATCACAACATGGATTTTACGGTCGAAAATGCGGGCACCACGATTGCCTGCCGCGAGTATGCCGGCCCGGATGTATCGTCCGATGCGCCCGCCTTGGTGTGCGTGCACGGTGCGTGCGTCGACGGCACATTTTTTGACGGCATCGCTCGCGAGCTCGCCTGTGGCTATCGCGTCATTGCCTATGACCGCCGTGGTTGCGGCGAGAGCGACGATGCGGCAGACGGACGCTACGATCTGGCAGTTCAGGCTGCCGACCTGCGAGCTGTTATCCAACATGCCGGCGCCCCGGCAAATGTCCTCGCGCACAGTGCCGGTACGTTGGTGGCCCTGGAGCTTCTCCGTGCAAACCCCGCCATAATCTCGCGTGCGATTCTGCATGAACCTGCCGTGACGGATGAGGGCGCCGGCCTGGGCGCGGCCCCGGTTTTGCTCGAGATGATCGCTGCGGGAAAGGTCTCCAGGGCGTTACGGGCCTTCCTTGGCGCCATCGGCGATTCGGACCCTGAGGCCCCCAAGTTAACCGAGGCAGAAGCCAAGCATGCCCTGCGCAACGGCCGCAGTTTCATGGCAAACGAATACGGGATTACTATGACCTGCGTTCCCGATTGGGATAGCGTTCGCGCGTCGAAAACGGTGGCCGCCGTGCTCTTGGGTGAACTCTCGATTGGCACGCCCCGCGAGGCGGGCACGAGGATGGCGGCTGAGCTTTTGGACTGTCCACTCGTAATGGTTCCCGGCGCGCACAACGGCCTGCGCGATCGCCCGGCAGCGGCTGCCCAGACTGTTCGTGGCATCCTGGGGCTCTAGCGCTTGCAATAGCCGAAACAGCCTTCACCCGCAAACGTTTCGGCCGTGTTAACAAATGTGCTCAAAACCTCACGTCTGCGGCTTCAATCGCGTCGCCTGCCAACTCATAAAAATGTAACAGCATTCACGTGCTTACCTGCATCGGCAAGGTGTTACCCTTGTAACAATTGGAACCCATCGCTACCATGCGAAACTATCGAAAGGGCCCCATATGCTCAATAGTCACGAGGCCAATCTAACCGACGAGGAGGCTGCCGCTGAGGTCGCCCGCGTCGCGAAGACCTACCCCGTGGTGCGTTTGCTGTCGGCCGATCAGATTAAGAGCGAGCCTAACTGCTTGCTCGCCGGCGATCGCTGCCCTTGTCTGCGTCAGTCGAGTCTTGAGGCCTTGGAAGACTCCGATGAGGTGTCGGAGCAACTGCTCAACGATGGTGTTGAGTACCGCGCCCGTCTGCGCCCTCTAAAGGTCGAGGGTGAGCCTCACGTCTTGCTGATGGTGCGTCCGATTGATGAGCAAGAGGCCACAGAAGAGGACCTTGTCTACACCGACGTGCTGACGGGCGTGCGCAATCGCCGATATTACGAGGAAAAGCTCCGTAGCGCCCGCATGAATGCCGGCGTTGCGATGATCGACCTTGATGATTTTAGGGTCGTCAATGATACGTGTGGCCGTCATGCCGGCGACCTTGCGCTCGGTGCTGTGGCGACAGCCATACGCAGCGGAATCCGTTCGACTGACGAGCTTGTGCGCTATGGCTGCGACAAGTTTGTGGTCGTCATGCCCAATATTCCCTCCGATGACTTCACCCGTCGCCTGCATCAGGTATCCGATGCCGTTCATGCCACGATTATTCCGGGCCATGAGTACGTGAGCTTGACGGCATGTGTTGGTGGCGTTCGCATTCATGGCGAGACGGTCGATGAGGGCGTTGGCCGCGCTGTCCAGTTACTGAGCCACGCTAAGACAAAAGCCGGTACGGTCGTGACCGATGCCGATTCCATCGAGGCCTTCCAAAGCCAAAAGCCCCTGGTGCTGATTGCCGACGATTCCAAAGTGAGCCGGTCCATCCTCGGTGAGATGCTCAAGGACGACTATCGCATTCTAGAAGCCGATAGCGGTCGTGCCACGCTCGATGCGGTTGACCGTTATGGTGGCGACCTGTCCCTCGTGCTGCTCGATATTGTCATGTCGGACATGAGCGGCTGTGAGGTGCTGGCCGAGCTTTCGCGTCAGGCAGCCCTCGATAGCCTACCTGTTATTGTGATCTCGAGCGAAGACACCGACGACGTGGTGTTACGTGCTTACGATTTGGGCGCCTCGGACTATATCAGTCGCCCGTTCGATGACCGCATTGTGCGTCGTCGCGTCAACAATATTATTCGACTGTATACCAAACAGCGTCGTCTGACGAGTCTGCTGTCGCAGCAGTACAATGCGCGCGTCAATAACAGCCGTATACTCGTCGACATCATGGCGAGCGTCATGGAAGTCCGTAATGGCGAAAGCGGCAGGCATGTCACGCATATCGAGAAGTTGACTGAGCTGCTGCTTGGCGACTTGGCGCGACGGAGCGACAAGTACTCTCTTGGCAACGAGGAGCGTTCTTCGATTGCGTTGGCGTCGGCGCTGCACGATATCGGCAAGATGTCGATCGACGATGCGATTCTCAACAAGCCCGGACGTCTGACGCCCGAAGAGTTTGAAATAATGAAGACGCATACTACCATTGGCGCCGACATGCTGCGCAATCTGGGCAGAAACCATGAAGGAAGTGCCCTTTTGGACTATGCGTACCAAATCGCCCGCTGGCATCATGAACGTTGGGATGGTACGGGCTATCCTGACGGTCTTAAGGGCGACGATATCCCCATTGCCGCTCAGGTGGTCTCGGTGGCCGATGTGTACGATGCGTTGACGAGCGTGCGTGTGTACAAGGACGCCATTTCGCAAGAAGAGGCGATTCGGATGATTCTGGACGGTGAGTGCGGCGCTTTCAATCCGCTGCTTATCGAGTGTCTGCTCGAAGTGCGCGATCGCATTGCCGAGACGCTGGAGCGCCCTGCGGACGTTGTCGCGTTCCCTTCGGTTTAAGCTAGGCAAAGGGACGCCCCGTCGGACCATGTGGCCGGCGGGGCGTCCTTATCTGTTGTGCGGTTCGCGAACTAGCGGGCCTGCTTTACCTTGGCCGCCGCCTCGACAAACGACTTCCACAGGTTAAAGTCGGTCTCGAGCGTCTGCCAGGTGTACTCGGGATGCCATTGCACGCCCAGGCAGAAAGGCTGGCCTTCGACCTCGATGCACTCGGGAACGCCGTCGGTTGCCTTGGCGACCAAGCGCGTGCTCTTACCCAGACGCTCGACGCAGCAGTGGTGTGCGGAGTTGGTCTGGATCAGCCTGTGCCCGCCAACCGCGCGCTCCAGAAGCGAGCCCGGCACGACCTCGACGGGATGCACGGGGTCGTTGAGCACGTGGGTATGGCGCCACTGCGTGCGGCCCTCGCGCGCGCCCAGGCTCGGTACGTCCATGCACAGGGTGCCGCCGGTGGCGACATTGAGCAGCTGCGTGCCGCGGCAGGTGGTAAAGAGCGGCTTTTTGGCGCGGAGCACCTCGTCGACCAGCTTAAACTCAAAGCTATCGCGGATCTCGCAGCAGAGGGTGGGGTCGTAGGGTCGATCATCGCCCCAACGTTTGGGATTGACATCGGGGCCGCCGGGAATGGCGATGCCGTCGGCGATATCGACGTAATGACGGATAACATCAATGTCCTCGGTGATGGACATCTGCAGCGGCAGGCCGCCGGCGGCAAGGATGGCATCGACAAAGACACTGGCGATTTCCTCGTTGGGGGAGAGCGTCTCGCTTAAAAACGGCTTTGCCTCTTCCCAGCGCGGCGCCACCAGGATGAGCGGGCGGTCGGCGGGGGCAACGTCGACGTACGGGGTATAGGACGAGGAAGTACGTGTTCCGATCATGGGTGCTGCTTTCGAATCTGAAGGTGACAGGGCGCATGAGAGACGTGGGACAACACTTTCAATGGATTTGTCCCAAGGGGTTGCTGGTTAGTGGCCCTTGATGGAGTTGAGGAAGTCCTGGGCGCGCTTGGTCTGGGGGTGGTCGAAGAACTCGTCGGGCGTGCCGGTTTCCACGATTTGGCCGTCGGCCATAAACACGACGCGGTCGGCCACGCGGCGGGCAAAGTTCATCTCGTGCGTAATGACGATCATCGTCATGCCCTGCTGGGCCAGACGGACCATGACCTCGAGCACCTCGTTGATCATCTCGGGGTCAAGGGCGCTCGTGGGCTCGTCAAAAAGCATGGCCTTGGGTTGCATGGCAAGCGAGCGGGCGATGGCTACGCGCTGCTGCTGGCCGCCCGAGAGCTGTGCGGGCACCTTATCGGCCTGTTCGGCAACGCCCACGCGGCCCAGCAGGTCCATGGCGCGCTCGCGGGCCTCGTCCTTGGAGACGCCCAGCACGTCGACCGGTCCCAGCATGACGTTCTGCAGCACGGTCATATGTGCGAACAGGTTGAACTGCTGAAACACCATGCCCAGCTCGGCACGCATACGGGCAAGGTCCTTGCCTTCCTGCGGCAGGGGCTCGCCTTCGATGAGGATCTCGCCCGAGTCGATGGTTTCCAAGCGGTTGATGGTTCGGCACATGGTCGACTTGCCCGAGCCCGAGGGGCCGATCACGACGACGACCTCGCCGCGGTCGACCGAGAGATTGATGTCGTTGAGGACGTGCAGATCGCCATAGTGCTTATCGACGTGCCTGAGCTCGATCAGCGGCTGATTGCCGGTGGAAGAGGTGCTCTGTGCCATGGTGCTCGGCTCCTTATGACTGGAAATGGTAAAGCGTTAGCGGATGATGGTCGCGCCGGTTTTGTGCGAAACGTAGACAGCGGCCTTGTTGATCGCGACGTTGATGAGGATGTAGATGACCGCGATTACCAGGTAGACCGACACGAGGGCGTCGTAGTTGGTAATGAGCACGCGGGCATTTTGCATGAGGTCGGGGTAGCTCACCACGTAAGCGACGGTGGTGTCTTTGACTACGACCACAAGCTGCGAAATCAACGAGGGAATGATAAACCGAATCGCCTGCGGCAGCACGATTTTAAAGGTGATTTTAGCTTTGGAGAGACCGAGCGCTTGGGCTGCCTCGACCTGCCCGCGCGGTACGGCGTTGACGCCCGCGCGAAAGATCTCGGCCAGCACACCGGCTGCAGCGAGCGCGACGGGGAGCGTGAGCATCCAAAACGACGGCAGCGCAATTTTGTACTGAGGCAGCACCAAAAAGAAGAAGTAGATGAACAGCAGGCTCGGTACGCCGCGGAAGAAATCGGTGAGCACGCGGCAGACCAGCTGCAGCGGCTTAATGTCGCTGGTGCGGCCGAGCATAAGGGCTAGGCCCAACACCAGCGCGATGGCGCCAGCGGTGAGTGCGACTTTAACGGTGCCCTCAAAGCCGGCAAGCAGGAACTTCCAGGTGGTGAGGTGCGTAAAGAAATACCAATAGTGGACCGAAAGCTGACCGGTCACATAAAAGCGCTGCAACACGAGGACGGCGAGCGCAGCGACGGCAACAAGCGAGATAGCGGTGCCGATGCGAATCTTGGCGCGCATCTTGGGGCCGGGAGCCTCGTAAAGCGCATCGCGCATGGTGAGCGCAGAAGAGGAGTGCTTGCTCATCGGAGGATCCTCACCTTCTTATCGATGTAGTTACCAATGTGGCTCACCACAAAGGCCGTGCCCAGGTAGCCGAGCGCCGAGATAAAGAACGCGGCGACGCCGCCGAGCGAGCGCGTGTTGATGTAGCTCACCACGCCGGTGAGCTCCTGCGGTTGAAGCGGTACCTGGCTGCCGAGTGCGGTGGTGAGCATGACGGCGATAAAGAGGTTGGTCATGGGCAGCACGCTCGAGCGCAGCGCCTGCGGAATCACGATCTTGGCGAGGATACGGCTGAAGCTCATGCCGAGCGAGCGCGCGGCTTCCACCTGGCCGACGCCGACGGTGTTGATGCCGCTCATAAAGTTCTCGGAGCCAAAGGCCGAGCCCAAAAGGACCGTGGCGACGATAACGCAGGTGCGGTAGGGCAGGACGACCTTGAGCGGCGGCAGCGCATAGACGACGATGATAAGCAGCGCGATGCCGGGGATGTTACGGAAGACCTGAACATACAGGTCGCCAAAAATGCGCAGCGGCTTGAGCGGCGACACGCGCATCACGGTGACAGCGACGGCCAGCACCATGGCGATGGCAAACGACTCAAGCGTCATGCCCCAGGTTGCTAGCAGCGCGTCGATATAGTTCTGGCCATAGAGCGACCAGAGCTCGGAGAGACTCATGCGGACCTCCCGCCGATAAGGAAAGGGGCTCCCGTGTGTACGGAAGCCCCGACAACTCAGTGTGGAAACAGTTTAGCGCAATAAAGCGCATCGTGCGTTTCCGTATGGTTTCGTAGCGGCCGTTACTGGGCTCGCTGTCTAGGCGCCGATCTCGGGCAGCTCGGGAACGTTGGTGTCGCCCGTGCGATCGCCGATGCAGATCTGCCACAGCTCGGTCCAGGTGCCATCGTCCTCGATCTTCTTAAGGAAGTCGTTGACAAAGGCGACGCCGTCGGAATCGAGCGGCAGGCCGATGCCGTAGGGCTCTTTGCTGCCGAAGGGCTTGCCGGCGATCTTGTACTTACCGGGCTCGCGGACCAGGGCGCTCTGCTGCATGTTGTTGTCGATGACGTAGGCGTCAACGCGGCCCTGCTGAAGTGCCTGGCGGGCCTCCTCGTCGGTCTTGAACTCCTGCTGGCTGGCCTTGGGGGCGAACTCCTCCAGGATGGCGGGGCCGTTGGAGCCGGACTGGACGGCGACGTTCTTGTCGGCCAGGTCGTCGACGCTCTTGATGTCGTCGTTGTCGGCGAGCACCAGGATGGCCTGCTGGGTGTAGTAGTAGGGGCCGGCAAAGGAGACAAGCTTCTTGCGCTCATCGGTAATAGTGTAGGTGGCAAAGACGGCGTCGACCTGGCCGTTCTGCAGGACGGACTCACGCGTGTCCGAGGTCACCTGGGTGATCTCGACCTTGTTCTCGCCCAGAATGTAGTTGGACAGGAGCTGCGCGATGCCGGCGTCGAAGCCACGGGTCTTGCCGTCCTTCTCGTTGAGGAGGGAGAAGAGCGTGGAGGTCTGAACGCCACCGATCTTAAAGACGCCGGCGTCCTTGACGGCCGTGGCCCAGGTGCTGGCGGCGATGGCGTCATCATCGGCCTTGGGGCCGTTGTCGACGAGCTTGTCGAATGCCTTGGCATCGAGCGTGGTGGAAGCCTCGGTGTCCTCGGGGCTCTTGGAGGAGCCGGCGGCGGAACCCTTGTCGGCCTCGGCGCTGGTGTCGGAGCAGCCGGCAAGACCAAGGCCGGCGACGGTTGCAAAGGTGGCGGCGATGAAGCCGCGACGGTCGAAAACGACCTGCTGGGAGAGGTTCTTGCTCATGGTAGAACACCTTTCTCAATAAAATCCCTAGCGGTTGAATAGAGTTATACCCTATCGCGCTCAAATGGGTCAACACGAAATAACTCAGAAACATACTTACCTTATGGGTAATTCTACCTACCAAAAAGGGACAGGTTTATTTTGGCAGGTTTTATCTGGGCAAACGTCAGTTATTGCAGCTGAGATAGCGTTTTGCGGACGGCATGGTCGCTCGCGGCGGTCGCTATAATGGCGGCAACGCGACATATATAAGTAAGGAGATCGCGTATGAACGGCTATTCGTTTTTCGCGCCGACCATGACTTAAAACTACCACAAAGGGGACGGGCACCTTTGTGGTGATTCTTGCAGATGTGGCGGCTTGCCTCGCTGTTTTGTCTCGATCTGTAACATCTGCAGCCATTTTTGCCGAGTAACTGTTACAGATTGAGATTTTCTCTTTAGGGGGACTTGAGTGTCTCGATCTGTAACATCTGGACGGACAAAAGGTCTCTATCTGTTACAGATTGAGATAAACAACAGGGGCAAAGACGGTTTGTCTAGATCTGTAACAATTGGGCGAGGATTTGTCCTCTAGGTGTTACAGATCGAGACAATTGAGTTGGGAAAATAAAAACCTCCGCAGGGGTGCTTCCCTTGCGGAGGTTTTCTACTCGTTCAGCAGGCGTACCGCTTCGGCGGCCATATTCTCAACCGTCATGCCGTTCTGAGCAAGCAACTCGTTGGGATCGTAGCGGTCGGGAAAGCCCTTGGCGATGCCAAAGGTGCGCGTGCGCACGGGCGTGCAGGACAAGTAGCACGCGACGCGCTCGCCCCAGCCACCGTCCAAGATGCCGTCCTCGAGGGTGACGACAACGCGATGCTCGGCGGCAAGGCCATCGAGAGACTCGCGGTCAAGCTCGGTTGCAAAGCGCGGGTTGACGAGCGTGGCCTCTATGCCGTATTCGGCAGCCAAGCGGTTTGTCACGCGCTCGCCCAGCTCAAAGAAATCGCCAAGCGCGAGCACGGCAACGTCGCGGCCCTGACGCACCACGTCGTAGCGAACGGCGCTGTAGTCGGTGTCCTCGGCGGGCGCCAAATCGGGGCGGCTAACCAGGCCAATGCCCGGAACGCGGATCGCCACGGGATGCTCGCGGTGGTCGAGCGACCAGCTCAGCATGGACAGGTATTCCTCCATGCAGGCCGGTGCCAGATAGCGCATGTTGGGAAGTCCGCCCAGCATGGATATATCAAAGAACGAGAGGTGCGTCTCGGAAGTGGTGCCAAAGATCGACGCGCCAAACACCAGGATAGTTGCGGGGGTGTCGTTGAGGCACAGGTCGTGCCACAGCTCGTCGTAGGCGCGCTGCAAAAACGTGCCGTACACACCAAAGACTGGCTTGGCGCCCGAGCGCGCAAGCGCGGTGGCAAAGGTCACGGCGTGCTCCTCGGCAATGCCCACATCGACGAACTGTTTGCCGGCGGCAGCGCGAAGCTCGGGTGTAAAGCCCATGATGTAGGGCGTGGCGGCCGTGATGCCCACGACCTGCGGATCGCGCTCGATGGCGGCGCTGAGCGCCTCACCCGTAATGTCGGCATAGGTGCGCGGCGCAGGCTCGCTCGGATGGCCCGGGCAGAGCTTGCGCCCGGTTGCCATGTCAAACGGACCCACATGGTGCCAGCGCTCGGGGTCGCTCTGGGCTGGCTCAAAGCCCTTGCCCTTGGCGGTGGAGACGTGCAGCACGATGGGATGATCGATATTGCGCAGTTCCTGCAGCGCGTCGACGAGGGCTAACACATCGTTACCGGTGTCCAGATAGCGGTAGTCGAGCCCCATCGCGCGGAAAACGTTGCGCTCACAGGCGCCGTTGCTGGCGCGCAGTTCGGCCAGATTGCGATACAGGCCGCCATGGTTTTCGGCGATGGACTGGTCGTTATCGTTGACGATGATGATCAAGTTGCTGTCGAGCTCGGCGGCGTTGTTAAAGCCCTCAAACGCCAGGCCGCCCGAAAGCGAGCCGTCGCCAATAACGGTAATGACGTTATACGTGTCGCCCGCCAGGTCACGAGCGTGCGCAAGGCCGCAGCCCAGGCTCACCGACGTGGAGGTATGGCCCATGGCAAACAGGTCGTGCTCGGACTCGTCGGGATTGGCAAAGCCAGAAGCCTCACCATAACGCTCCGGATCGATATAGGTGTACGCGCGCCCCGTCAGCGCCTTGTGGGCGTAGGTCTGGTGCGAAACGTCAAAGACAATCTTGTCGATGGGGGAGTTAAACACGCGATGAAGCGCAACCGTAAGCTCAACGACGCCCAGGTTGGGGGCAACGTGCCCACCGACGGCGGCGGAGCTTTCGAGGATTGCCTGGCGGATCTCGCCGCAGAGCAGCGGAAGCTCGGCGCGGTCGAGAGCCTTGACGTCCTCGGGCGTTGTCGTTTGCGTAAGCAGCATCGTTGTGGGTTACTCCATGCGAATCGAGCGCCGGCGCTCCCTCGGCCGGCACAATTGCACAAAACAGTCTCGCACATTTTGGCGTTTGATATGTGACGGCGGCGCGGTAATTCGCCAACTGGTGGGGCAAAACGCTTTGTCCGATGCCATACTGGTAGATTCGATGATGATTTATTCAATGCGTGCAGGCTGTGGCTTGTCGCCGTGTGTCGCTGGAAGGAGGCAGCATGTCCGATGTCGTTCGTGCCGAGAAAATCGCGCACGAGGTCGACTATGCCGCCCGTCAGCTCGCCCAGGCGGGCCGCTTGGACCTGACGCGCGAGTTTATCCAGCATGGCGATGTGACGGTCTATGCACATGTGACTTCGGTAGCGCGGGCGAGCCTGTCCTTTGCCGAGCGCTTGGGCCGTGTCGGTATCTCGGTCGACCGCGCCTCGTTGCTGCGCGGGGCCCTGCTGCACGATTACTTTCTCTACGATTGGCACGATCCCGACCCAAGCCATCGCCTGCACGGATTTCGGCATCCGTTTTTTGCCCTGGCGCGTGCGGAGGAAGATTTTGAGCTGACGTCTCGCGAGCGGAATATTATTGTGCGGCATATGTTTCCGCTGGTGCCGGTGCCGCCGACGTGTCGTGAGGCATGGATTGTGTGCCTGGCGGATAAATGGTGTGCTCTGCGCGAGACGATCGCCGGCCGTCTGCCGCGCAAGGACGAGGCAGACGATGGCGTGAGTGAAGAATCGAGCGAAAAGAGGAGAGGGTAGACGGTGGGGACCGCGATCGACATGGCATTTGACGGCGCGACGCTTGCCGCCTGTCCGCTCTCGGCACTGGTGCTCTCGTTTGCCTTTTACGGGTTTTGCGGTTGGGCATGGGAGTCAACAGTCTGCGCCATGCTCAACCAAGGACGCTTTGCCAACAGCGGATTCTTGCTGGGGCCGTGTTGCCCTATCTATGGTGTGGGCGGCATAGCCTGCTGGCTTTTGCTGCGCGGGATTCCGGATGCCTCGAGCCAATTTGTCGCCGCGGCGCTTTTGTGCAGCGTAATCGAGTACAGTGTGGGCCTTCTATTGGAAAAGACAACAGGCGCACGCTTTTGGGACTACTCGCACCTGCCGTTTAACTTGCACGGACGTATCTGCCTGTACTGGGCCTGCGCGTTTGGCCTGGGCGCGTTGTGCATTTGTCGTTTAGTGGAGCCGGCATTGCTGGGACTGCTTGGCCATCTGCCGGTGCTGATTGTGCGGCTGTCCGCCTTTATCGTCGCGGTTGCGATGATGGTCGACGCGGTGTTCTCTTTGGCCAGTTGGCGTCGCCTGTCCGATCAGCTGGAGCGTGTGCGCGCCGACCTTGCCGACCGCATCAATGAGTCGCTTGCCGATGCCTCGGACTCCATGCTCGAACGTATTCCCGATTCGACGATCGACTCGGTAGCGCAGACGCATATCCGTAGCCGCGCCGTTAACGCGTGGCTGGCCGAGCTGGGCGACGCGGCGCTCGATGCCCTTCGTGAGAAGGCTTCGATGCCGACGTTTATCTCGGATGGTGCTCGCGGCCTGGCGCTTGCCGCCCGCCGCGTGGCCGATGCTGCGCCGAGCATGCCGCGTCCGTCGCTCAGTCGTCGCCTTGCCGGTAAGCGCATGAGCCGTCCGGTGCCGAGTGTGTCGCTCAGCCGTCGCGACCTGCGCTTTTTCAATGCCTTCCCGCGTCTGCGCATCAATCGCTACGAGGGCGTCATTCGAGCAACTAATCTCCGCGACCGCGCCCACGAGCTGTTTCGGCGCTAGCCGGGATGGGCGCGCACACGGCTCTCTTGCTCGCGTATTTCCCGTTCGTTTCGCGTCCGTTGCCGCGCCGTTTCCAAGATTGCGGCACCGTTTCCATTCGACAACGCAGCGTTTAACAACGCCGTATCTGGTCTACACCAGTTGCCCCTCGGCCGCATTATGGGCGCCGACAACGTTCATGCGACCAAAGGGGAGCGAATGTACGATACGGGATCGACAACGTTTATGCTCATCTGCACCATGCTCGTGTTTTTAATGACACCGGGTCTGGCGTTTTTCTATGGCGGCCTGTCCAGGCGCAAAAATGTCATCAACACCATGCTTATGTGCTTTGGCGCCATTGGTCTGGTTGGTGTGCTGTGGATTGTTGCCGGCTGGTCGCTGGCCTACGGCGGCGACGGCTCGAGCCCGTTTATTGGAGGCCTTGACCAGCTGCTGTGCTTGCCGGTGCTCAACCAGGTGCTGCAGGCGGCCGAGGGCAACGCTGCGGACGGTGCCGTCTACCCTCAAATCATCAACATCACCTTCCAAATGGCGTTTGCCATGATCACGGCTGCTATCGTCACGGGCAGCCTGGCCGGCCGCGTTAAGTTTGGTGCCATGACGGCCTTCCTGGGCATTTGGCTGCTCGTGGTCTATGCGCCGCTCGCCCACATGGTCTGGGGCGGTGAGGGTTCCTTTATCGGCGACGTCATCGGTGCGCTCGACTTTGCGGGCGGCGACGTGGTGCACATCTCGTCCGGTCTCACGGGCCTGATTCTCTGCTTAATGCTCGGCCGTCGTCGCGGCTTTGGCATGGTGAGCTACCGCCCGCACAACGTGCCGTTTGTGGCGCTGGGCGCCGGCCTGCTTTGGTTTGGCTGGTTTGGCTTTAACGGCGGCAGCGAGTTTAAGGCCGACGCCGTGGCCGCGCTCGCCATCCTCAACACCGTGACGGCCAGCGCGGCGGGCATGGTCTCGTGGCTTGCCGTTGAGCGCGTGCGCACCGGTCGCCCCACGCTGGTGGGTGCCAGCACCGGTCTGGTTGCGGGCCTTGTGGTGGTCACGCCGGGTGCGGGCTTTGTCGAGCCGTGGGCAGCGCTGGTCATGGGCCTGATCGTATCGCCTGTCTGCTACCTGGCCATTAGCCATCTCAAGACCAAGTTTGGCTACGACGATGCGCTCGACGCGTTTGGCTGTCACGGCATCGGCGGCATCTTGGGCAGCGTGCTCACGGGCCTGTTCTGCGTGCCGGAGCTTTCGTGGACCGGTAAGGGCGGCCTGTTCTACACGGGCGACGTGTCGCTGCTCATCTCGCAGATCTTGGGCATTGTGGTGACGGTCGCTCTTGTACTGGTGCTCGATTTGGTGATCGCCGCGGTGGTCAAGGCGCTGTTCCGCGGCAGCCTGCGCGTGGACGAGGCAGACGAGGCGCTGGGCCTGGATGCGAGTCAGCACGGCGAGAGCGCGTATCCCTCGTTCTCCGGGCTCGATTAGCAGCTTCCCCAAGCACCGCACCTTGCCGTTCAATCGTCGCGCGGCTTTCCCAGGCACCCGACCTTACCCCTCAAACCGTCGCTTGCGTACCGAAGTACGCGGCGCTCCTCTTTCGGGGCAATCTCGGGCACCTGGAAAACCCGTGCCACATGAATGAGCGGTTCATTTCTTTATTAAAGAGAGGAATTCACTATGAAGAAGATTACGGCGATCGTTCGTGCCGAAAAGCTTGAGGTTCTTAAAGACGCGCTGTTTGCTGCTGATGTTCGTGGCATGACTATTAACCAGGTGCAGGGCTGCGGCGCGCAGCATGGCTGGAAGGAATACGTGCGCGGCAACGAGTTGCTTGTCAACACGATCCCTAAGGTACAGTTCACCCTTATCTGCGCCGATGAGCATGTTGGCGGCATTGTCGACATCATCTGCAACGCCGCCCGCACCGGCGCCGTCGGCGACGGCAAGATCTGGGTCGAGCCGGTCGAGGAAGTTATCCGCATCCGCACCGGCGAACACGGCCCCGCCGCGGTGTAGGACAATCTTTCGCCTGACGGGCGTGCCTCTCTTGGGGCGCGCCCGTTCTCGTCTACAATATCGTGCAGACGAAGGAGAGGCATGCCCATGATCAAGATGTTTGCGAGTGACTTAGACGGAACGCTGCTGAACGCCCTGCACGAGGCAGATGGGACCATCCGCCGTGCCATTCGCGAGCTGACCGAGGCTGGCCTGCATGTGGTTCCCGCGACCGGACGCTCAACGCTGCCGATCGGCGAGCATGGCTTTACGGGCCTGGCGCTTGACGCCTGCTGCTCCAATGGGTCCATCGTGCGCAACAGCCATGGCGAGGTGCTCAAGACCTGGACCATCGACCCACAGATCACCGAGGAGCTGCTCAAGGCGTTCCCGGACATTTGCTTTGATTGCTCCACGCCCGACGGCATGTTCTCGAGCGGTTCGTTCGAGATGCACCAGGCGGGTTTTAAGAAGGACAGCCCTATCAAGCGCATCGTGATGCGCGGCATGCGTGCACGTGGGGGGTATCACGAGGAGCAATATTTCGACCAGTCGATCGGTGACATCCTGCGTCATGACGTATGCAAGATCAATTGTCGCGTGACCTCGCCCGAGCTGGAGCGCGACCTTAAGGCATATTTGGCCGAGCGCTCGGACCGCGTGGTCAACGCGCCGTTCGATCCGGTGATGTTTGAGATCACGGACGTGGCGTGCAACAAGGGTGAGAGCGTGGCCTGGCTGGCGGGCTACTACGGCATTGCCGAGGACGAGGTCGCGGTTTACGGCGACGGCGGCAACGACATCGCCATGCTCAAGCGCTTCCGCCACAGCTACGCGACCAAAAACGGCAGCGATGCCGCCAAGGCCGCCGCGAGCGCGACTATCGGCAGCTGCATGGTCCACGCTGTCCCCAAACACATGCTCGCCACCATGCATAAGCAAAACTCCCGCACCATCATCGAATGATGTGACAGAGGGACTGCCCCTTCGTCACATTCCGAGGTTCTCGACTAGCCAGTGCTCGTAGGCGCGCTGCATGACCTCGGTTTTATCGGCTTTTTTGCGGCAGCCCTTTTGTTCCTCAACGGCCAGTCCATAAGCACCACTCTGCTCAAAGGCGCTGGTGTCCCAAGCACCGTGTTCAATGCGCGACCATACGGCATCAATGAGTTGTTCGAGCTCGGCAATGTCGTCGGCGTTGGCGGTTGTCGCGAACGGCGGGCGGAGCTCGCCCGTTGTCTTGTCGGGTTCTACATAGTAGTCGCCCATGGAAGTGACGGTGTAGCCATAAAACTCGGGTGATGCTTCGACCAGCAGTTTGTAAAACTTGAGCTGACGTTGGTAGCCTGCAGGGACTTCTTTGCCAAAGCCAGTCTTATAGTCAACGATCTGTACCGTTTTAACTGCATCGTCAACGAGGAGCAGGTCGAGAAAACCAAAGAGCGGAGTTCCTTCGGTGGTCAGGCACTGCATATTCGCCTCTGTGACGCAGCGATAGCCATGTACATGCTCGACAAGCCAGGGGACGAATGCACGACAAATGCGTTCGAAGCGCTCCGAATAGCGATGGACGTCCTCGGGGGCAAAATCGAGCCACGAAATCTGCTGGCGATACTCGGCCTCAATTGTCTCAATCGCCGCCTCGCCATCGGCTGCCATTCTATTAACGATCTCCTCGAACATCGCGTGAACGATGGTGCCGAATTCGGTTTGGATCGTGGGCGCCGTGGGCAGGCGCACAATCTGCTTCTCAGGGAAGTGCAGACTATTTGCGCATCCAGGTTCGTACGTCACAAAGTTGTTGAGCGCTGTGGCAGAAAGAAACTTCACGTCGGTATGAGGTTCCAGAAGCGCGCGGAGCTCGGGCGTATCGAGCACGTAGTTGTCGCGCCACTCGGTTTCGATTGCAACGCTGAGCTGGTTTGCTTCAGCAGAAACTTCGCAAGAGTCGATAAGTCCCGTGAGCTCCTGCAGCGCCAACCCGCCGGCGCGGCACAGCTCGAGGTGTCGTTTAGCGCGCGTGATGGCGACAAACAACAGGCGGCGCGCGTCGTCGTCATCCTTTTCATCGCGAATCAGCAGGTTGGACGGGTACAAGCTCATGCCGCCGGCGCCTTTGTGCCAAGTGGAGTCGTCGGCATCGAGCAGGTAGACGCAGTCGAATTCCAGGCCCTTAGAGCTATGGGCGCTGGTGAGGCGAACAGCTCCCGGCGTGCCGAGGTCGATCGATGCGTCGATACTCACGCCAAACTTTTGAGCGGCATCGAGCTTGTCGACAATATCGGGCAGGCGAAGCGCGCGTCCCATGCGGCGCGCGTCTCCCATTTCACCTTCGGCAAAGGTGAGCAGGGCGCGGATGCCGGCATTGAATTCGGCGGCACCCAGCGGATCCTGTTTTTTATGATCCTGATAATAGCCAAGGCTGCGTTCTACAATCTTAAAGAGCAACGCTCTGACCGGGGAGGCGCCGGCCTCGGCCGCCCACTGCATAAGGTCGTCGTGCAGCTCTTTGACGCGGGCGATATTGCTCTCGCGCATGGCGGCCATCCAGTCGCCATGCTGGTCTCGCTTGGCGCTGAGCGCAAACGTCACGGACGATGGATGGTCGCCGCCCAGCTCGGTGGCACAGATGATCTGCGGAAGATAGCTGCTGGCGAGCTCCTTCTGCCCGCGAGTAAGCGCGGCAACGCAGCGCAGCAGCGCCAGCGTCGTCTGCATGCGCTCGGAAGCAAAGAGATTCTGTCGTTCGCGATAGGAAAACGGCACGTTCTCCTTAACGAGGAAGGGAATCAGCGAGCGCAATGCGGCGTGTTTGGCAGAGATGACTGCAATTCCTTCATTGGGATCTTCGCAGTCATTGAGGTAACCGGCCTCAAGTCGCTGCTTAATGCTTGCGGCGACGGCGGCGTATTCCTCGGCTTTGCCGGTGTAAACGTTCTCGCTAAAGCCGACCTGATCACCTTGGGGCCTAAACGCCACGATCGATTTGTTCGAGCTGGCGTCGAGGCGATATTCAATTTGCCGTGCGATAGCTTGACCAAGCTCAACGATGGCGGGCGTGGAGCGATAGTTGGTCTTGAGCACGATGCTCCGGGGCGAGAACTCGGCCGCAAACTGGTTGGCGCATTCGATCGTGGCGCCCTGAAAACGCATGATGGCTTGATCGTCATCGCCAACGGCCATAATATTGGGCGCATCAACGCCGTCGCAGAGCAGCTCGATGATGCGCATCTGGGCACCATTGGTGTCCTGGAACTCGTCAACTTGGATATAGGTATAGGTGTCCTGGAGCACTTGGCGCAACGCGTCGTTGTGCTCGACGGCGTTAACGAAGTCGCCGATCATGTCGTCGTAATCGTAGAGATGGTGCTGGTCGAGCTCGCTCTGGTAGCGACGCGCGACGTCGCAAGCGGTCTTAAGTCGCTCGCTCTGCTCCGCAATCTTAAAGGTGCGTCCCTGCGAGTTGCTGCCTCCAAAGAAGACATCGCGCACCTTGGTGTACCCCGACGACTTTCCCTTCTCGTCAATAAGTTCGGTGCGGCGAACGGTGTCGCGCAACTCAAGAATGTACGGCACGTACGTGCCGGCAGGACAGTCGATAGGGCGGGTGAGCGATGTAGGCGCCATGGCGCAGACACGCTCAACCTCTTCCTCAAAGCGTTCGGCCAACGCGGCGCTTGCCCTTCCACAGACGAGCGTAAGCAGCTCGGAATGTTCGGTGAGCCAGGTAGCGGCGTCGATATTCTGCTGCGTGATGGCGCTCAGCGTGTCGTAGTCCAGGCCACTGCGTTTGATTTTGGAGACAAAGCCGATCATCTTACCGATGTTTTGCGCAGGCATATCAGGTGACCCTCCGCCTAGCGGAGAACCAAAGGGCAGCGATTTGAGCAGCCGATCAAAAATCTCTTGCTGGTGCAGGCTGGTAACAAGCGTGTCGGTCGAAGGGCGTACGAAGTACTCGGGATAGCGCGACCTGATGCTGCTTGCAAATCCGTGGAACGTGCCGACTTCGATGCCGTAGGCGTCGCGCCCAATGAGCTCAATCAGGCGTTTGCGCATGGCTTCCGCGCCCGCCTCGGTATAGGTGAGGCAGAGGATGTTGCTAGGGGCGGCGTCGCGTTTGGCCAAGATGTTCGCCGCGCGCAGGCTCAGCAGCTGCGTCTTGCCGGTGCCGGGGCCGGCAATGACGAGCAACGGACCATCTAGGCATTCGACGGCCTCGCGCTGTTCGGGATTCAGGCGCTCGAACGATACGTTAAAGTTGGGGGTCATGTTCATGGCAGTACTACCTGTCTTCCTGGTAGAGCGCACGCGTGCTATCGAGATAGTCAAGATACGTATCGATGGCACTTTGAGGTTGAACGATCTTAATGAAGGTGCTGAGTTGCAGCAGCCAGCCAAAGAACTGAGGCGACAGCGGGGCTTTGACGGTCGCCAACAGGCGCCCATCCTGGTTCTCAAACACAACGGCATCGAGCCCGAACTTGTCGATGAGCGGGTTCATTGCGCGGTCATCGAGTTCCAGCACCACGGTGGTCTTATCGGCCGCATAGACTCCAAACGATGGCGAAACGTGGTCCTCGAGCACATAGCCCGCGATACGCGGATCTTTGGGCGCGGGTTCTTCGGACACCGCAACATCGAGCATGCGGTCGACGCGGTAGGGCGTGAACGGCTGATGACCCGAGCCGGCATTAGCCCATTTATCTCTAAAGCCAATCATGTAATAGAGTTCGTCGGAGTAGATAAGGCGCACGGGTGTGAGTTCGTAGGCCTTTCCGTCATGATTAAGGGCCTTTTGCTTGGCGGCGTCGTAGTGGAAGTAACGAAACCGAATCTTGCGTTTTTCGCGCATAGCCTGCTGAATCAAGTCGATGTTGAGCAGGGCATCAGAGTTTTGCATCTTCACGCGCGAAGGCACATCGACGCGCTTGTGCATCAGCTTGCGTTCGCCCAGGCTGGCGAGGCTCTGCAGCTTGCCGATGAGGTGGTCGGTCAACTCATCGGTCAAAAACGGCGAACTCTGCACGGCGTCAACAAGCATGATGAGCTCTTGCAGGTCGAGCGGGCGTGAGACCAGGGCCCATTCCCTGCCACCGCGCTGGTCGATGTTGAGCCCAAAGTCGCGAAGCGTTTGCAGGTCGCGATAGATGGCCTTGCGTTCGGCTTCGAGGTCGTGATAGGCGAGCTCCTCGATGATCTGCTGCGTTGTGAGTCCGTGCGTGCTGTCGGTCTTTTCCATCAAGGTTTTAAGCAGGAACAGAAGCCTGAGCTTTTGATTTGGTCTGTTCGCCACGTTGTCTCCTTTCGCCGGCAGGGTACCAACCGGAGATACAAAACAAGACCCGTTATTGGGACTCATTGTAGTCCGCGCGACCGTAGTATTCGCAGCAATAAGAGCTCGAATAGGGCGAAAGGTGGTTAAACGGAAATCGGCGGTTTGGCTGGATGGTGTGACATGCGCTCTATTGGCTTGGGGCCGGTTCCGGTTTACAAGGATCAGAACAGGAGAAATGCGATGGCAGACATCAAAGTCTTTGCCGAGAATCTTGAGGATTCAACCAAGGAGCAGATCGAGGAGATTTCCAGCTGCCCGGCGTTTGAAGGCGCCAAGATCCGCATCATGCCCGATGCCCATAAGGGCAAGGGCTGCGTGATTGGCTTTACGGCAAACTTGGGCGACAAGGTGATTCCCAACCTGGTGGGGGTCGACATCGGATGCGGGATGTACTGCGTGCCGCTTGCGGAAACCATCGCGCGCGACGACCTCATTCAGTTCAATCGCGATGTGAAGCGCGCGGTGCCCACGGGCTTTAGCCTTCATCGCGATCCTGCCTGCGTACTCGCGGACTTTGACATGGAGTCGCGCGATTGGCTTCAGGACAAGCGCAAGGTTGAGCGCTCCATGGGCACGCTGGGCGGCGGCAATCACTTCATTGAACTCGACGAGGACGAGGATGGGTGCCAATATCTGGTCGTGCACACCGGCTCGCGCAACATGGGCAAGCAGACGGCGGAGCATCATCAGGCGCTGGCGCAGAAGACGTGCACGGCAGATATCCCCGACGAGCTTAAGTATCTCGTGGGAGATCTTTCTGCCGAGTATCTCGTCGATATGCATAACTGCCAACGCTTCTCGAATCAGAACCGCAAGGCGATTGTCGCACAGATTATTGAGCGTACGGGAATTCGGCTCGACGGAGACGGCTTTACCACCATGCACAACTACATCTCGGAAGGCGGCATGATTCGCAAGGGCGCCATTAGCGCTCATGCGGGCGAGATGGTGCTGATTCCGTTCAACATGCGCGACGGTGCCGTTATCGCACGCGGCAAGGGAAACGAGGACTGGAACTGTTCGGCGCCGCACGGGACGGGTCGCGCGATGAGCCGCGCCAAAGCGTTCCAAACGCTCGACACCAGGTCGTTCGTTAACGAGATGCGCGATGCCGGCATCTACTGTCCGAGTGCATGCGAGACGACGCTCGATGAGTCGCCCGAAGCGTATAAGCCTGCGGATGATGCACTGAGACTCATGGACCCGACGGTTGATGTTATTCACCGACTCAAGCCGATTTGGAATTTTAAGGCCACTGGCAAGCGTGGTAGGCGTTAGGAGGGTTGCGATGACGCTAAAGTTGGACTCCAGGGACGACCGAATTGGACACTCTGTGAGCATGGGCGAGATAATGGGCCTGCCAGGCGTTATGCCGCCGACAGATGCGAGCCAGCGTGGTTGGATTCGTGAAGAACGGGGCGATGGCGGCTTTGACATAAGCCGTTTCCATGATCGACTGACTTCCGGGCTCGATCATGCCATGGAAACATCGGTGTTCGAGGTCCTACAGGTATTGAAGACTGGTATGCCTGTTGATGACATCCTGGGCGGCGGTATTGGACTAGGCAAGCTTAGCGTGATTGGCGGCGCGCATGAAGACGTTTCGAACGTACTGGCGCATGCGGTTTTATGCCTGAGCGAGCAGTGCGCTGTGCTTTACGTGCCGATGCGGGAGCGTGAAGAGGATGCGGTTGCCCGGCTTATTCGTGCCGAGATGGATGACAAGGTGTCAGAGGATCCTGAGGAACAACAGGTTGAGGCAATCCGCGCAACGATGCGCCTCAAGCAGCGCGACTTGGGCATCTTTGCCGAAGACAACATGACCATAGACCTTTTAACGAGTTGGCTGCTCGGCGACCAGGCGTGGAATAGGGCGGTGCTAAAGGACGTCGTAGTCGTAATCGACGGACTCGAAATGCTCGACGACAACCGCCCGATAAATGCGATCCTGCGCGACCTGCGCAACATGCTCAGCCCAACGGCGGCGATCTTAGCAGGCTGCTTTGCGGTGGAGGGCAGAGAGGACGACGCAACGTTCGCCGAGACTCATTGCAACGCAGATGCCCTCGCCCGCATGAGTGCCGATGGCATGGAGCCTTCCTGTGCGCGAGTCTTTGGCTGAGGCCATAGCCGATAGCGACAGCTCGACCCGTGGCGCGCTTGCACCACGGGTCGATTTTTTATTGAGAGGTGATTGGAGCGATCGAGATGACGGTTGCAGTCTTGCCGGCTGAGTCGGTATTCGCTCAGTTCTGTTTTGCTCTATCTATCATGTACGAGAACCTTTCGAGCATCGCTTGCTCATTACGCTCCGCGGGAGCCAGGGTATGCCGTTTCAGCCCAATGAGGAATTCATCGTAATGTTCATCTACGCCGTAGCGTTCATCTCCGGTAAATAGGCTTTTATTAGTTTTAAAAAATGCATATAGCTCACTATAGTGTTTAACACTGAATCTTGCTGCTTTTGCCTCGGCCTCGTCGACATTATTGAAATCCGGCGCAAATAAATAGCACTTAACTGTTCTGTCTTTGCATTCCTTTTCCGCCGCTTCTCGATATCGTGAAAGCTGCGTTTCCTTGCAATCGGGTTTAATGCCATTAATCGCCGAATGGATTTTGTTTTCGATCACAACGATGTGCCGATCATTTTCAATCCATAAATCCACGTGGTCTTTTGATTCGCGAATGATCGTGGGGTGCGGGCCGAAGTCGTTAATATCGAGAACCTCTTTGGTAAACGCTTCAAATCCTTTTTTGCTACAACTTAGGTAATGTGCCAGCAAATTGGAGAACACGAGCTCATCGTCTTCTTTTCTGATAATTTCAAGGAACGAGGGCTGCGTTTTATCGCAACTCGCCGACTTAACGGTTTTTATCCCGATTTGTTCCTCCCATTTTTCCTCATCCGCCATCAGTTCTTTTAACCGTGCATAAGCTTCTGGATGATTGACGCTGGAGATATATGTTCGTTGATGTCCCCACTGCTCCTTATCGTTGCATATTAGTTCAATTGGATGATGACGCTCGTCTTCGTTTTTTGCTTTGCCCATGGAAATAAAGATCTGATGCTTGGGACTGGGGACCTTAAACGATCCTGCATGGTAGCTGAGAGTTCTAAACGCTTCTTCTTTTTCTCCTTTGTAAACGTTTTCGGCAAATATCTTATCCACCGAAACGCCGTTATAGGAAACACTGCCGTATGGCATTGGAAGAGCTTCCTTCTTGTTCCTCGGGGGACAAATGTTTTCAAGGTCGCATGCTAGACCAACGACTTCACCCAGCGTGTTTCCATATGATCGGATTAGAAGCACTGCTTCAACATTGGGGTGGTCATTAACGATTCCGTCAGGAGCTATATATAGATATCTTTCACCATTATCTGTGTCAAAAAAATCAATGACTTCATGGCCAATGTTCTCACCATCGAAAAGATATCTACCACAAAAAACCTTGGCGATTAAAACTTCTTTTTGCTCGTTGTTGTTCATTATCGACCTCCAGTTAATACTCGATCCAATCATTTCGTTGTAAATGCGGGGGCTTACAGATTTTGAGAAGGGTTTCAACGTCGTTTCGCATAGCCAACAGTTTTTGAGCGATTGTTGTATAGGAATCGACGCAGGTGGCCTTCTTTTCGGTGCCCATTCTGCTCCCGTCTTTAGCGGCCTCTATAACAAAAATAGTAGAACGCGGACCTTGTGAATTTGTTGAGCAACAAAGATGTACGGACGATCTGGACGGGTGAACGGGAAAATATTCAAATACCGGCGTCTGGGTCTCTCTTCAAAAAGTCTGCGCCGCCACTGTATCTGGCTCTCGTCGTCGGATGGGTCCGTCGCACCTGTTATTTATTTCGTCTGAGTATCGGTGTGGAACCCCGTGTTCGTCAACGCGCGCGATGCCGATATATATCCAGCCAGCCAGGCTCGTTCTCCTTGTTGTCGGCGTACTCTTCAAGCAAGCCTTCTATCCTGTCCAGCTCGACCGCTTGCAAGGTCACGCATGCTTCCGGCAAGGGCCGCGCTACCTTCCTCGCCCTGAACACGGGCGACAGCATCAAGTTCGTATACGCCCATCCGGCAAAGCAGCTGCCGTAGGGGATAGAGCCACATCTGATCTGCCCATTGCCATCGGGATACAGACAGTCCAATTTCGAGTTTGCTACCAGGCAATAGCAAGGTCCCGGCGCCCATGGCCTGCAGTCAATCTCGAGAATGTCGCCCTTTTTGTACGGCGTGGGCAGGTCGACATATGCCCCCTTAAACCATGGCCCAAAAATTCCACCCACAATGCAGTCGAGCACCTCGCCACATTCGCCCTCTTCTTCCCTGCAGATGTACTGGATTTCGCCGGAGGCGTTTGCGTAGTAAGTGTAGTCTGGCTGTAGAAAGCCGTCGTATGGATATGAACAGCTCGGGTCGTTGGCAAGGTTGAACAGCTCGATCATCCAGTATGAGGACGATAAGTCTGTCATTTCGCTCCACTTGTCTGCGTATGCCTTCATTGCCGCAAGGGCGGCCTGCCAGGATGCCACGGGGAAGGGGCCATGCGTGATGGCGGATCCCACTTTGTTGTCGACAAAGCTAATTTCGCTAATAAGCAGCACCTTCCTGTTTCCGTCGACGGCGTTTAGCGTATTCATGCAGTCATCGATGTAGTCGATGCAAATCTGCCGATAGTGCCAGTAAGGGGTGTCGTCTGACGAGTTGCACCCGCCAGCAACCAGTCTGCCGAGTAGCTCTCGTTTGCGGGTAATTTCAACCGGTGCTCCACCGACAATCTGCATGTAATGGTCGCCGCTCAGGAGCTGCGGATTATGCAGCAAATGCTCTCGCAGCTCCGGAGAGTCGATCAAGTTGATTATTTCTTCGTGCACGATAGTCTCCGAGTTGTTGGTGCGACTTCTTGTGGATTCGGGCATGACGACCTCTATTCAAATAGCTGCGGATACTTTTTCTTGAGCGGCGCCTGATCCAGACGTAGCTCTTTCAGGTTGCGCTTTGCCTTGGACTCCATCCTTATGGTGTCGATAAACGCTACAAGTGAGTCGACATACAGGTCGCCGCGCAGATATGCCTGGGCTGCGACTAAAATCCGTTGTTCGTCTTCGAGTGGCTTGCGGTAGTACTCGAGATTTAGGTAGAGCGGCTCCGGTTCGCCGATGTAGAGGGGAAACGTCTCGTTGTAGGTAATCGAGCAGCCAGTGGAACGCATGTTGCTGATATCTCCTGCATGGCGATAGTGCTCGAGGCGCTGCTGCGCATGATCAAGCCATTCGTCAGAACGGTCTACCTGCCGAAGCTCTGCCTCAAGCTGTGTCCGGTCCCACGTGGACAGATCGAGCAACGTGAACGGCTCGCGGGCACTGCCTTGTGGCGTCCAGACGATATCGCCGGTGTGGAACGGCGTGGGGATATCGACCCAGATGAACTCGAACGCGATCTCCCAATCGTTCTCAATGGGGCCGGCTGAAGGGCAATAAACGGAAAGGGCCTCACCTTTGCCGTTCACTAGGAGCCAATCTTCCCGGCGATGTTCTTCGTCGGCATCGAGCGGGCACCGGGTGATGCGTACGCGTGCCTCTGGACGGCTCGCCAGTTCATCATCACCGCGCAACGCCTCGGCACATTTCCCATAACAGCTGAATGGCGCGCCGAAGGCCCCACAAAGTTGCCCGTCGGGCACAATCTCCTCTTCATACTGATAAACGTAGCCCGTCCCACTCGCAAACGCATCGACGCACCGCTTGTTGTAATCGATTGTCCAGCGCAAAAAAGCATGAAAATCGGGGATGGCCGGCCTTCCAAGACCGGCATGGGTTGCCTCCAGCGAACAATTGGGCATAGTGCGAGCGATCTCTTGCCAAGCTTCGCATTTCTGATCGAGCGTGGCGGTCTTCGAAAACCAAACCAGATAGGCGGCCTCAATGGTGTTGGGTTGAAAATTGATGCGGCGGAGATGCTCCCGAATGTCCCGGGAGTCCACAAAATCCAAGATGTCCATGGCTAGCTCCTCTTTGTTTCGAATCGCTCCGGCGGGGTTATCGCATCATCGAACAGCTCCGGATAGCGGATCTTGAGCCCGCCGTCTTCCCCTTCAAACCGCTCGGCTTTTTTCTTGACCAGCGCCTGCAGCTCGAAAAGACTTGATAGCGCAATAAGTGAGTCAAGACCCAGATTGCCATCGAGATATGCCCGCACGCCGTACAGAATTCTCGCCTCCGGCTTGAGCGGGGTACGGCAGTATTCCATATCGAGAAGAAAACAACTCGGCTCTCCGATATAGACGGGGTACTCCAGGGGATATTCAATCTGACAGCCGTAGGCGTACATGTCGCTCGTATCGCCATTTTGCCGATGGTGCCTGAGCAGGTCATCGGCCTTTTTTGCAGCGCATTCCCTGTAGGTGGAAGGCAGAAGCTCATCTATGACCCGCTGCGTGGTCCATGTCTGCATATTGAGAAGCAGCATGGGGTCGCCAGGGTCGCCGTGACGACAAATGATGTCGCCGGCGTGGAATGGCGTCGGGATGTCAAACCACATCAACTCAAAAGCGAAAGTGGGGTCTTCGCCCTCGCGTTCCATGTCGATGCAGCTCAGCTGGCAGTCCATAATTTCGCCTTTTGCGTTGAGCATGAGCCTGTCGGCGGCATAGTAGTCTTCGTCCGGATCGATCGGGCGGCGCGTTATTTCTATCGAGGTAGGATTTTCCTCCTCAAGCTCATTCCAGATTGCCTCGAAACATTTTTCGTAGCTGGTGTAGGGGCCATAATTGCACCCGCTCTCATGGGAACTTCCCGTCTTGTCCTCAAAGAAATACATGTGCTTGCCAGGCTGTTTGAACCGGGCGATTTTCTTGCGCTCCCATCTGATGACGTCGCGAAGAAAGACATGGAAGTTGGGGATATTGAACGTGCCGTATCGCCTGTTCATCGCACAATTGGGCATGTTTTCGAGAATCTTTTGCCAGGCCTCAATCTTCTGTTGCAGCGTCTTCTCGTTCGAATGGTCGACGATGAACGCTGCCTCGGGCGTGGTGGGCTCGTAGCCGATGCCTTCCAAATGCTCTCTGATATCGGGCGAGTCGAGAAACTCGAGAACGTCCGAACGTATGGCGTTGACGCCGGCGCCGGCCGATGTGCGATATGGCTGCAAGCAGTCGTGTACGACCGATCCATCCGACCAATGTTTGCCACAGCCGGGGTCATCGTGCAGCTTTTTCGAGAGTTCGAGCATAAAGGAGCAATCATCGGGCGAGTCGCCGATATAGCGTTCGGCGGTGTAGAGCGCAGAGGGTGTGAAGTCGTCGAGGAAGCCGTCCGTGAAATCCCTCAAGCGGAGATTGTCTTCCTCAACGCCGTAGATTTTGCTCGGATAGGTGCACCAAACCTGGCCTTTGAACGAACTATCGTAGTCGTCTTCGAGCACGATGGCGAAACGAGGGCCGTGGTCGAAGGGCCGACCGTCGATCTTGATGATGTCGCCGGGGACCCAGGGAGTGTAAAAGACCTCGCCATTGGCGCAGAAGTGCTTGCTATTGTTCCACGGCAAGTGATCGATGCTTTGGTGCGGAGTCCGCTGATTCCGGCGATCGCTCAAAAAGACCAAATCGCCAGCCATGGTCGCGGCGAATATCAGCGAGGCTTGAGCGCACGGGCGGTCGTGTAAGTCTTCGGCGGTATAGAGCTTAATCTGCCAGAATGATTCGGACCAATCTTCATCGGGGTCATCATCGACGTATTGCTTCATGAGGGTTTGAGCGGCATCCCATGAGGCAACGGGGAAGGGGCCGTCAAAGGTGTCGTGCCCGCGCTCCTCTTCACTGTAAAACATGCCGGAGACCAGCAAGATGCCGTGGTCGCGGTCAACGTTGTAAAGCATATCGAGTGCAGTGTCGAGTTGTTCGAGGCCGGAATCGATCGCCTCGGCGTAATCCGATGGGACCTCTTTGCGAAGCTGCTCGAGCATGGTCCGTTTTTCGTCGAGCGTCTTGAGGGAGCCGCCGATGGTTTTACAGAGGGAGCCATCTGCCATTCCCATGTGTTTGAACATATGAGCACGCAGCTCATCGTCCTTGATGCAACTGCAAACGAGCTCCCTGCCGGCATCGGTGATCACGGTATCTGCTTGGCTGTCCATAGCAACCTCCAATTCGGTCGTTGCCGTTAGCATCCATCAGAGGTTGTGCTTTGTGGTCCCATTAACGGGTCTGATATGAATCTCGCGTCAAACATACTTTTGGAAACGCACTGGTACATGAGTGTGCGCGTACTGAAAGGACAATCGGTAGTGGCGTTTCAAAAACTAAGCGTAACTGGTGCAACCTCCCTCTAAGAAGGGATCGGCCGTCGCATCGAACAGTTCTGGGTAGCGGTCCTTGAGCCAACCGTCTGCATCCTCGAAGCCACGCGCCTTTTTCTCCGCCAGCGCCTGTAGCTCGCATGCGCTGGCCATTGCGGCGAGCGAATCAACCGCCAGGTCGCCTTTGACATATGCCCTGACGCCGTAAAGGATTCGCTCCTCTGACTTGAGCGGCTTGCGGTAATAGTCGATGTCCAAAAGAAAGCCCTCAGGCTCCCCAATGTAGAAGGGGAAATGCAAGGCGGATGAGACTTGGCAGCCGTAGGCGTACATGTCGCTGGTGTCGCCGTCATATCGGTGCCAGCGCAATAGCTTGTCGGCCTTTTGAACGAGGCGCTCTTTGTAGACGGAGGAGGCCAGCTCTTTGTCGACTCGTTCGGATCCCCAAGTTTGCAGGTCAAACAGCACCATCGGCTTGTCGGGGCGTTGGAGGTTGCAGACGATGTCTCCGGCATGGAAAGGCGTCGGGATATCAAACCACATGTCCTCGAAATCGCTGGCGGTGCCCGCCTCGTCCCACTCGCTTTTGTTGCGGTAATCGCAAGACATTACTTCGCCGTTCGCATTGAGTAAGACCATGTCGTCGGCATAGTGGTCTTCTTCTGGGTCGATGGGACGACGAGTGATCCTGATGGCTTTGGGATCGTCACCGTCGAGCTCTTTCCAGATGGCATCGAAGCACTTTTGATAACTGCTGTACGGGCCGTAAAGACAGCCGCCCTGCCCGCGCCAGTCCCACGAGTAGTCCTCAAAGAAGTACAGGCTTTGACCGTCCGTCCTTTTAAGGTGCGCGAGTTTTCGTTTCTCCTGCTTGATGACATTGCGCAGAAAGGCATGGAAGTCCGGGACGTTGACCGTGTCATTTCTGCGGCTCATAGTGCAATTGGGCATATTGTCGATGATCTTTTGCCAGCCTTCGAGCTTTTGCTGCAGCGTTGCTTTATGCGAGCAATTGACAATGAAAGCCGCTACGGGCGTGGTGAGCTCGTAGTTGATTCGTTGAAGATGCTCCTTAATACTTTGTGAGTCTAAAAACTCGAAGATGTCCGGACGAATATCCAGCTCGCTTTGGTTGGCGGGCTTGCGATACGGCTGAAGGCAGTCATGTCCGACCGAGCCTTCGGACCATTGCTTGCCGTAGTCGGGGTTGTCGTGCAGCATCTGCGAAAGCTCGAGCATAAAAGCGCAGTCGTCCGGCAGCTCACCGGTGTAGCACTCGGCGGTGTAGAGGGCGGAGGGGATGAAGGGGTCCAGGAGACTGTCGCTGTAGGTGCCGGATGAAAGTGAACCCTCCTTAACGCCGTGATCTTTACTAGGCCCTGCGCACCAGATCTGTCCCCGGAGCGTGTGCTCGTAGTCGTTTTCGAGCACAATGGCAAAGCGAGGCCCGTGATCAAAGGGGCGACCGTCGATTTTGAGGATGTCGCCTGGGACCCACGGCGTATAGATGGGTTCGTTGCTGTTGCAGAACCGTCTGCTATCGTTTCGCCAGGCGCTTTCGACATACGATTTGCGAGTGCGGTTATTGCGCTGATCGCGGAGAAATATAAGCTCGCCATCCTTGGTTGCCGCAAACGCCAGGGAGGACTGCGCCGTTTGATGTTCGTGAAGGTCTTCTGGGGTGTATAGGTCGATCTTCCAGTACGATTCGGACCAGTCGTCTTCAGGATACTCTTCGATGTAGCGCTTCATGAGTGCCTGCGCGGCCTCCCACGATGCGGTGGGGAAGGGACCGTCGAGGGCGTCGGCGTCGCGCTCCTCCTCGTTGTAGACCATGACGTGCAACAGGAGGATTCCGCGGTCGCGCTCGATGTTGTGGAGCATATCGAGTGCGCTGTTGAGCTGGGCGAGATGCGAATCGATATCTTCGACCAGTTCCGGCGAAACCTCCTTGCGGAGTTGCTCGAGCATGGTGCGTTTTTCATCAAGCGTCTTAAGAGAGCCGGCGATGATTGGCGCTGGCCAGTATAGGTATTTACGCATGTGGTCCCGCAGCTCTTGGCTCTTGATGCAGCTGAGGACGAGGTCCTTGCCGGCATCGGTGATGCCATCGCATGCCTGATTGTTCATGTCGGCCTCCTTATCGATCATTACCGGCATGATGAAACGGGCGTGGCGATTGTTGGTCCCATTAACGGGACCAAGCAGCGGCTCGATGTGGCAAAGGGACTGCCCCTTCGTCGCATCCAAATATTGCCTTTACGTGTTGATGCACACGGCGTGCAATAATACTCGCACTGTGCAATAGCGCACAGGCAGAGTAACAAGGAGGACGCTTGTCCCAGCTCGAGAAATGCGATCGCCGGTCCCTTCGCTCGCAGCGTGCCCTTCGCCAGGCACTTGCCAGCGAGCTTGCCGAAAGCGGCGACCTTTCGCGCATTAACGTCGCGTCGCTCACCGAGCGCGCCGGCCTTACGCGCCGTACGTTCTATTCGCACTACCGCGATATCCCCGACTTTATCAATCAAATCGAGGACGGCTTGCTGGCCGAGATCCGTGAGCGTATTGAGCTCATCACCGCAGCTCGGCTGCCCGATCTTTATCACAACATCGATGAGCTCGAGCCGGCGCCCGGTTCGGTTGAGCTACTGCGTTATCTTGCGGCCAACCGCGACTTGATCGGTGCGCTGCTGGGTCCGGGCGGCGACCAGGCCTTCATTAAAAGGATTATCGACACCGCGCGTGAGGCTGTGGTGCCGCGTGCACAGACGGGCATTTTGGGCCTGGCGCTGGGCACGTTCTTTGACTACTACGTCACCTACGTCGTGAGTGCCGAGGTCGGCATGATTCAGCGCTGGTTTGAGCGTGGGCTCACCGAATCGCCCGAGGCCATGGCGCGCATGATGACGGTGCTCGCTTTTGTGCGTCCTGGTGACCTGTATGGCCAACCCATCGATATCAACGTGCCGGAGTACGGCATGAAGCTATTGAACTTGCAGCTCGAGGACGCGGCCGACACCGCCGTAACCGTCGAGTCCAACAACTAAGAGGAGAGACAATGAGCAAACTCGTCGAGGGCATCAAGGACCGTATGGTCGCCGCCGCACGCGAGGCTGCGCCCACCGTGGTGGACGCCGCGCAGAAGGCCGCGACCGCGGCTGCCGAGAAAGTTGCCGAGGCAGTTGCCGATGCCAAGAATGCGGCAGGGGAGACGTCCGTCGCTAGCGAGCCCGCAGCCGCCGCCGAGCCCGCAGCCGCTGCCCACGCCCCCGAAGGCGCGATCTTCAACCCCGAGGCCGCCCACGGCAACCTGCACCTGGGCATCGACGTTGGCTCCACCACCGTCAAGCTCGCCGTGCTCAACGATGACAACCAGATCGTCTACGCCAAGTACCAGCGCCACCACACCGACGTCCGCGCTTGCGCCCGCGACTTGTTCGAGGGCGCCGCGACTGTGCTGCCGACGGCCCAGATGACCTGCGCCATTACCGGCTCGGGCGGCCTGCTGCTGTCCCAGTGGCTCGACCTGGAGTTTGTCCAAGAGGTCATCGCCAGCAAGCGCGCCGTCGAGACCCTCATACCTGCCACCGATGTCGCCATCGAGCTGGGCGGCGAGGACGCCAAGATCATCTACTTCGATAACGGCATCGAGCAGCGCATGAACGGCACCTGTGCCGGCGGTACGGGTGCGTTCATCGACCAGATGGCAACCCTGCTGCACACCGACGCCAGCGGCCTCAACGAGCTCGCGGCCAACGCCACCACCATCTATCCCATCGCCAGCCGCTGCGGCGTTTTTGCCAAGACCGACGTCCAGCCGCTGCTCAACGAGGGCGCCCGCCCCGAGGACGTGGCCGCCTCCATCTTCCAAGCCGTCGTGACCCAGACCATCTCGGGCCTGGCGTGCGGCCGTCCCATCCGCGGTAACGTCGCCTTCCTGGGCGGCCCGCTGCAGTATCTCTCCGAGCTGCGCCATCGCTTCTACCTCACGCTCAACCTGGACGAGGAGCACCGCATCGTGCCCCAAAATGCTCACCTGTTTGTGGCGAGCGGTGCCGCCATGGCGCACGAGTCCAATAAGCTCAGCACGTTCCCGCAGCTCATCGAGGCTATCGACGCCCTGGGTGACACGCAGGGCGCCGAGGTCGAGCGTCTGGATCCGCTCTTTGCCACCGACGAGGACTTTGCCGAGTTTAAGACCCGCCACGACACCGAGGTCGTCCCCAAGGGCAAGCTCGAAGGCTACACCGGTCGCGTGTTCATCGGTATCGACGCCGGTTCCACCACCATGAAGGCCGCGCTTGTGGGCGAGGACGGCCAGTTGCTGCATACCTGGTACGGCAACAACAACGGTGACATCCTGGGTACGGCCAAGGTCATCATGGCCGATTTCTACAACCATATCCCCGCCGGCTGCACCATCGGCCACGTGACCACCACGGGTTACGGCGAGGCGCTGCTCATCGAGGCCCTCAAGGCCGACTCCGGCGAGATCGAGACCGTCGCGCACCTGCGCGGCGCCAAGGCGTTCCTGCCCGGCGTCGAGTTTATCCTGGACATTGGCGGCCAGGACATGAAGTGCCTGCGCGTCAAGGACGGCGTTATCGAGCACATCATGCTCAACGAGGCCTGCTCGTCGGGCTGCGGTAGCTTTATCGAGAGCTTCGCCGTCTCTATGAACATGGACGTGCGCGCGTTCGCCGACGCAGCCATCCATACCAAGGCTCCGGTGGACCTGGGCAGTCGCTGCACGGTCTTTATGAATTCGCGTGTTAAGCAGGCGCAAAAGGAAGGTGCCACGGTGGGCGACATCGCGGCCGGTCTGTCCTATTCCGTCATTAAGAATGCCCTGTTCAAGGTCATTAAGCTGCGCGATCCCAAGGAGATCGGAAGCCAGGTGATCGTCCAGGGCGGCACCTTTATGTCCGATGCCACGCTGCGCGCGTTTGAGCAGCTCACCGGCGTTCACGCCGTGCGTCCCGACATCGCCGGCTGCATGGGCGCCTATGGTGCGGCCTTGCTCGCCCGTGATCGCGCTGGCGCCGACGGCACCTCGACCATCCTTTCGGCCGAGGACATCGCGCACCTCACTGTGACGCAAAAGCACGTCCGCTGCGGCCGTTGCTCCAACAACTGCCAGCTCACCGTCAACGACTTTGGCGGCGGCAGGCGCTTCATTACCGGCAACCGCTGCGAGAAGGGCGCCGGCCACAAAAAGCAAAAAACCGAGGCCCCTAACCTCTTCAAAAAGAAAAACGAGTTGCTCTTTAATCGCGAGGTGCTGAGCCCCGACGAGGCCCCGCGCGGCACCGTGGGTATCCCGCGCGCACTCAACATGTACGAGAACTACCCCTTCTGGCACGCGTTCTTTACGCGCTTGGGCTTTAGCGTGCAGCTGTCCGACCAGTCGAGCAAGAAGACCTACCAGGCAGGCATCGAGTCCATGCCGTCCGAGAGCGTGTGCTATCCGGCCAAGATGAGCCACGGCCACGTGATGAACCTTATCGACCGCGATGTCGACTTTATCTGGATGCCGTGCGTGCGCTGGGAGCGCAAGGAGGATCCGACGGCTGGCAATTGCTATAACTGCCCCATCGTCATGAGCTACCCCACGGCGCTGGCACTCAATATCGACGAGATTCGTGAGCAGAATATCGAGTTCCTGTACCCGTTTGTGCCCTATCACGACAAGACCGAGCTCAAGCGCCGCTTGTACCAGGTGCTTGCCGTCGACCGCGTGGCCGATGCTGAGGCCGGTCGCGGTCGCGTGCGCGGTCCCAAGATCACGCGCTCCGAGGTCGATGCCGCCGTCAACGCTGCCTTTGAGGCCGATGCGCGTTTCCACGAGGACATCCAGACCATGGGCGAGGAGACCCTTAAGTGGGTCGAGGACCACGGCGGTCACGGCATCGTGCTCGCCGGCCGCCCCTACCACAACGACCCCGAGATCAACCACGCCCTGCCCGAGCTTATCTCGAGCTTTGGCTTTGCGGTCTTTACCGAGGATTCGCTTGCGCACCTGGTGAAGCCCGAGCGCCCCATCCGCGTCGTCGACCAGTGGATGTACCACAGCCGCCTGTACGCTGTCGCCCGTTTTGTTACGATGCGCAACGACCTGGACCTGATCCAGCTCAACTCTTTCGGCTGCGGCCTGGACGCTCTGACTACCGATCAGGTGCAGGAGATTCTGGAGGCCAGCGGCAAGATCTACACCGTGCTCAAGATCGACGAGGTGTCCAACCTGGGCGCCGCGCGCATCCGCATCCGCTCGCTCATGGCCGCGCTTAAGGACCAGGAGGCTGAGCGCTTGGCCGAGGCCGCGGCCGCGGGCGAGACCTACGAGCAGGGCGATGCCGCGCCGGTGGCTCCCTCCACGGATGCTCCCGCATTCGCGAGCCGCAAGTACACGTTCGAGGCTCAGCGCGAGAGCGCATCGACCGCGTGGCCCAAGGTGCCCTTTACCGAGCAGATGCGCGAGGAGGGCTACACCATCCTGTGCCCGCAGATGTCACCGATCCACTTTGACCTGGTCAAAGAGGTGTTCCGCGGTGCCGGCTACAACTTGGAGCTGCTGCCCTCGACCGATCACGACGCCGTCGAGGCCGGCCTGCGCTATGTGAACAATGACATTTGCTATCCGTCCATTTTGGTGACCGGCCAGATTATGGAGGCCATCGAGAGCGGCCGGTACGACCTGTCCAAGACGGCCGTGGTTATCAGCCAGACCGGCGGCGGCTGCCGTGCCACCAACTACATCGCACTCATCCGCAAGGCCCTGCGCGAGAGCGGCCACCCCGAGATTCCGGTGATCTCGCTTTCGGCGGTGGCGCTCGGTGAGGACAACCCCGGCTTTAAGATTACACCGGCGCTGCTTAAGCAGGCAGTCTACGCGGTGCTCTTTGGCGACGTGATGATGCAGATGCTTTATCGCTGTCGTCCATACGAGGCTACGCCCGGTGCCGCCAACGCACTCTACGAGGAGTACATGGCGCGCGCCCGCAAGCTGGCGCCCAAGTTTAACCGCCACAACTACACCAAGCTGTGCCGCGAGGCCATCTGCGCGTTCGACACCATGCCGCTCGTGGGTGAGGGCACCAAGCCGCGCGTGGGCGTGGTCGGCGAGATCTTGGTCAAGTTCCACCCCACAGCCAACAACCACGTGGTCGACGTTATCGAGCGCGAGGGCTGCGAGGCCGTGGTGCCGGGCCTGCTGGACTTCTTCCTGTACTCCATGAGCAACGCCGAGCTGCAGAAGGATGAGCTCGGAAGCTCTGCAACCACGCGCGCTGGTATGCAGGCGCTCATCAAGCTCGTGGACTGGATGCGTACGCCGGTGGAAGAGCTGCTCCAAAAGTCCCGCCGCTTTGAGGCGCCCGAGCGCATCGGCACCATGGCGGACAAGGCCCGTACGGTGCTTTCGGTTTGCAACAACATGGGCGAAGGCTGGCTGCTCACGGCCGAGATGCTCGACCTGATTGACCATGGCGCGCCCAACATCATCTGCACGCAGCCCTTTGCGTGCCTGCCTAACCACGTGGTGGGCAAGGCCGTGATCAAGGAGCTGCGCCGTCGGCACCCCGAGAGCAACATTGTCGCGGTGGACTACGACCCCGGCGCGTCCGAGGTCAACCAGCTCAACCGCATTAAGCTCATGATCAGCGTGGCCAAGGAAAACATGCGCGCCGGTAAGGGCTTTAAGCTCGAGAAGGTGGCGCCGCTCGCGATGGACGAGGTCACTGGCCAGATGCGTGACCATGATGGCTGCGTGAGCTGTGGCTCGGCCAGCGAGGAGGCCGTTGCATCGGTCGCCAAGCGTCTGGGACGCGGCATTAAGAGGTAGTTGGCCTGCTATGTGCTAGATATGAGACAAACGGGTGGTAGCCGTATCGGCTACCACCCGTTTTGCTGGACATATGCTGCGTAAACGCCCCAACTATCACCTCTTCCGAATGCGACGTCTCAGTGGCACCAAAAATCGCTCTTGGAACCCTAAGATAATGAACATATGTAGCCGTTCGCCGCAAATTACCGTCCGTTTATGGAACCCACCCCCAGCGCGCGTCATCCTTACGGTTGAATAAATACACATCCATGGAATTACGTAAGAGAGGACTGTTCCTATGAGCTACAAGACCGTTTGCGTTGCCGGTGGCGGCGTGTTGGGAAGCCAGATTGCCTTTCAGGCTGCCTACTGCGGCTTCGATGTGACGATCTGGCTGCGCAGCGAGGGCAGCATCGGCCGCACTCAGCCCAAGATCGATCATGTGCGCGAGGAGTACATCGCGGCTATCGAGGGCATGGCGGACGGCACGGGCGAGTGGTGTGCCGGTATCGCCGATAGCGACCAGCCCTTCGACAAGGAGGCGGCGCTCGCCGCCGTCGAGCGTGCCTACTCCACACTCAAGCTAGAGCTCGATCTTGCCAAGGCAGTGGCCGACGCCGATCTGGTTATCGAGTCGATGGCCGAGGACACCCAGGCAAAGATCGACTTCTACAAGAAGCTCGCCCCGGTTCTCCCGCAAAAAACCGTTGTCGTGACGAACTCCTCCACGCTGCTGCCGAGCACCTTTGCCAAGTACACCGGCCGCCCCGAGAAGTACCTGTCGCTGCACTTTGCCAACTCCATCTGGAAGAACAACATGACCGAGGTCATGGCTCAGGACCAGACCGACAAACGCTATTTCGATGAGCTCGTCGACTTTGCTAGCGACATCCGTATGCTTGCCCTGCCCGTCAACAAGGAAAAGAACGGCTATCTGCTCAATTCCATGCTGGTGCCGTGGCTGCTTTCGGGCCTTGATCTGTACGTCTCGGGCGTCAGCGACCCCAAGAGCATCGACCTCGCATGGACGCGCGGCACTGGCGCGCCCAAGGGCCCGTTCCGCGTGTTCGACACCGTGGGCATCCAGACGGCCTACAACATCGTCATGCAGTATCAGAAGGTGCCGGGCTTGGTGAGCCCGCTGCTCAAAAAGATGATGATGCCCTACAACTTTAAGGCCATGGCATCCGTCCTCAAGCAGATGCTCGACGAAGGCAAGCTGGGCGAAAGCTCGGGCGAGGGCTTCTTCAAGTACTAAAAAGATTCCTCGGCAACATTGAGAAACGTGTCATTTGCAGTGTCAGTGCGCCGCAGCGCCGCTCGGCAACGGGACAATCCGCTTTATGCGCCAACGCGAACTTGTCGACTTTGCCGTGGACTGGATCGAGCACCATCGCGGCCGCTCCGATTGATCACTTGGGAGCGGAAGGGTTGCGGATTCCCTTCGCGCCCCGCGTTTCCGTATCGCTACAAGCTTTAACTTGCATTAAGGGGCGTTTGTTAAACTGCGAGTCATAATTAGACAGGGCTGGGAAAACGCCGTGGTATATGAGGGAACAACAATGGTATTCAAAGACGGTAACGATATGGAATTGAGTGACAAGGACAGCAGACTGTTTTCGCGTCGAGCGGCTCTTGCGGGTGCGGCGGGCGCGCTGGCGCTTGCCGGGACAGGGCTCATGGGCTGCTCGGTCGGCGGGGCCGGCACGGGCGCCGCATCTACTGCGAGCAACGAGCTCACTGACGAGCAAAAGAAACTCCACAAGCAGATTGTCGCGACCTACGACGTCGAGAAGCAGGCGGCCATCAAGGAGCGGCTCGATGCCGAGTACGCTGACGGCGGCTACAACGAGACCACTCCGTTTATCGCGCAGGATCCCTTTGGCACCGATACCCTGAGCTGCTACGTTCGCTTTGCGACAACGGATTCCGTAACCGTCTCCTACAAGGTCGCCGGTCGCAAAAAGACTGGTGACGCGCCCAAGGTCGCCGCGTTTTCCCATACGCCCCACGGCGGCGACGCGCCGGCCACGGAACACGAGTTCAAGGTCATCGGCCTCATTCCCAACCACAAAAACACGGTAACCATCACTTGCACGGCACAAGACGGTATCAGCCGCACCTCGACGTTCACGGTCAAGACGCCGGCTCTCAAAGGCGAGGAAGAAGAGCAGCTCGCCGTCACGTCGGGGGAGTCCAATACGCCGCTTGCCGATGGTCTCTTTACCATCTTGGGCAACGACTCGTCCAAGCTCGACTTTATGTACCTCTACGACAACGACGGCCAGATTCGCGGCGAGGTGCCGATTGTCGGCTACCGCAGCCACCGCCTGCTGTTCCCGGGCGATGGCAGCATGATCATGAGCGTCTCGACTACCAAGATGGTCCAGATCAACGCCATCGGCCAGGTGGTAAACGTCTGGAGCACGGGCGACTACGAGCTACACCACGACTATGCTTTCGATGACGATGGCAACCTGTTGGTGCTGGCGAGTCACGCCGGCTCCGAAGCCGATTTGGACGTCGATCGCGCGGCTGCCAAAAAAGATAAGGACGATCGCGTTAATGTAGAGGACCTCATCATTAAGGTCGACATAACAACAGGTGACATCTCTCTCGTCGTGGACCTGGGCGATATGTTCCCCGACCTCAAGGCAAGCGCCAAGGTTGCCTCGGACGGCGACCTGGATTGGATTCACATCAACACGATCCAGTGGCTCGGCGGCGGCACCGTTTTGCTCAGCTCGCGCGAGACCTCAACGGTCATCAAGCTCACGGATATCTACGGTACGCCTACGGTCGATTGGCTTATGGGCTCGCCAGAGTTTTGGGCCGGCTCGGGCTTTGAGGACAAGTTGCTGCAGGCTCAAGGCGATTTTTCGCTCAACGCAGGCCAGCATAGTGTGACCTATCTGCCAAACGACGAGACGACCGCGACTGGTCGCTACCAGGTGCTGCTATACGACAACAACTTTGGTGCTGCCGAGAGCTATCCCAAGTTCGACTGGGGCCAGCTGGGCGCTGCGGTCGTGACCGACTACAGCAAGGGAACGCATTCGTTTGGGCGCATTTTTACGGTGGACGAGACCGCGCGCACCTACGAGCTTGTGGACCAGATCGCAGTGCCGTTCTCAGGTTACGTAAGTAGTGCGCAGCGCGTCGGCGATTCGAATAGCATGCTCTTGGCATCGGGCATAGCCAAGACCTTTGCCGAGTACGATCGCTATGGACTGCCCATTGCCACGTACGAGATGGAAGCCGAGAAGTACATCTACCGCGTGTACAAGTACGAGCTGTAGCGCTGCGCTTGGCTGTGCCTGTGCCCCGCGGCTGCGCGCGCTCGTACCGGGCCTACCTCACGTTCCGCATCACTTCACGTCAAACTCCACGCGATCGAGTTCGGGTACGTTGAGGTCGATGAGCTTGCGGGCAACACGACGGTCGTGCGCCCCGAGCGTCTCGCTTGTCGTTACGCGAGCGACAGTCTGGCGCTCGACAACGCCCTCCTTGTCGCCTTCGGCGGCCGAGGTCTCGACGGCGACGGTGTAATCCTTAAAGCCCGGCAGCACCGCCGCAAGTTCGCGCGTGGTTTCAGTGACGCCGTAGCCGTCTTGCACGCCGGCCTGCGCCGAGCCAATAGACCCCGCCGTCATAATAATGCAGGGGATGGCAAAGATCACCGTGCCCACGATGATGCGGCGGCGCACCTTGCGCGATAGCTCGTTGACCTCGGCGTTTTCTTCAGCAGTCACAATACCGTCGCCGTTCAGGTCGCGCTTGAGCGGCACGCGCAAAAGAAGCAGCACGGCTTCGGCGGCCAGTGCGATAAAGACCACGTTGATGCCAAACTCATAAAGCGCCGAGAGAAAAAGTGACCCGCTTGCAATGGCGATGCCATAGCCCGCTGCGCACAGGGGCGGCATGAGCGCGGTCGCCACGGCCACGCCGGCGATAAGCGTGGCAGGTTCCTGGTCACGCGAGTTGCCCAGCCCGCCCGCAAAGCCGCCCGCGAGCGCGACGGCAAGGTCCCACACAGTGGGCGTCGAGTTGTCGATGATGGCGGCCGTGGTGGTGCCAAGGGGCGAGAGCTTAAAATACAGCGTGGACGTGATCAGACAAAAGGCCATCTGTAGCGCGAGGCCGGCGACGGCCTCGACGGCAATCTCGCGGTCAAGCGTGGCGATGCCATATGCCATGGCAAGGACCGATCCCATGAGTGGGCAGATGAGCATGGCGCCCACGATGGCAATATCCGAGTCGATATCGAGGCCGATGCTCGCGATGAGCATGGCGATGATGAGGATGCATAAGTGCGAGCCGGTCAGCCGCGCCCCGTTTACAAAGCGCTTGCGAATCACGTGATAGGGCGCGCGACCCTCGCGAATGTTGAATGCGCGCTTTAGGAAGCGGCCGGTGTTCTCCAGGGCCTCACTATGGGCAGGTCGAATGCCGTGGCGCCGGTGATGGCGTTTGCGTAGTCGCTTGATCTGTTGTTTGTCGAGTTCCATGTCCACCTCGTATTGCCGCAGGAACGCGGGTGCGCTCGCAGCATGTACTCTACACCGTGGCGGGCGGGGCGGTCATCTTGACGTGAAACTTAGACGAGCAGGTAAGGGGGACGTCAAATGCGGTTGCGGCCGAGTGTTTCGACAGATACAGAGCGCGGGGCCGGATGGTCTCCGGCCCCGCGCTCTGTACGGGTACGTTGTTGTTGGGTTTAGCCCAGCAGACTCAGGCCGACGGAGACAAACGCCAGGATAACGCCAACGACAGACTCGCCTCCCAGCAGGCCGCTGGCGACGACCAGGCCCTGCTCCTGGAAGGCAGCATCCTTGGAAGCCTTCTCTTTGCCCGAAAGACCGGCGGCGTCGCGGTGCGCGGCCCACTTGTCGTAGGCGAGCTTGACGCAGGAGCCCAAGAAGGCCGTGAGCGACATGTAGAACGGCAGGTACACGCCCAGACCGATCATCATGGCCGGAATGCCGAGCAAATACATGACGATGCCGGCGATAAAGCCTCCCGCAAACCACGGCACGCTCGGGATGCCCGAGACCATGGTGGCGACTACGCTTGCCTGCGCGGCCACAAAGCTCTTGTCGGGACCAAAGGCGTCCGGACCATAGGCGGTGACGAGCGCGACCATGACGGCGGCAGCGACCAGTGCGCCCACGATGCCGCCGATGGCCTGGCCGATCCACTGTGCGCGCGGGTTGGTGCCCAGCACGGCGCCGGCCTTAAAGTCGTTCATGACGTCGCCCGCAAGGCCGCACGCCACGGCCACGATGCCGGCGATAAAGAACAGCTTGACCTGCGCAAGCTGCGCGAAGGCCGCTACGATGAGCATGACGATGAGGCCAAAGATCTCCATGGGGTCGATACCCGTCTGGCCGCAGCTCTGCGCACTCATGATGGTGGTGACAAAGGTGAACAGCGTGACGATGACGGCTGGGACGGGGCCAAGGTCGAGCGCGATGGCGATGATCACGGCGATGGCGGCGGTGCCCAGGCCGATGATGCCGGCGTCGAGCTTAAGCGAGCCCGAGATGAGCGACTGCTCGTCGGTGTCGGTGGAGCTGTCGGCGGCAAGACCGCGGACGATACCGGCGACCTGCGGCAGGATGTCTTTGAGGACGACGGCGACGCCAAAGCCCATCATAAGGCCCATACCTAAGGACTTGACGATACTCTGCGCGGTCACAATATCGAACAGGCCGGCAGCGGTGCCGCCGACGATAATGCCAAAGTTGCCCAGCAGCGCGCCGGCAAACCAGAAGGCGACGGGGGCAAAGCCCACCAAAAAGCCGATGGACAGCAACATGGGCGAGTTGTAGATGGCAAAGGTCACGCCGGGGATATTGAGCGTGCACAGCATGCTGGGCACCACGCCCAGGGCGTCGCGCAGCACGCTATAGATGCCTGCGATGGCCATGGAGCCAAAGAGCTGCTTGCCGGTCTTGCCGCCGGCCTCGGTAGCACGCAGGGTCTGGGCTGCGGCGTTGCCGGTGGGAAACTCCAGCGCGGCGTCCACGATAAAGTGACGGTGGATGAGCGCCGTTGCTAGAAGGCCCAAGATGGTGCCGGCGAGCGCCACGATAAACATGTCGAGCCAGCTGATCTGGTCGGCATAGCCCAGCATCCAGGCGCCCGGGATGGTAAACGCCAGGCCGCCGGCGACCATGGCACCCGCGGACATGATGGTGTGGGTAACGTTGGCCTCGTTGAGGCTGGCATTGCCCATGAGCTTAAGGAAGAACAGCGAGATGACGGCAGCGAAAATGATCGGCCAGGGGAGGGCGCCCATCTTGAGGGCCGTGTAGGCCGAGCTTGCCGTGATAATCACGCAGCCAAGGACGCCGATGACGACGCCGCGCAGCGTGAGTTGACCGCGCATAGAAGTGCGGTTCGAGGGATTGCCCATATAGAACTCCTTTGCGTATATCCGCTTCCCCCGCAAGCGCCGCTACGGATACGGCGCGGGAAGTCGGGTTACCAAGGGCCGCCGCGTGAGCTCGCGCACGACCGCGCATCAGTATAGCGGCAAGGTAGTCATTTTGGGACGGGGCTATTTTAGCTACCCTTTGACAGTCGACGAATTATCTGGGATTGGGGCAAATATCAACCGACATATTGGGGTAGCTAAAATAGCCCCGTCCCAAAATGACTACCTGGGATGGCTGGTTCGGGTAGGGGATATACTGCTGGGCAGACGAAAGGAGCGCCGACGATGCTTAATGGGTGCGCATATATATTGACGGTCGACGTGGGCAACACGTTCATTCGCTTTGGTCTGTTTGCCGAGGATTCGGCCGCGGCGCAGGAATGCCCGCTTGCGACGTGCGAGATCACGACGCCGCCGAGCATTACGGCCGATGAGGCGCGCATGAGGCTCGCGCGGGTCATGGGCGCACTGGCAGCCGATGCGGGCATGCCTGGTGTGCTCGTTCCCGCGGCAGCAGTGCTGAGCTGCGTGGTGCCGGCGCTCGAGCGCCCGTGGAAGACGGCACTTTCCCGTACCTGCACGGGGCGCGTGCTCTCCGTGGGGCCGGGACTTAAGACCGGCATGCCCGTGCACTACGACGACCCGGCCGAGATCGGTCCCGATCGCATCGCCGACGCCGTGGCGGCCCGTGCCGTCTACGGCTCTCCGTGCATCGTGATCGACCTGGGCACTACGACCAATATCGAGGTCATCGATGCACGCGGAACCTTTGTCGGCGGTGTTATCGCGCCGGGGCTGGCGCTCGGCGCTCGCTCGCTCTCGGCCGCTGCGGCGCGCCTGCCGCAAGTCGAGCCCTCGGCACCCACGCATGTGATCGGTCGCAACACGCGCGAGGCCATGCGCTCGGGCGTGGTCTTGGGCGAGGTTGCCCGTATCGACGGCATGCTCGACATGGTGCTTGCCGAGATGCGCTCGACCAAGGCGGCAGGCGAGGGCAGCGTGCCCATTGTCATCACCGGCGACGATGCCGAGGCGCTCGCGGCGTTGGTCGGCCACAGCCTGACGGTAGACGACGCGCTGACGCTGCGGGGTCTCGCCGAGCTGTACCGCATCAACCAAAAGCCTCGCCGCGCATAAAGCCAAGGACGTCGGCGCCGGGAGGAAACAGGCCCACCTTTCACCTGCTACAATGGGCCAAACTATTTCGATTTCGGAGGTGTCTGCCATGTCGGACGATCTTCATCAAACCGCGTCGGGCAAGCGCCGCGACGTTATTAGCTGGGACGAGTTCTTTATGAGCGTGGCCATCGCCGCGCAGCGCCGCAGCAAGGATCCCAATACGCAGGTGGGCGCGTGCATCGCCAGCACCAACCACCGCATTCTTTCGGTGGGCTACAACGGTACGCCCTCGGCGCTCAACGACGACTTTTTCCCGTGGGGTACGAGCGATGACCCGCTGCAGGACAAACATAACTACGTAGTTCATGCCGAGGCCAACGCCGTGCTCAACTACCGCGGCTCGCTCAAGGACCTTGAGGGTTCCACGGTCTACGTCACGCTGTTCCCGTGCCACGACTGTGCCAAAATTCTGGCGCAGGTAGGTGTGGGCGAGGTTGTCTATCTGGACAATAAGTACGCCGACACCGACGACGGCCGCATCAGTCGCCGCATTCTCGACTCCTGTGGCATTAGCTTCCGCCAGGTTATCGTCGATGTCCACATTGGTACCGGGGAACAAACGCAGCAGTAGCGGCAGCGTGTACGAGCGCCGGGCGTTGGCAAAAGCGGCTCATTAAGCCCCGTCCCAAATTGACTGTCAAATTAACTGCTCGTGAAAGTCGTGTCCGCGCGCATGGACGGCTCGCGAGCGGGTACATGGCTGTAGTAACATAGCTCTGTCCGCGGGCGCGCCCGCGTTATTGTGAGAAAGGAGCCCCTGTGGCTGTTAACGAAGAGCTGCTTAAGAAGGTTCTTGAAGAGATTCGCCCCAACCTGCAGGCCGACGGCGGCGACATGGAGTATATGGGCGTTGATGACGAGGGCGTCGTCAAGCTGGAGCTCCAGGGCGCCTGCGCCGGTTGCCCCATGAGCGCTCTGACGCTTTCCATGGGCGTCGAGCGTATCCTCAAGGAGCACGTGCCCGGCGTTACGCGTGTCGAGCAGGTCAATGCCTCCGGCGAGGTCGAGGATCTGTACGACGAGTATGCGCCGTTCTGAGAAGCGAAAGCTGCGGGCGATGTGCTCCGCATAGACGTCATGCCCAAATGTGCGGCTGCGAGCGAAAGGCCCGCGGCCGCATTTGTATGTAGGGAGCAGGGGGACCGATATGCTCAACGACCTCTACCATATGCTTGATCCTGTCGCCATTTCGGCGGGGCCCATCACCATCTACTGGTACGGCTTGGCCTATGTGGTCGGAGCTCTGCTCACGGCGGTCGTCATGTACCGCACGCAGCGTCGTTGGGGTTTTGACATTACGGTCGACGACCTGATGAGTGTCGTGGTTGGTGTGGTCTTTGGCCTCATCATTGGCGCCCGTCTGTTCTACGTCATCTTTTACGGTGACGGCTACTACTGGGCGCATCCGCTCGAGATCTTTGCCACCAACGAAGGCGGCATGAGTTTCCATGGCGGCCTGGTGGGCGGCATCATCGGCGGCGTGCTCGTGTGCCGCATGTACAAGCTCGACGCCTGGACCATCGCCGACCTTGCCGTTATCGGTGCTCCGCTGGCCCTGTGCCTGGGGCGCTGCGCCAACTTTGTCAACGGCGAGCTGTGGGGCAAGCCAACCGATTTGCCCTGGGGCGTGATCTTTGGCGGCACCGCGGGCGATATGCCGCGCCATCCATCCCAGCTCTACGAGGCATTTCTTGAGGGCATTGTGCTCTTCTGCATTCTGCAGGTGCTCAGCCGCAAAAAACCGCTGCTGCCCCAGGGTACGTTTATGGGTGTTTTTGTGATGGGGTACGGCATCGTCCGCTTTTTCGTTGAGTTTGTGCGCGTGCCCGATGCCCAGCTGGGCTATCTGCTGGGCGGCGTCATCACCATGGGCCAGCTGCTGAGTCTGCCACTCGTGATTGCGGGCCTGGCGCTCATCATTTTTGCCCTCCGTCGCAACCGTCCCCAGCGCATCTATCTCGACGCCTAACCACCACATACACCACAAAGGGGACAGGCACCTTTGTGGTGGTTTTGCCAGGCAACGATGACAGAACCGTAACGTTTCCCCAGATAAAACCTGCCAAAATAAACCTGTCCCTTTTTGGCAGGTTTCTAGAAAGGCTTTTCGGACTGTGAAGGATTCCGATCTCTCCACAACGGCTGCGCGCGACGCCGCCCGCATCGTTTGGTTTAAGCGCTATCCCGCCAAGCAGACGCTCGTCGCATTTTTGCTCGCCCTGCTGGCGACCACGGCGTTTTCCATCGATCCCGCCCCGGTGTCGAGCAACGCGGTCCTGGCGATCGATCCAAAGGCCTCGGGCATGCTTTACGTGTGCTACGAGGTACTCCTCTCATTTGCCGGCCATACCGACGCTGTGATGCTGCTCGCGCTGGCCTGCCTACTCACGCTGCCGTTTCGCTATGTGTTCTTTGGCCGCGGTGACGCTTGGCGCCCCTCGGTCGTGCTGCCGTCGCTGTTCTTTGCCGTCTGCATGGTGTTCGGCCGCAGTTACGACCTCACCGATTCGGCCGAGATTGTGCTGGGCGACAAGGCGCGCGTTATCTGCGCCTGGATTGGCGGCGCGGGCTGGATGCTTCTGGCGATTGTGTCCTTCTATCTGGCTTTTGAGTTTTTGGATTGGTTGAGTTCCCGCCGCATTCCGTTTTCGGAGGCGCATTTTGGCCGCGTGTGGCGTGTTACCCACGCCGTGCTCTCGGTCCATCCTTTTGTTGGGCCGTTTCTTGTACTCATGATTGTCTGGGCGCCCACGCTTATCGCCTCGCTGCCCGGCCTCTTTATGGGAGATACGGGCGCGCAGATCCGCCAATGGTTCAACTACCCCAACGGCACGAGCGACTACCTGCGCCTGCTTAACCCCAACGTGCTGCTCAACGGCCATCACCCGGTGGTGCACACGGCCATCATCGGCTCGTGTGTGCAACTGGGGCTTTCGCTATTCAATAGCGCCAATGCGGGTCTTGCCATCTACACCTGCGCCCAATTTGTCATCACGGCCGCCTGCGTGGCCTATTCCATATCGTCGCTGCGCAAGCTGGGCGTGAGCCTGCCGGTCCGCGGCGTCATCTTGCTGTTCTTTGCGTTTATGCCGATGTTCTCCAACTACGCGGCGCTGCTGACCAAAGACGTACTGTTTGCCGATGCGTTTCTGGTACTGCTCGTTCAGACCGTCAAGCTCGTGGCATGTGGCCTGCCCCGTCGCGATGTCAATGCCGAGCGCGCGGGCGAGCGCACGCCTGTGCTCTTTGCGCGCCAGGACTGGCTGTTGCTCGTGCTGGGCGCCATGGGTTCCACGTTTTTGCGCAATGGCGGCCTGGTCTTTCCGTTGGCGGCCTGCGTGATTGCGGCGGCGTTTTGCGCCTGGGACGCGCATGTGGCCCGTCGCGTGGTCAAACAGTCTGGCGTCGCACCCTCATGCGCCACGCCGCGCTTCCGCTGGGCCGGCGTTCTCGCGGTGCTCGTGCTCTGCCTTGCCTCCAACATGTACTTTACCAAGGTCTTTATGCCCGAGCACGATATCACGCCGGGTTCCAAGCGCGAGATCCTCTCGATTCCGTTTCAACAGACGGCGCGCTTCGTCCAAAAGCACGACGGCCTTAATTCGGGCGTTAACCCCAAGGTCAAAGACGACGGCACGATTGAGGAAGCTCCCTGCGACGGTCTGGTGACCGATAAGGAACGCGCTGCGATCGACCGTGTGCTCAAGTACGAGAATCTGGGCCGTCGCTACAACCCCGACAAGTCGGATGCCGTAAAAAACTGTTTTAACGAGTACGCCTCGCAGGAGGACATCAAGGCCTATTTTGAGGTGTGGGCCCAGATGTTCAAAAAGGATCCCGAGTGCTATATCTCGGCGCTCATCAATAACTACTACGGCTACTTTTATCCGAGTGCCCGCGATGCGTGGGTCTACAGCACGGCGCGCAGTGCCGAGATCATGGCGAAGCCCGATAACCTCAAGTACTTCGACTTCCATCCGGTCGATAGCAAGGTTGTGCGCTGGTGCGACCACCTGATCAACCTGTATCGCGTGGCAGTACAACGCATCCCGTTTATCTCGCTCACCATGAGCTCGGCCACCTATGTGTGGATCATGATCGCTGTGGTGGTCTATCTGCTACGTCGTCATTCGTGGCGCGGGCTGGCCATTTGGGTGCCGCTGCTGGGCGTGCTCGCCGTGTGCCTGATCGGTCCCTGCAACGGCTCGACCTACATGCGCTACCTGTATCCAGTCATCGCCTGCATGCCCTTCGCCATCGGCGCCACCATCACCCGCAGCGACCTTCTCTGGTTCTAACTTGGTGCAAAGGGGACAGGTTACTTTGCACCAAGGGGCTGCATCATCACGACGCCTTCATTTTGGGGTTTATCTCGCAGGCCAGTAGGTATATCATAACGACGTTTGTTTATATTGCCCGAGCATCTGCGCTGGGCTTTAGGTCGAAACCGATAGGAGACACGTATGTCCGGACACTCTAAGTGGGCCACAACCAAGCATCGTAAGGGCGCGCAGGACGCCAAGCGTTCCGCCCTCTTCTCCAAGCTGAGCCGCAACATCACCGTTGCTGCCCGTCTCGGCGGCGACCCGCTGCCCGAGAACAACGCCAGCCTCGCCGCTGCCGTTGCTAAGGCCAAGGCTCAGTCCATGCCCAAGGACAAGATCAAGTCCGCTATCGACAAGGCCTTCGGTTCGGGTGCCGATGCCGCCGTCTACGAGAACATCGTGTACGAGGGCTATGGTCCCGCCGGCGTTGCCGTCTACGTCGACTGCCTGACCGATAACCGCAACCGTACCGCCGCCGATGTCCGTTCCGCCTTCTCCCACGCTGGCGGCAACCTGGGCACCTCCGGCTCCGTCGCCTTCCAGTTTGAGCGCAAGGGCCAGATCGTCGTCGCCAAGGAGATCCTGGACGAGAACGCCAAGAAGGAGACCATGATCGCCAACGGTGCTGCCGGTGACGAGGAAGAGTTCATGATGGCTATCGCCGAGGCCGGTGGCGACGACTACGAGGACGCCGGCGAGGAGTGGATCGTTTGGACCGCCGCCAACGACGTCATGGCTGTTTCCAAGGCGCTCGAGGAGCAGGGCATCCAGGTCAAGGGCTCCGAGACCACCATGGTTCCGACCACCCCGACCGAGGTCTCCGGCGCCGATGCCAAGAAGGTCCAGCGCCTCATCGACCGTCTCGAGGAGCTCGACGACGTTCAGGATGTTTACAGCACCATGGACATGACCGACGAGGTCATCGCTGCCCTCGAGGAGGAGTAGCGCCTGCACGGGTTAAGCCGTGCATATCTGGGCATAATGAAGCGAGCATACAAGCCTCGTGGAATAGATGAGCCGGATCCGCGTGCGTATGGCACCGGACCCGGCTCTTTTATAATGATGCGAATCGTTTTGCATTCTGTGGACCGAAACCTGAAGGGAGCGCGCGTGCGCGTACTCAAACGAGCCCTAGCAATCGTGTACCTTGCCGCCGCCATCGTGGCGCTGGGCACGCTTGTCTGCCAGTTCTGGGGACCGTATACGTATCGCTTTATGCTGCTGTTGCGTGACACCATGCCTCGCGTCGTCGTTACGGTGTGCGCCGCCATCGTGGCACTTGGCGTGCTCATCGGGTTTTTCCGCCTGATGTTCGCGCGTCGCGAGCCGTCCTGCGTACATCCGGCGGGGGAGCGCAACATCGAGGTCACCCTCGCAGCGCTTTCCTCGTGCGCTCGCGCTGCGGCAGAGCGCGACGACCGTGTGATGGTCGAGCATGTCGAGGCGCGCGTGCAGGGTTCCGACGAATCGCTCGTCCGTTTTAAGGTCGACGCCATCGCGCTCGATGACCGGGACGTGGCCTCCCTTGCAACCGCGATGCAGCAACGTATCGAGGAGGCCTGCGACACCATGCTCGGCACGCCGGGCACGACCGCGCGCGTCCGTTTTTTGCCGTCCAAGACTACCGTCCAGACCGTGGAGGTTTCCGGTGAGTGATACCAATCAAGACAAGACCGTCCGCACCCCGCGCCTGACGATCGACCAGAACGCTACGCCGGCAGGCGAGTCCGCCGACACCACCCCCGAGGCCGGCGAGCAGCACGACAGCGCCGCCAGCGACTTTGACGAGGCCATGGGTCTCATCAAGGGTACGGGGGCGGCCATCTGGAGCTATGCCGTCCGTCATCCCAACACCACGCTCGGAGCCGTCGCTGGTTTTGTGCTCGCCGTGCTGGTGCTCACGATCGGCCTGTGGGATACACTCGTCATCGCATTCTTTGTGCTGATCGGCGCCGTGATTGGCCAGATCCGTGACGGCGAGAACGGGATCGTCAACTTCTTCGGCCGTCTGTTTAGCGGCCGCTAGTATGTATTCGACCGCCGCGTGTGCGGTGGGCATAAGGAGGAACCATGGCTTTTAACACGAAGGTCGATGTGGCCGATACCGAGCTCGAGGCAGACGAGACCGTCGCCGCCGAGGCTGAGGACGTAACGCTCGAGGACGGGGCGCTCGTCGAGGCCGAGCCCGCCGACGATGCGGACGAGGATGATGAGGAAGCGGACGAGTCCGAGGATTCGCTGACCTATTCCAACGGTGTGATCGAGAAGATCGTCGCCATGGCCACCCGCGAGGTGCCGCACGTCCTGGGCATGAAGGGCAACCTTATGCACTTTGTGCAGGAGCAGTTTGGTGCCGAGAACCTGACCAAGGGCGTGACGGTCGAGGTCACCGATGACAACCGCGTGGTCGTCAACATTTCCGTCATTATCGAGTACGGCGCCTACGCACCCGCGATTTTCGACGACGTTAAGGCGCGCGTGACCGAGCGTCTGGCCGCGATGACCGGCCTTGAGGTGGCAGGCGTCAACCTGCGCATCGAGGATGTCATCACCCCCGAGGAGTACGAGCATCGCACCAGCCAGCACGAATAACCTACCAAATAGGGACAGGTTTGTTTCGATAGGTTTTACCTGCGAAAACGCTAAACGGTCGACCGCGCAAGCAAAAGTGCGGTCGACCGTTTTCTATATGCCCTCGATGTAGTCATTCCACTCGTCTAACTTAGGGTTGCAATCTTCGCGTTCCGCGTTACCCTAATGGGCGCATTGTTTCCAAATTGTTAACGAGGGGTTGCCGTAATGGCCGACGAGCACGAAACAGAAAGCAAGGCATGGGCGATTGAGGCCGCCGCGGCAGAGGCGGCATCGCGTGCCGCCGAGGAGGTGCATCGTCCTCCCGTGGTGCCGATGGAGCGCGTGGTCGATCGCGCCGATATCGAGCGCGGCGAGCGTGCCGGCCGCAAGCGCAGCCAGGAGCCGGGCTTCCCGCGCTTTTTCGCCGAGCTCAATCTGGGCCTGATCCTCACGGCGTTCGCCATCGTTGCGTTTAAAACCCCCAATCACTTTGCCTTCGGCGGAACCTCGGGCGTGTCGGTCATTCTTTCCACGCTGTTCCCGACTCTGCCCGTCGGCGTCTTTATGTGGATCATCAATGCGGTTCTCGTCGTCTTGGGCTTTATCTTTTTGGAGCGCAAGGCAATCCTTTGGAGCGTTTTTGCCTCGTTTGCGCTTTCGGCCTACGTCTCGCTGTTTGAGCTCTTCATTCCGACGGATGTTTCGATGACGGGCGATATGTGGCTCGATCTGTGTTTTGCCGTGATTTTGCCGGCGCTGGGCAGTGCCATTGTCTTTGACATTGGCGCCTCAACGGGCGGCACCGATATCCTTGCCATGATCCTCAAGCGTCGCACGACGCTCGAGATCGGACGCGCCTTGCTACTGGTCGATATCGGCATCGTGACCATCGCGGCCTTTTTGTACGGTCCGCGCGTTGGCCTGTACTGCGTGCTCGGCCTGTTTGCCAAGACGCTTGTGGTCGACAAGGCCATCGAGAGCATTCACTTGCGCAAGGTCTGTACGATTATTTGCGCCGAGCCACGCAAAGTCGAGGAGTTTATCGTCAAGCATCTCAACCGCACGGCAACGATCAGCCGCGGCTACGGTGCCTTCTCGGGCAATTGCGTGACGGTGATCATGAGCGTGCTGAGCCGTCGCGAAGCAGTGCAACTGCGCCGCTATACCCGCGATATCGATCCAGATGCGTTTATCACGATCGTTGACAGCTCCGAGATCGTGGGCAAGGGCTTCCGCGGCACGAACTAGCGCGGATATACCCTTCGAACCATTGAATAAAGCCGCCTATGTTTCAAATCGGTCATCTTGGGGTATTTGTCCCCACATTGCGCGATAATGTTGCCAAAGACGTCGTTTGCGATCCAGGTGATTCACTCTAGATACGAAGGGATGATTTCGATGTTCTGTTCGCAGTGTGGCGCCCCCATGGGCGATAACGACAAGTTCTGCGGCGTGTGCGGTGCCCCTAATACCGAGGTCAAGGCCGCCGGCCCCGCTCCCCAGGGACAGTCTCAGCCCCAGCAGTTTGTTCCGCAACCGCCCGTGGCGAATGCGCCAAAAGGCTGTGTGGCTCAGGCGTTCCAAGACATGACCAAGACTCCGGGCGTGCTGCAGCGCGTGTGCCAGATTGCTTTTTTGCCGGCGCTTATCTGTGTCGTGTCGGTGCTCGTGCTGTTCATTCCCGTTATCGGCGGTATTGCAGCTGCCATCGGCTTTTTGGCCGCCTGCGTGGCGAGTGTGTGCGGTTCGGGCTTTGGCATCGAGTGGGGTCGCGACCTGTCGCTTAAGATCGATGACGGCATGGATCGTCCGTTGATGCGTTCCACATCGTTTGGCCTCGGGGTCTTTTCGAGCGTTATTTCGGTCGTGCTCGAGATTATCGCTGCCATTCCCGTTATTGGTGTAGTGCTTTCGCTGGTGGAGAGCGTGGTAATTGGCGCGGCGGGCTCGTATTCGTATTACGGCTCTTCTGCGCTCGAGACTGCGCTGTTTGGCTCGCTTGGCCTGCTTGTCCTGGCTATGATTGCCACGGCGGTCCTGGGAGTCTTCTTTAAGATGTTCGCCGATATCGCCGTGATGCACTTTGCGGTGACCGGTCGCGTCGAGAGCGCGTTTTCGCTCGACAAGGTCTGGGCGGCCTTTAAGAACAATAAGACCAAGCTGTTCTGCGCTTCATTCCTTCCCGAGTTTTTGACGGGCCTGGTCGCCAACGTTGTCACATGGATCTTGACGGCGGTCTTTGGCGCTATTGCCTCTGTCGGTATGTATAGCTACTACTATCGTCCTACGGGTATTGAGGCAATTGTTACCGGCGGTGGCATCTCACTCGTACTGTTCCTGGTGCTGATCGCTTTCGTCACCGTATTTCTAACGGTCTTTGGCAAGATGCTCAAGCACCGTGCCGTTGGCTATTGGGTCGCACGTTATGCAAGCGAGTGGGCCGACGAGGATAAGGACGACGTCCTGACGTTTGTATTGCCCTTCGAGAAGAAGTCCGCTCCTTCGGGTTACAGCGCTCCGGATGTCGCGCCTGAGCCCGAGCCTGAGTCTGTCCCGGGATCTGCGCCGGAGTCCGAGCCCACGACGGAGTCCGAGCCCACGACGGAGCCCGCGCCAAGCTCCGACGAGGACCCGCAAGACGAGTAGCCCTGTCACCTGCCATTTGGGGACGGGGTGGAAATGGTAGAAATAGTGCTTGACGAATGAGCGGGGGCGGACGTGTCGAAACGTCCGCCCCCGCTTTGACATCGCGATGTGGCTACGGCTGCGAGATGGTCGCGATTCGACTACTCGTTGTGCTTCTCTTCGTGACGAGCGGCGGTGCGAGCTTCGTGGATGCCCTTGATGGCGGCATGGCGGGCGGTGCGGGCGTCGTGCATGGCGTCGCGGGCCTCGGCGGCCGTTGCCTTGGCAGAGCGTAGCTTGGCTGCCAGATCGGGATTGGTCTCGGCAACCGCGGCGATAGCGGGGCCGTCGAGCTCCTCTTGCGTGGGCTCGGCCAAAAAGTCGATGGCATACTGAGCGGCTACCATGGAGCCCTTGGCGAGCACGCTCTCGTCGATCTTATAGAAGCAGGAGTGCTGGGCGTACGTGGCGCCAATCTTGGGGTTGCGCGTGCCCACAAAGGCAAGCACACCCGGTACACGGCGCAGGTACTCCGAAAAATCCTCGCCCGAAAGCGTGCCGCGATAATGGCCTTCGCCGGCTGCACCCAGACACTTGACCACGGCCTGACGACAACGCTCGCTCGAGGCGACGTCGTTTTCGACCTTGTAGTTGGCGATGGTGTAGTCGGTAAGTTCAGCCTCGGCGCCCAGGGCCGCCGCAGTGTGCTCTACGATGCGGCGCATGAGCTCGGGCATTTCCTCGTGCGTCGAATCGCCATAGGTGCGCACCGTGCCGGCGAGGTAGGCGGTACCGGCGATAACGTTGCGCGCGGTGCCGCCGTGCAGCTCGCCGACGGTAATGACGGCCGGCTCGTAGGGGCTGATCTCGCGCGAAACGATGGTCTGCAGGGCGTTGACGATCTCGGCCGCCACCATGACGGCGTCGTGGCCGCGCTGGGGCATGGCGCCGTGGCACGAGGTGCCGCGGACATCAATGCGGAACCAGTCGGTATTGGCCATGCGCGGACCGGGCTCGCAGCTTACGGTGCCGGCGTCGACCTCACTCCAGATGTGTGCGGCGTAGGCGCCATCGACGCCGTCGAGCACGCCCGTGCCGATCATGAGTTTGGCGCCTTGGCCGTTTTCCTCACTGGGTTGGAAGACGATGCGGACCTCGCCGTGGATGTCGTCGGTCATATGGCGCAGGATCTGCAGCGTGCCGAGCATCATGGCAATGTGGCAGTCGTGGCCGCAGGCGTGCATGCAGCCCTCGTTGACGCTGGCGAACTCCTCGCCGGTCTGTTCGGTGACGGGTAGGGCGTCGATATCGGCGCGCAGCAGGATGCGGCGGCGCGGCGTGCCGTCCTCGCGGTAGGCGTCGGGTGCGGTGCCGCGAAGGGTCGCCACCAGGCCCGTCTTAAGCGGGCGCTCGTAGGGGATATTCATGGCGTCGAGCTGGTTGGCGATGTCAGAAGTCGTGCGCTCTTCGGCGAGGCTCAGCTCCGGGTGCTTATGGAAGTGCCGGCGCTGCTTGATGATGTAGGGCTCAAACTCGGCGGCGATATCTTGGATGGCTGCGGTGACGTCATCAGCCGCGCGGGCCTCGGTCGCTGCCATAATCTGCTGTGCCTTGGTCTTCGTCATGGTCGATTTGCTCCTTGCTGGTTTATCGCAAAATCGTACAGGCTCTTTCCAGTATGCCACCTACCACTTGGGGACGGGGCAGAAATGGTAGAAATGGATACCTCCGTAACCTTGACAGGTCCAAATTGCTTGTGCACGCAGCCTTGGATGCGGCTTTCAAGCTTGAAATCTACCATTTCTACCCCGTCCCCAAGTGGCAGGCGGGGCCGTTGGGGTTGGGAAAGGTGCCGTTTACCGCTTGACGTTTTGCAGCTGTGGCGGTGGAGTACACTCGGGGGTGTTGAATTTCCTGCCAGAGATGGGGATGCCCATGCAACATATCGATCGGATTATCCGCTCTAAGAACGTTTTTACCTCGCAAGATGGCATCGATACCGCCCGTGAGCTGGCGATTGCCATCGCAGGCGACCGTATCGTCGCAGTCGGCAAGCCCGATGACGTGATCGCCGCCGCGCCTGCCGCCACGCCGGTTATCGACTACGGCGAGCAGTTTGTCTGCCCCGGTTTCCATGACGCTCATCTGCACTTCTTTCATACCTCGGTCGGTTCCTCGCCGTATATGCTCATGGATGGGGGCACGTCCGAGGTGGCGCTGGTGCAGCACGTGCTCGAGTTTTTCCAGGATCTGCCCGACGACGCTTGGGTTGTGACGCAGGGCTGGCGCGACTACCGTTGGGACCCGCCCGAGCATCCTACCAAGGCGTCGCTCGATGCGGTATTTCCCGATCGTCCCTGCGTTATGTACTCGGGCGACGGCCACACGCTGTGGCTCAACAGTCGCGCTCTCGAGGCGCTCGGCGTCACGCGCGATAGCGAGCCGCCAGCGGGCGGCAGCTACGACAAGGACGCAAACGGTGAGCTCACGGGCATTGCTCACGAGGCGGCCGCCATGCAGCTGTTGCCGCGCTGCCTTGAGTGGCTGGGCGAAGATCGCATCGCAAGCGCTTACGCCGATCAAATGAGGCGCATGGCCGAGCAGGGCATCACCTCGATCTGCGACATGTCGCTCATGCCCATGCCGGGCTGCGATTTTATCCGCGACGACGTCTACGACAAACTGCAGACAGCCGGCAAGCTGGGCATTCGTGCCCATCTGTTCCCCACGCTGCTGGATGACCAGTCGCGTCTAGAAGAGCTGCAGGCACGTTACGCGAACAACGCACTGCTTTCGGCGCCGGGCTTTAAGCAGTTCTTTGACGGCGTGTCGAGCGAACATACGGCATATCTCACCGAGCCCTATACCAATCCGCGCTTCCCGGGCGACCAAGGCCGTCTGACGGTTTCCGCCGAGCGCATGCGCAAGCTGGTTCTGGCGGCTGCGGAGCGCGGCCGCGCCGTGCGCATCCACGTTATCGGCGACGGTGCGATTCATGCCGCGCTGGATATCTTCGAGGAAGCCGCCGGTCTGTACGGCCTGCCCCAGCACGGCCACAACACGCTCGAGCACCTGGAGAACCTCCTGCCCGAGGACATCGACCGCCTGCGCAAGCTCAACGTGGTCGCCTCGAGCCAGCCCTGCCACATTACGCTCGACCCGGGTGGACCGGAGCGCGATTTGGGCTTGGAGCGCAGCCGCATCATGTGGCCGTTCGCAACCTATAAGCAGCGCGGCATTCGCCAAGCCTTCGGTACCGACAGCCCCATCACGCCCGTTACCAGCATGGACGTGCTCTACACGGCTATCACACGCCAGGACCCCAAAAGCCACTGGCCCGAGGGCGGCTGGTTACCGAGCGAGCGCATCGACGCGGCAACGGCTTTGCGCAACTACACCTTGGGCAGCGCCTATGCAGCAGGCGACGAGCAAAACCTCGGCAGCTTGGAGCCCGGCAAGTATGCTGACCTGGTGGTCTTGGACCAAAACCCGCTCACCGTTGACCCCCAAGAGCTGCAAGCCACCAAGGTTCAGGCCACCTACCTAGCCGGTAACCTCATCTACGAGCGCTGATGCTCATGCCGTGTCGTTAAACGCGGCCCGGGCGACTTATTTTGGGATGGCGCTCGAGCCACGTCTGCATATCGGTGGGGAATCGTTATGAGCGTCCCTGCTCTGCCGGATTTGTGCGTGGGGTGGAGGCGCTGCTGCCCCGCGCGTTCAAATTGGACATTTGCAATGCTGCCTCATGGTGTTTTGCATACTTCCCATTACAGATTGCATAAAAAGGTTGGGATGTTCTTTCTGGCCCTGATGTACCCCCGCCTGGGCCGTGCAAAAAACGGAGTATTCAGCACTGCGAGCTCTGCCGGCGCCGTTGCGGTCGGGTAATGTCATGGGGATTGACGTCATTTTGGCGTCCGGGCAGGCACGAGGCATGCCTTTATGCCCTGATGGGGTCTGCCTGCCGACCCAAATCGCCGGTCGAAGGCGTCCTTGGGACCAATAAGATGTGTCTGGCGCGTATGCAGCCATCCTGGTCTGCTGAATACTCCCAAAAATGCACGGTGCTCCCCAGGGGACCCGTGCGTGCAGCGAAAGCCATGCCCATGTTCCTATCCGCATCGCCATTTTGCTGCACTGACGTTTCTGAATGCCGCGCCCGAACTAGTTAACTTGGCTCCCGTGTGGCGCCGGAGGGGCGGGATATAAGGTTTATCGCGAGTTCCGCACGAGCCGAAGGCCACGTAATGTGGCCTTCGTGCGAGCAGGACTGCCCGAGCAGGAAACCTTATGCCCCGCCCCTCCGGCGCCACACGGGAGCTGCGCACAAGTTATCCCCCCGGCATTCAGAAAATCTAAGTGCCAAAAAATAAGATTTTTTGACTCTGTGTTGTATAACCCGCCATTCGTGGGTACCATTCAACGCGTACGCAAACAAATGGGGTTAATTCGCGTGGCATAACCACGCGGCCCAAAAAGGAGGAGACAAGCATGTCGTCTTTGAAGCCGCTTGCAGATCGTGTTCTGGTCAAGCCCGACGAGGCCGAGCAGAAGACCGCTTCTGGTCTGTATATCGCCAGCAACGCTCAGGAGAAGCCGCAGCGCGGCACCGTCATTGCCGTTGGCGCTGGCAAGGTCAACGACAAGGGTGAGCGCATCCCCATGGACGTCAAGGAAGGCGACGTTGTCATCTACGGCAAGTTCGGTGGCAACGAGGTCAAGGTCGACGGCGAGAAGTATCTGCTGATGCGCGCCGACGACATTTACGCCGTCGTCGAGGCCTAGTCTCATCAGGCTCTCTGATTCGTCTTTGAACGCGGTCGCCGCATAGGACTCGGAAGCGGCGACGTGAGTCACATTTCTTTTGGAGGATTACCTACCATGGCAAAGAACATTACGTTCAATACCGATGCCCGCGCTAAGCTCGCCAAGGGCGTCAACACTCTGGCCGATGCCGTTACCGTCACCATGGGCCCCAAGGGTCGCTATGTCGCCCTGCAGCGCACGTTCGGTGCCCCGACCATCACCAACGACGGTGTTTCCGTCGCCAAGGAGATCGAGCTCGAGGACAACATCGAGAACATGGGTGCCCAGCTGGTGAAGGAGGTCGCCACCAAGACCAACGACACCGTGGGTGACGGCACCACCACCGCAACCCTGCTCGCTCAGGCCATCGTTAACGACGGTCTTCGCAACGTCGCCGCTGGCGCCAACCCGCTGGCCATCCGTCGCGGCATCGACAAGGCCGTCAACGCCGCCGTCGCCGAGATGAAGAAGCAGGCCAAGCCGGTCGAGACCAAGGAGCAGATTGCTTCCGTCGGTACCATCTCCGCCGGTGACCCCGAGGTCGGCGAGAAGATCGCCGAGGCCATGGAAGTCGTGGGCAAGGACGGCGTCATCACCGTCGAGGATTCCCAGACGTTCGACATCACCATCGACACCGTCGAGGGCATGCAGTTCGATAAGGGCTACGTCTCCGCTTACTTCGTCACGGACAACGACCGCATGGAGGCCGTGATGAAGGATCCGTACATCCTCATCACCGACCAGAAGATCTCCAGCGTCCAGGATATCATGCCTGTTCTCGAGGCTGTTCAGCGCGCTGGCCGTGGCCTGCTCATCATCGCTGAGGACATCGACGGCGAGGCTCTGCCCACCCTCGTCCTCAACAAGATCCGCGGCGCCCTCAACGTCTGCGCCGTCAAGGCTCCGGGCTACGGTGATCGCCGCAAGCGCATTCTCGAGGACATCGCCGTCCTCACCGGTGGTCAGGCTGCTCTGGACGAGCTGGGCGTGAAGGTCGCTGACATCACCGCCGATATGCTCGGTACCGCTAAGTCCGTCACCATCTCCAAGGACAACACCGTCATCGTCGGCGGCGCTGGCTCCAAGGAGGCCATCGACGCCCGTATTGCTCAGATCAAGGGCGAGATGGAGAACACCACCTCTGACTTCGACCGCGAGAAGCTCCAGGAGCGCCTGGCCAAGCTCTCCGGTGGCGTTGCCGTCATCAAGGTCGGCGCTGCCACCGAGTCCGAGCTCAAGGAGATCAAGCACCGCGTCGAGGACGCCCTGCAGGCAACCCGCGCTGCTGTCGAGGAGGGCATTGTCGCTGGCGGCGGCGTCGCCTTCATGGACGCTGTACCTGCGCTCGATGCAGTCGAGATCGACGACCCCGAGGAGAAGATCGGCGTCGACATCGTCAAGAAGGCTCTGACCGCTCCGGTCGCAACCATTGCCAAGAACGCTGGCTTTGAGGGCGCTGTCGTGGTCGACAAGGTCGCCGAGCTGCCCGCTGGCCAGGGCCTCAACTCTGCCAGCGGCGAGTGGGGCGACATGATCGAGATGGGCGTCCTCGACCCCGTCAAGGTCAGCCGCGTCACCCTGCAGAACGCTGCTTCTGTCGCCAGCCTGATCCTTATCACCGAGGCCACGGTTTCCGATGTGCCCAAGAACACTCAGCTTGAGGATGCTATCGCTGCTGCTACCGCTGGTCAGCAGGGCGGCGGTATGTACTAAGGCCGACAAGGTCTAGAACTCCCACCGGGGATCCGGGGGCGTGACGGGGCTTCTCTCCGGAACGTCCTCGGACATGCAAAGAGGCTCCGCATCGCGCTTCGCGCTGCGGAGCCTCTTTGCGTCCTGCGGAATGTTCCGGAGAGAAGCCCCGTCACGCCCCCGGATCCCCTGCGTTTACGGCCTTGAAGTCGGCTCGCGGAGAAGGACGTGGTTGTTGAGGATACGTATCCCGGACGCTGTTTCGCGCTTTGCGCGAAAGGCGCGTTACTGTGGGATGGGTGGGGAACGTGGTTGTTGCGGCAACTGATCCCCACCATAAATTACCCTTGGCATACTTGCGCGAAAGCCTGCCCGTGCTAGACTTGGAATTGCTGTTTCAGGGCGGGGTGAAATTCCCCCACTGGCGGTAAATCGGACGGTGCCAGAGGGGCGCCGTGGCGCAGGCGAGGTACCTGCGTCCGAGCCGATGAGTCCGCGACCCGTGCGTGCGTTGGTTCGCATGCCGGCTGAACTGGTGAGATCCCAGTACCAACGGTTAGAGTCCGGATGAAAGAGGCAGGTGATCTTATGTCTGAACAGTCGCAGCATATCCATTTTGAGAACACGAATAGGTGGAGCACCAAACAGCTCGTTACCATGGCGCTGATGTGCGCCTTGGGCGCCCTGTTTATGTACGTGCAGCTGCCCATCCTTCCTTCGGCGCCGTTTTTGACCTACGACCCGTCGCTGGTGCCGGCGATGGTGTGCGGGTTTGCGTATGGTCCCGGCACCGGTACTGCTGTTGCCGCTATGGCTATCGTTATTCACGCGCTCACCACGGGTGACTGGGTCGGTGCGCTTATGAACCTGGTTGTCACGCTGGGCTACATTCTGCCCGCGGCTATCGTCTACCAGAAGATGCATACCTATAAGGGTGCTGTGATTGGCCTGGTGTTCGGCGTCATTGCCGCTACGGCGCTGTCTATGGCCGCAAACCTTACCATTGGCGTATGGTTCTGGTATGGCTCGGTCGATGCGATCGCTCCGCTCATGGTTCCTGCCGTGCTGCCGTTCAACCTTATCAAGACCGTGCTCAACTCGGTGCTCACGCTTGCAGTGTACAAGGCGGTCTCCAACCTCATCACGCCTAAAAAGAACCAGGTCAAAGGCCGCGCATGATTGATTGTCGAGGCGTTTCCTTTAGCTATGACGGTGTCACGCCGGCGCTCGACGGTATCGATCTGAACATCGAGGATGGCGAGTTTCTCTGCATCCTCGGCGGCAATGGGTCGGGTAAGTCGACGTTTGCCAAGCATCTGAATGCGCTGCTGCAGCCCGATGCAGGCGCGGTGCGTATCAACGGCATGGATGCATCCGATCCCGAGTTGGTCTACGACATTCGTTCGACCGCGGGCATGGTGTTCCAGAATCCCGATGATCAGCTGGTGGCAACGCTTGTCGAAGATGACGTTGCGTTTGGTCCCGAAAACCTTGGCGTGCCATCGGCGCAAATTGCGCAGCGCGTGCGCGAGGCGCTGAAGGGTGTGGGCCTGGTGGGCTTTGAGCGCCACGAGACCCATGCACTTTCGGGCGGCCAAAAGCAGCGCGTGGCGCTTGCCGGCGTGCTCGCCATGGAACCGCGCGTGCTCATATTGGACGAGGCTTCCTCGATGCTCGATCCGCGTGGACGCAAGGGCCTCATGAAGGTTTGCCGCGCGTTGCACGATCGCGGCATGACCATCGTGATGATTACGCACGTTATGGAAGAGGCCGCCGAGGCCGATCGTGTCGCGGTGTTTCGGGCGGGGCGCGTTGCCATGCTCGGTGCGCCCGAGGAAATCTTGACGCGGGCGGACGAACTTGCCCAGCTCAACCTGGATATGCCGGCGTCGTGCTGTCTAGGTAGGGCACTCCGCGCGAAGGGCGTACCCGTTTGCGCGCAGGTGCGTGAGGCGGATATGGTCGCCGAGATTGCACAGGTTTATGCTGAGCGGAGCGGGGCGGACGTCGCTGGGCGGCCCTCCGTATCCGATTCTCGTGTGCTTGACCATGCATCCTCTGCAGCCGACGGGATGGTCGCGTCGGAACCCGTCATCGAGATTTCGCACCTCTCGCATAGTTACTCGCTGAGCGCCCGCGAGCGCCGCCGATGGCGCAAGCGCTCGACCACTGTGGGCGCATCGGGCAAACAGGCTCTTTGGGGCAGCGATCCAAACAGCCCCTGGGCGCTACGTGATGTTTCGCTGACGGTGCGTCGCGGCGAGTTTCTGGGCCTGGCGGGTCATACCGGCTCGGGTAAATCAACGCTGGTTCAGCACCTCAACGGGCTGATTCGTCCACAGGAGGGGAGCGTTTGCGCACTGGGACTCGACCTATCAAGCAAGAAAGGCGCCGCCGCGGTTAAGGCCAAGGTCGGCGTGGTGTTTCAGTATCCTGAGCGCCAGCTATTTGCCGAGACCGTGGCGCAGGACGTGGCGTTTGGCCCGCGCAACCTTGGCCTGCCGCAAGACGAGGTTGTTCGCCGTGTCGCAACATCGCTTGCGCGCGTGGGCCTCGACCTTGCCGCGATAGGCGACAAGAGCCCCTTTGAGCTTTCGGGCGGTCAGCAGCGCCGCGTGGCGTTTGCCGGCGTGCTCGCCATGGAGCCCGAGGTCCTGGTGCTCGACGAGCCCATGGCGGGGCTCGATCCGGCTGCGCGCAGGGATTTCCTGGCGCTCATCGATCGGCTCCATCGTGAGGGCCTGACCGTTGTCATGGTTTCGCACAGCATGGATGACCTGGCAAATTGTTGTGACCGTATCGTTGTGATGAACGAGGGCGCGGTGTTTGCCGATGGAACGCCCGCACAGGTTTTTGCGCACGCGAACGAGCTCAAATCGATCGGTTTGGGCGTTCCCGCTGCGCAGCGCATGGCATTGTCGCTCGTGCAAGCCGGTGTGCCGCTCCGCTGCGACAAGCTTTATACGGTTGAGTCGCTGGCCGACGAGTTGGCCGGCATGCTGCTAGGCTGCGCGGACGGACCTTTGAGGGCGTCGCGTCAGGCTGGTTCCAAGATGGCCACGCAAGAGGAGGGCTGCTAATGGAGGCATTCTCATTTGGCAGCTACTATCCGGGGGAAAGCGCGCTGCATCGTCTGGATCCGCGCACTAAGTTGCTCCTAGGTTTCGCATTTCTGATCACTGCGCTCACCGTCGGCAGCTTCCGCGGGCTGGTTCCGATCGCAATTTTTGTCGTGCTGGTCTATGTCGCGGCCCGGGTTCCGTTGCGTCGGGTCCTATCGTCGATGGCACCACTGCTGGCGATTGTCGTGGTGGTCGCGGTGCTCAACCTGTTTTCCGATCAGAGTGGCCGCATTTTGTGGCAGTTTGGCTTTTTGCAGGTGAGCGAGGGCTCGCTGCGTTCTGCGACGTTTATGGCGTGTCGCCTGTCGATGATGATGGCCGGCATGAGCGCCATTACGCTCACCACGCCGACGCTCGACCTCACCGCGGGTTTTGAGCGCCTGCTCGCACCATTCGCGCGTGTGGGGCTTCCGGCGCACGAGCTCGGCATGATTATGGGTATCGCGCTGCGCTTTATGCCGCAGTTTGCCACCGAGATGAAACAGACGGCCGACGCACAGGCAAGCCGTGGCGCGCGCGTGACGGGCGGTCCGCTCGGTGGCGTGCGCATGCTCGGCAGTGTGGCGATTCCGCTGTTTACTGGCGTGTTCCGTCATGCCGAGACGCTTTCGGCCGCCATGGATGCGCGCTGCTATCACGGCGAGCGGGGACGCACGCGTCTGCATGCGCTTACGTTTGGCCGCGGGGATGCACTGGCCGCGGTGGCGATGGCGCTGCTGGTGGCATGCGTTGTCGTTATCAATCTTCAACTCGTCTAAGCTCGATTCGAGCGCAAGAAAGGGGTCTCTATGACCGACATCGATCGCACGGCTCAGCTCGAACGCGTCTGCTCGTATCTCAGGCGCATTCCGGCGTGGTATCTTGCCACGACCGATGCAAACGACGGGCATCAGCCCCGCGTGAGGCCGTTTTCGTTTGCCATGGTCGATAACGACAAGCTGTGGTTTTGCACGTCGCGCGACAAGGACGTGTGGGCGGAGTTGAGCAAGAATCCCAAGTTTGAGGTATCGGGCTGGAAGCCGGGGGAGTGCTGGATCGTGTTAACTGGCGAGGCCGCACTCGAGGACGATGCATTCGTGAGTGACAAGGTGCGCCAGACGGGCTTTAAGCACATGGTGGGCATTGGCGAGCAACACGATAGTGCCAACGATGGCCGCCTTGCGTTCTTCTCGGTCCGCAACATCGCCGCGCGGTTCTGCGATATCGACGGCAGCGAAGAGCTCCTCGAGCTTTAATTTCCCAAATTGGCTGCCCATTCCAAAAGACTGGTCAGATGACAGGAGGAAACGTGGACGGATTGAATACGGTGCTGGAGTATCTGACGTCGGTGCCGGCGTGGTACCTAGCGACGAGCGTGGACGGGCAGCCGCATGTGCGTCCGTTCTCGTTTGCGCAGATTCAGGACGGCAAGCTGTGGTTTGTAACGGCGCGCACCAAAGATGTGTGGCAAGAGCTGCTGCAAAACCAGCGCTTTGAGGCCACGAGTTGGTGGCCGGGCCATGGTTGGTTGATCCTGCGCGGGCGTGCGGGTCTGGACGACCGGGCTTCGGATGAAATGCGCGAGGCCGGGTGGAAGCATCTTGAGCGCTTGAGCGAGCACTATGAGGGGCCTAACGATCCCACGCTCGTCTTCTTTAGCGTCGAGGACCCCGAGGCTTTTATCTGCAATCACGACGAATGGGTTCCGGTCGAGCTCTAGGCTGCTCTGGGCGACCCTTAAGTTTGGTATTCCGTATAAGGTGGGCTCTGCATTGGCCAGCAGCATGATGCGCTGCGGCTAATGCAGAGCTCGCTTTTTTTTGTCAATTCCTACAAGCGAATGTGTCGGGTATGTTTCAATGCATGAAGACACAAATTATTTGCGTAAATATGCATTCTCGGGTGCTAAAGTTTCAACCTACCTCATAACGACGGCTGCGGAATGCGCAATGACGCATAAGACCGCAGACAAGGAGTCCGATATGTCTTTAAAGGTTGGAATCGTCGGCGCGGCTGGATATGCCGGCGCCGAGCTTATTCGCCTCGTGCTCGGCCATCCCGAGTTTGAACTTGTTGCCATTACGTCCAACGCCGATGCCGGCCAGCTGCTGTCCGCGGTGTATCCGAGCTTTGCTGGCGTGAGCGATCTGGTTTTCACCACGCATGACGCCCCTGAACTCAAGAGCTGCGATGCGGTTTTTCTCGCCGTGCCGCACACGGCTGCCATGGCACAGGTGCCCGCTCTGCTTGCGTCGGGTGTCTCTTGCTTTGATCTTTCGGCCGATTACCGTCTGAGCGACGCGTCCGTCTTTGAGGCATGGTATGCCGCCGAGCACACGAGCCCCGAGTTGCTCAAGACACGTGCCTTCGGTCTGCCCGAGTTGTTCTGCCAGGACTTAGAGACCGCTGCATCCGACCACGCCGACGGAAAGCCCGTACTGGTCGCCTGCGCCGGTTGCTATCCCACCGCAACGAGTCTTGCTGCCGCGCCTGCCGTGCGTGCGGGCTGGGTGGCCCAGAGCGGCCCCGTAGTCGTCGACGCCATCAGTGGCGTGACGGGTGCCGGTAAGTCGTGCAACACCCGCACCCATTTTTGCAGCGCGGACGAGAATCTGGAGGCCTATGGCGTAGGAAAACATCGCCATACGCCAGAAATCGAGCAAATTCTGGGCCTTACCGATCGCGTCGTCTTTACTCCGCACCTGGCACCGCTCAAGCGCGGCCTGCTCTCTACGGTGACGCTGCCGCTCGCAACGCAGGCTCTCGAAGCGCTGACTCTTGAGGATGCCGTCGACCATTACAAGAAGTTCTACGCCGGTCGTACCTTTGTGCGCGTGCTCGATGCCGGCCAGCAGCCCAAGACGGCTTCGGTTGTCGGTACCAATGCCGCCCAGATCGGCCTTGCGCTCAACAAGCGTGCGGGCGTGCTGGTGGCGACGGGCGCCATCGACAATTTGTGCAAGGGCGCTGCGGGCCAGGCGGTCCAGTGCGCCAACATCGTCTTTGGTTTTGACGAGCGACGAGGCTTGCCCACAGTGGCGTGCCCGGTGTAGCACATTCGATTATTAACGATTTGGTAGTCGGGTATCGAGTTTGGCGCCACTTTTAAGCTGGTCTCATGATTGTGGCTGGCATGGCGCACCAACCGATGCCCATTTTTTGTTTGACATAAGGAGTCGTAAAGACGATGAATGCTGAGCAGTTCGATATCAAGATTCGTGCCGTAGAGGGCGGCGTAACGGCGGCAGCCGGCTTTAAGGCGGCGGGCATCCATGCCGGATTCCGCAAGAATCCCGAGCGCCTGGATTACGCGCTCGTTGTGCCCGATAAACCCTGTCCCGGGGCCGGAGTGTTTACGACTAACCGCTTTTGTGCGGCGCCCGTGCAGGTGAGCCGTGCCAACCTGGGCGGTACGGACAAGGGCTATGGCATCATCGCCGGTGTTTCAATCAACTCCGGCAACGCGAACGCCGCCACGGGCGAGACCGGCCTTGCCTGTGCGCGCGAGACGTGCAATATCGCCTCGCAGGTCATTGGCTGTGAACCCCAACAGATTTTAGTTGCCTCCACGGGCGTGATCGGACAGATTCTGCCGATCGACACGTTTGAGACGGCAATTCCGTCCGCCTACGAGGCACTCTCTGCCCATGGCGGCGCCGATGCAGCCCGTGCCATCATGACGACCGATACGCATTCCAAGGAGTATGCCGTTCGCTACAGCAGCGAGGCCGCGGGGCACGCAGACAATACCTATACGGTGGGCGGCATGTGCAAGGGATCGGGCATGATCATGCCCAATATGGCCACCATGATCGCGGTCATTACTACCGATGCCCCCGTCGAGTCGGCGGCGCTCCACACCCTACTGCTCTCGACCGTTACACAGACCTTTAATAAAGTGACGGTCGATTCCGATACCTCGACCAACGACACCTGTATCATGCTGGCTTCTGGCGCTGCCGCCGCGGATGCCGAGGCCATCGTCGAGGGCACTGACGCCTTTGACGAGCTGGCCTTTGCCGTACACGAGGTGTGCGAGAGCCTGGCGCGTAACATCGCGGCCGATGGCGAGGGTGCGTCAAAGCTCGTGACGGTTAACGTCACCGGCGCCGCCAACGACGAGGAAGCCGATATCGCCGCCCGTGCCGTCGCCAATTCGCCGCTCGTCAAGACCTGCATCGCTGGCCACGACTGCAATTGGGGTCGCGTTGCCATGGCGCTCGGCAAGTGCGGCGTAAAGTTTAATCAGGAAGACGTTTCCATCGACATGATGGGCATGCCCGTCTGCCGCGATGGCCTGACTGTTCCTTTTGACGAGGACGAGGCCCTGCGACGTTTTGAGGCGCCCGAGATCGTGATTTCGGCCGACCTGGGCGCAGGCGACGCGGCAACGACCGTGTGGACCTGTGACCTCACGCACGAGTACATCTCAATCAATGGTGACTACCGCTCCTAGACTCCAGGCACGCTGCGCATCTCGCCGCGATTGCGGGCAGCGGAGCACAGCGCGATAACGATACGAAAGACGAGGCAGATTATGAAATTCGCACGCGATTGTCGTTCGAGCGAATCCAACGAAGCAACTGCGCAGCTGCTGTTCGAAGCGCTGCCGTGGATTAAAAACCTGACCGGCAAGACGGTCGTTATCAAGTATGGCGGGGCCGCCATGGTAGACGAGCAACTACGTCGCGACGTGATGAGCGACATCGTTTTGCTCAAGATTATCGGCATGCGCCCCGTCATCGTGCATGGCGGTGGTAAAGCCATCAACGAGGCGCTGAGCCATTACGATATGCCCGTCGAGTTTAAGAACGGTCAGCGCGTGACCACGCCGGCGACCATGGATATCGTGCGCGAGGTGCTGGGCGGCAAGGTTAACCAAGAGCTGGTGGCGGCAATCAACCACCACGGTAACTTGGCCGTGGGTGTATCGGGCAGCGACGCCGGCACGCTCATCGCCGAGCCGCTCGACCCCGAGCTCGGACGCGTGGGCAAAGTGACGCATGTCAACACCGACTACATCGAGAACTTGCTCGATAGCGAGTATATTCCCGTCATCGCTACCGTCGCGGCGGGGGAGGACGGTGGCTTCTTCAATATCAACGCCGACACCGCCGCCGGTGCCGTTGCGGCGGCGCTCCACGCGCACAAGGCGATCTTTTTGACCGACGTCGACGGCCTGTACAAGGACTTTAGCGATAAAGACTCGCTCATCTCCAACCTAACGCTCGACGAGGTTAATGAGATGCTCTACGGTGGCGAGGTCGATAAGGGCATGATTCCCAAACTGCGCGCGGCCGTCGATGCGCTTGTCGGCGGCGTATTTCGCGCTCACATCATTAACGGTACCACGCCGCACTCGCTGCTCCTGGAGCTGCTGACCGATGCCGGCGTCGGCACCGTGATCCACTCTACCGAGACGGCCTACGAATTTGATACGCACCCGCACCCGCTTTCGACCTTTGCGGCGCGCCTGACCGAGAACCTCGACGAGGTCGAGAAGCTCCAGACGGTCTAGCTGGTTAGAAATCGTCACACCGTTACACCCACAGTCCGCGCCACCTGGCGCTTAACGAAAGGCATCTCATGTCACTTGCAGCTCAACAATCGCTCGAATCCCACTACGTTATGCAAACCTTTGGCCGCTCGCCGGTCGAGTTTGTCGAGGGCCACGGCATGAAGCTCACCGGCGACGATGGTCGCGAATATCTCGATTTTCTTGCAGGTATTGGCGTATGCAGCCTAGGCCACGGCAACCCGGCGGTGCTCTCGGCGCTCGAGGCCCAGGCCAAGAAGCTCCTGCATGTCTCGAACTACTTCTACATTGAGCAGCGCGGCCAGGTCGCGGCGTTGCTGTCCAAGCTCGCCAACGACGATGCGGACGGTGCGCGCGTGCTTGCCGACGCGATTGCCGCTGGCGACGAGACCACGGCGGCGGCGCTTGGCGCTCCGGCTGCGGGCGAGCAGGTGTGGGAGACGTTCTTTGCCAATTCCGGTGCCGAGGCCAACGAGGGCTCTATGAAGCTCGCGCGTCTGTATGCCAAACGTGCTGGCAACGGTGGCAACACCATCGTGTGTATGCGCGGCGGATTTCATGGTCGTACGCTCGAGACCATTGCGGCGACCATGCAGGATTGGCTGCAGGACAGTTTCCGCCCGCTGCCGGGTGGCTTTGTGGCATGCACACCCAACGATGTAGATGAACTACACGCAATCTTTAAGCAGTTGGGAAGCGAGATTTGCGCTGTGATGCTCGAGCCGATCCAGGGCGAAAGCGGTGTGCATCCCATGACCGAGGAGTTTATGGCGGCGGCGCGCGACTTGGCACACGAGGTGGGTGCCGTGCTTATCGCCGACGAGGTCCAGTGTGGTATTTTCCGCTCCGGCAAGCCGTTCGCGTTTCAGACTTATGGTGTGGAGCCCGATATCATGAGTCTTGCCAAGGGCATCGCCGACGGCGTGCCCATGGGTGCCGTGGTGGCAAAGAAGGAAATCGCTGACATCTTTAAGCCCGGCGACCATGGTTCGACCTTCGGCGGCAGCTGCTTGGCCATCGCGGCGTGTGCCGCGACGCTCTCCGCGCTTGTGCGCGGTGACTACGCAGACCATGCCGCCAAGGTGGGTGCCTATATGGAGGCAAGGCTCGCCAAGCTGCCGCATGTTACCGAGGTGCGTGGTCGCGGCCTAATGCTCGGCTGCGATTTGGACGATGCTGCGGGTGATGCGCACGACGTTGTGGCTCGCGCGTTGGTGGCTGGTGCCGTGATTAACGCTACAGGTGCACATACACTGCGCTTCTTGCCGCCGCTCGTGTGCGAGGAAGCCGATGTGGACAGCCTAATCGAGATCCTGGCGGGTGTTTTAGCTTAGCGTCATCAGGCATAGAGCAATTTGAAGCGGGTTCCAGACCGTCACGTGCCGTTTGGCGCACGATTGGGCGAACTGGAGCCCGTTTTGCTATCGATTTACCATGGCTGGGATAGGCCGTGTGCAAAAAAGAAAGGCCCCCATCGCTGGGAGCCTTTTCAATCAAGTGGTGGGCGATGAGGGATGTCCGCGTGCGGCTGGCGCCGCCCGCTTCCGCTTCGTCGCTCCGCTCCTCGCGTGCTGCGCTGGAAAACGCTTCGCGTTTCCTCAGCTCCGCACCCTTGCGGGTTCGAATCCCTCTGCACTGGGCCCAAAAGGGAAAGGCCCCCATCGCTGGGAGCCTTTTCAATCAAGTGGTGGGCGATGAGGGATGTCCGCGTGCGGCTGGCGCCGCCCGCGCCCCGCTTCGTCGCTCCGCTCCTCGCGTGCTGCGCTGGAAAACGCTTCGCGTTTCCTCAGCTCCGCACCCTTGCGGGTTCGAATCCCTCTGCACTGGGCCCAAAAGGGAAAGG
>NZ_JBQKHK010000005.1:0-148287 GCF_052118305.1 Collinsella sp. LCP21S3_D3
AGGCCTGTTTGCTTAACGCTCCGCGCGCTCACGCGAGTTCGGCACGAAAAAGGGGGCCTCGACCCCCTTGAACGCTCTTTTGCATGTATGGTGCCCGAGGCGAGACTCGAAGGGCCTTCGCTTCGCGAAGCCCCGGGCTTCGGGCGCATGGCGCCCTCGCCACGCTCCGCTACAAACAGGCCACAGGCCTGTTTGCTTAACGCTCCGCGCGCTCACGCGAGTTCGGCACGAAAAAGGGGGCCTCGACCCCCTTGAACGCTCTTTTGCATGTATGGTGCCCGAGGCGAGACTCGAACTCGCACGTTGTTGCCAACGGTGGATTTTGAGTCCACTGCGTCTGCCAATTCCGCCACTCGGGCACGTATTGCGTGAGCTAGTTTATCACAGCTTTCCGTAGATTAGTCCGAAAATGGAACTTCGAGCATTTCGATGAGTTCGACCGTGCGGAGCATCTCGCGCTGACGGCATCCGCGACCGTCGACCGAGGCCTCGCCCATCTGGTTATCGTAGGGGTCCTCACGCATACCGTCAAAGACGGGTTCAAACTCTGCCTGGAACCGACAGTTTGCCACCATGCGCCATGGATCGAGGTTGCCAAAGTAGTGGCGGCGGCGCCATTCCTCCCCCATCCTGCGTGCCGAGGATCCAAACGAGACATCGGCGTTAAGCCAACCCGTCTGCGGTGTATAGAACTCCGCCCAGTCATGCGAGCCCACCGAGTCGGGCGCAACGTACAGGCCGCTCTGCCAACGTGCGGGCACGCCGGCGATGCGGCACATGGTGATAAACGTGAGTGCCATAACACCGCAGTCACCGCGAAGCGAATGCGCGCAGTCATCGGCGATAGAGCCCAGAAGCAGATACGGTGGCTGGTATCGATAGTCGATATGATGCGTCAAATAATCATAGATAGCCCGAGCGCGGTCGAGCTGATCCTCGAGACCATCGATAACATGTTCGGTCAGCTGCTGCAGATACGGCGTGAATGCAATATGTGGTCGGTCCTCGGAAATATCCTTGGGCAGCGGCGCGTCCATACACGGATGCGCCGGAAGCGCTCCCCCGTAGATATCGCAATAAGCGGCATCAATCAGATAACGATAGGTCACTGAGAACGATCGATCAGCCGAGGAAACCCACGAGGCGGTACGCGCCAAAGCGTTCGCGGGAGCAAGGACCCCCTCCGGCGTCATATCGAGAATCTCGATATGAGACTGCTGGCGGCAGGCTGCGGCAACGGGAAGCCACGCGCGAACGGCCTCCCCCTCCAGAGCACCGGGAACAGACACGGATGCTTTAAGCGTAATGGCACGAGACAGCCCGCCCTGTGATTCCATCTTCTTAAGCATCTGGTTGCGCAGCGCAGTTCCATCCGTAGAATCGGGACGCAGGCCCGGAACCTCCTTGGGATACACACGCAAAGAATCAAGGAAGTTGTCGAGAACGAACAGTTCACCATCGATAAAGCGCCAGTCGATGCGCTTACGATCGATCAGGTCGTCAAACTGATCCTCGGTAAACTCCGGCCACTCCTCGCGGATCATCGCAATAGCCTGATCGCGCGACACCGAAAAATGAAACGACGTCTCGATCATGCGATACCGCTCGGCACGAACGCAAGCGGCCAACGAGGGATCAGGGCTCTGCTCCAAAAGACGGTCGCAAGCCGCAACAGCCTGCGCCAGGTACCCGGCGTCCTTGAGACGAAGGATCTCAGGTGGCAATCCAATGTCGAGATGACGAAAATCATCGCAACAAACATCAAAAGAGCAACCAACGGGGCCCTCGGCAACAACCTTTCCATCGGCAGGCAAAACATTAACGACAGCCATAACCACTCCCACGCAGAACGACAACCCGAGACCATTGTACCGACATAAAAAGAAAGCCCCAACAAGGGAGCCATCAACACCGCTGAACGGTAGTCAAATAAATAATTCAGCCCAGTAACCCTGTAGCGAGTTAACGAAGGAGGCCCCGTTTCCCCGGAGCTGATTCCATCGCGCGACTTCTGGCAAAGCCAGGTGAGCGCAAGGGAAAAGCGTAGGGTGAACGGGGCCTCCGACGGGAAAGTTAAACCGCTACTTACGCCTTGTTGACGGAGCCAAACTCCTCCATGAGCTCCTTGGCGCGGGCAACGATGTTGTCGCGACCAGGCTTGAGGAGCTTGCGGGGATCGAAGCCCTTGCCCTGCTGATCCTTGCCAGCCTCGATGTACTCGCGGACGCCCTTGGCAAAGACAAGCTGCAGGTCGGTATTGACGTTGATCTTGGAGATGCCCAGGGAGATGGCCTTCTTGATCTGATCCTCGGGGATGCCGGTACCACCGTGCAGAACGAGGGGCAGGTCGCCGATCTGAGCCTTGATCTCGCTCAGACGCTCGAAGGAAAGACCGGCCCAGTCGGCGGGATACACGCCGTGGATGTTGCCGATGCCGCAGGCGAGGAAGTCGACGCCCAGGTCAGCAATCTGCTTGCACTCAGCGGGGTCAGCGAGCTCGCCGTTGGAGGTCACGCCGTCCTCGGTGCCGCCGATGCCGCCGACCTCGGCCTCGATGGACATGCCCTTGGAGTGGGCGAGCTCAACGAGCTCCTTGGTGCGATCGAGGTTAAGCTGGAAGGTTTCCTCGTGAGAGCCGTCATACATGATGGACGTGAAGCCGGCCTCGATGCACTTGAAGCAGTCCTCGTAAGAACCGTGATCGAGGTGAAGGGCGACGGGAACGGTAACACCCGTGGCCTCGACGGCAGCCTTGACCATGTCGGCGCAGACCTTGAAACCGCCCATCCACTTAGCGGCACCAGCGGTGCACTGAAGGATCAGCGGAGACTTGGCCTCCTCGGCGGCCTGGAGAATAGCCAGAGTCCACTCGAGGTTGTTGGTGTTGAAGGCACCGAGAGCATACTTGCCGGCCTCGGCCTTCTTGAGCATGTCTGCTGCGTTGACGAGCATAAAAGAAACCTCCTGTAAGGTTGCTCCGATAACGCATGAGATTTTACCACGGCGTACCCGAGCGTAAACGTTCGTTTGTTCACGAATATCGTCCAAACAGACTTTTTTTGACCGTTTGCCCTACGGAATCGGCCCGTTGGGGAAAATATCTTGACGTTTGGACACTTCTCGTGCTTAAGCAGCTGACTACAAAGCTACATCTGCATGAAAGGGTTCTGCATGAGCTCGCGCGCCATAGTGGTCGAATCACCATGCCCCGTTAAACAAACGGTATCGGCTGGAAGCAGCTGGGCGAGCTTGGAGAGCGAGCGCAGAATCGCCGCCTCGTCTCCACCGGCGAGATCGGTGCGGCCGTGGCTGCCCGGGAACAGTGTGTCGCCAACAAAGGCGATGCTTCCCTGCTCGGTGGCGGCGAACAAGACAATGCCACCCGGTGTGTGACCGGGCGTCTCGATCACCTGCAGGCAGATATCACCCAATTCAATCGTATCGCCCTCAGCAAGCAATCGCGTCGGCTCGCCCGGATCGGGCGTATCGATGCCCCACATCGCTCGCTGCTCCTCGATATTCTCACGAGATACCAACACGTCCTTCGCACCTAACTCATATAGGAAACCCTTACCGACGGCGGCTCGCGCTCCGGCAACGCCACCTACGTGATCGGCATGGCCATGGGTGCAGACAGCGCCTAGCACGTGCGCGTCAGGATGCTTGGCATAGATATATTCCACAAGACGCTCACCTTCCCAGGCCGGATCGATAATCAGGCATTCGCCGCTCGAGATTACGGCGTAACTGTTGGTCTGAATGGGGCCGTTTACAAGCGCCTCAATCGAAGCCGTACCCCGAGGGGTTAAGTCCAAAGCTGCAGTGACCATGAGCACGTCCTCCTTCTACAAGCGTCGAGGCATCAAACGATGCCTCGAACGTAGCCAATATCATTACCGTTGTGCGTTCGTCACGCCTATACGCGACGCTTAAGCTGAGCCCCACCCTCGCCAGGCATCAGACGGCGTGCGTCATAGACCGAGTCGACACTGCTGATGGATGCCAGCAGCGGATCCAGACCGCTCGCGTCCGAAATCTCGACCATAAAGCGCAGGGTCGCAATGCCCTCGCGGTTGGTCGAGGTAGCGGCGGAAAGGATATTTCCGCCTGCATCGCCAATGGCGATGGTGACATCCTTGAGCAAGCCCATACGATCCAAGCACTCGACCACGATCTCGACCTGGAAAAGCGTATCGGCAGCACCATCCCACTCCACGTCAATCATGCGCTCGGGGTGTTCCATGAGACCCTTGACGTTGGGGCAGTTGGCGCGATGCACCGAGACGCCTCGACCGCGCGTGATAAAGCCCACGATGTCGTCGCCCGTCACCGGATTGCAGCAATGCGCCAGACGAACCAGCAGGCCGCTGTTGCTCTCGCCCTTGACGATAATGCCGTTACTTGCACTCTTGCCACGCTTTTGCGGTTTGCGGTTGGAACCGCGGGCAGGCTGCTTGACGACCTCAGCGATGGCTTCGGCCTTGGTAAGCTGCTCCTCGGGCTTGGGATCCAAGATTTGCTCGACCTTATTGCCCACAGCGCGCGGGGCGACCTTGCCCGCGCCAACGGCTGCGAACAGGTCCTCGAGTTGCTTGAAGTTAAACTGCTCCGCCACGGCATTGAGTGCACGCGTGGATCGCGGCGTAGAGATGCCGTACCCGCGCTTGCGCATGTCCTTGGCCAGCATATCGCGACCGGCAGCAGCGTCATCGTCTTTGGTCGCAGCGGCGAAGTAACGGCGAATCTTTGACTTGGCCGAAGGCGTCTTGACGATCTTGAGCCAATCGCGCGACGGCTTGGAGCTCTTGTTAGTCAGGATCTCGACACGGTCACCCGTCTTGATTTCGTGCGTGAGCGGAGCCACCGCGCCGTTGATTTTGGCGCCGACGCAGTGGTTGCCGACCTCGGTATGAACAGCGTAGGCAAAGTCGAGCGGTGTAGAGCCCGCACGAAGCGCCATGACCTCACCCTTGGGCGTAAAGACAAAAATCTCCTGGTCAAACAGGTCGACCTTCAGTGAGTGCAGATATTCTTTGGCATCGGTGATCTCGTCAGAGGCTGCCCAATCGAGCGAGTGCTTGAGCCAGTTAATCTGATCGTCCAGACGCTGTGCGTCGTTGGTCTTGGAGGCAGACGATCCGCCCGATTTCTTATATAGCCAGTGGGCGGCGATGCCGTACTCGGCCTGCTCGTGCATCTCGTAGGTTCGAATCTGAATCTCGAGCGGACGGGCCGTGGGGCCGATAACCGTCGTATGGAGCGATTGGTAGTTATTGACCTTGGGCATAGCGATATAGTCTTTAAAACGACCGGGCATGGGATGCCACAAAGTATGCACGGCACCAAGCGTGGAATAGCAATCGCGCACCGAATGGGTGATGACGCGCAGCGCCACCAGATCATAAATCTCGGAGAACTCCTTGCCCTTGCGCTTCATCTTTTGATAGATGGACCAATAGTGCTTGGAACGACCGTTGATCTGAAAACCCTCAAGGCCAATGCGGTCGAGCTCATCGGTAAGCGTCTTGATAGTCTCGGCCAGAAAGCGTTCGCGAACCTCGCGTGACTCCGCCACCATGCGGGCGATGCGCTGGTAAGCGTCGGGTTCAAGGTAGAAGAAGGACAGATCCTCGAGTTCCCACTTGATAGAGCTCATGCCCAGGCGGTCGGCCAGGGGCGCATACACATCCATGGTCTCGCGCGCCTTAAACAGGCGGCGGTCCTCGCGCAGGGCGGCTAGCGTGCGCATATTATGCAGGCGGTCGGCGAGTTTGACGATGATGACGCGAATGTCCTTGGACATGGCGAGGAACATCTTGCGCAGCGTAAGCGCCTGCTTTTCGTCCATGTTGTCGACTTCGATGTTGGTGAGCTTGGTCACGCCGTCGACGAGCTCTGCCACGGTTTCGCCAAACAGACCCGAAACATCGGCAAGCGAGGTATCGGTATCCTCGACGGTATCGTGCAGCAATGCAGCGCACACCACATCGCAGTCCATCTTAAGGTCGGCCAAAATGATAGCCACCTCGACGGGATGGTTAATGTACATCTCACCCGAGCGCCGCTTTTGGTTGCAGTGCTTCTCGGCAGCAAAGCAGTAGGCCTGCTCCACCTTGGAAAAGTCATCCTCACTCATATATTTAAGGCACAGGCGCTCCAGCTTGTCGTAGCTGTCCGCCATAATCTCGGGCGGCAGATCATCGGCATGCGTATAGTGCTCCATCTCCGAAAAGGGCTGGAGGGCGGAATCATGGGCGGTACGGGCTGCGGCATCCATCGAGGTCCCCTTCCCTAGGTCCGCGGTACGATCGGGCGGTTAATTTTGGTAAGCATATCAGAAGCGCACGAATCGAGTGCCCAACTCCGGAAAGCCGAGAACTCCATGCGCGAGCGCAAGCCCTCCAAATAGCGGATCGACCTGCTCAACTGCACGCGCCCGGGGTTTTCGGTCATCGCGATGCGACGGGTATCGTCAAACCCCGAAACGTGACAGAAACCGAGCTCTTCGAAGATTCCCAAGCCGCTTGCCACCGAACGCTCATCGACCGGCGTGCGCGCGTCGATTGCAAGGCACATCTGCGCAATGTCGATATCGCTTGCGCAGAATGAATCGTCCCCCGTCTTGCCACGATTGGAGCGCCACATGGTCTGCAGCGCCCGATAGAGCGTGACAAGCTCATCGCGCTCGGGCGCGTAACAATCGAGCAGGCGCTCATTAATACGAGCGTCACGAGACGAATAGAGCAGGTGAATCACGGCAGGCTGCCCATCGCGGCCGGCACGGCCACTCATCTGGTTAAACTCAATCGCGCCAAACGGCATGTGGTAGAGCACGACATGGCGGATATCGGGCAGGTTGACGCCCTCACCGAAGGCCGAGGTTGAAACGATGCAGCTCAGGCTGCCATCTCGAAACGCCTCCTCGACGCGTCGGCGATCGGAACGCGCAAGCCCGGCGTTATAGAACGCGATATGGGTCGCGCAGTCGGGCACACGTTTGCGCAACGTCTTGGCAAGCGCCACGGACTGGTCGCGCGAGTTCACGTAGATGACGGTCTTCTCCCCCGTCGCAACGATCGAAACCAGGCGATTTTCACGGCTCGCAAGGTCACGATCGTCCTCGAGTTGTAGGTTCTCGCGAACGGTCTCGTCGACCACCGTGCTGGTAATCGGCAATACGCGAGCAAGCTCTGCCACAACTGGAGCCGTCGCGGTAGCCGTTGCCGCCATGACAACGGGGTCGCCCAGGGCTTTAAGAATATCGGGCATATCGAGGTATGCACTCCGGTCACCACCCTTAGCAAGACCGGCATGGTGCGCCTCATCGATAACAACGAAGCCAATACGTCCAGAACGCGCAAATCGATCGCGGTGGATAGACAAGAACTCGGGCGTCGTGAGAACGATACCGGTGCGACCCGAAGCAAGGCCGGCGAACACGTCATCGCGTACGGCCTCCACGGTCTCGCCAGTCAGCACGCCGACACCAATGCCGAGCGCGGCCATCGTCGAGGAAAGGTGATAGGCCTGATCGGCAACGAGCGAACGCAAAGGATAGACAAAAATACTCGCACGCCCGCGAAGAACCGCCTCGCGCGCGGCATGCACATGGAAAATCAGAGACTTGCCACGCCCCGTCCCCATAACGGCCAAAACGCTCTGATGGTCGGCAAGCGCGTCGAGTGCCTCGACCTGCGCGCGATGCGGCTGGTTCGAGCCGATAAAGCTATGGATAAGCGAGCGCGTGAGCTCGGTATAAGAAAGCTGGGCGAGCGTCTCGCGTTTACGCGACTCCAGGCGCAGACCAGAATCCGCCGGTTGCACGCCGCGGCGAAGCTCACATGCCGGATCGTCGATATTGGGCGCCGCGGTATCGCGCACCAAGACATCTTTGATCATGAGCTTGGGCTTCACACGTCCCTGCCAATGCTCGGCCACGGCCTCGAACACCAAGTCGACGGCGCTGTCGCAATTGATGAGCCTATCGATCTGCGGCACGCGGAACATGATGGCCGGCACACTCGCGGCACCATCGGTCGCCACAAAGCGCATGTGCTCGCCGGTTTTGCCCACCACGGCGCGATCGCACATCGTCACGCCCTCGGCGGCCAGAAGCGGCACCTTATTGCCCTGGCCAAACGGCTCAAGACGGGAAATTTGCCCAATGGTCTCGATATTTAGCTCGGAGAGATCAACGGTGGCGGCAACCTCGTCAGTGTCCTCAAAGTCCTCGGCGGGAAGCTCCGATAGCACGGCCGAAAGGCGACGGCGGAACTCATCGAGCTTGGATGCCTCGATGGTCACACCCACCGCACCGGCATGCCCGCCGCGACGAATCAGCAGGTCGGAGCAACGCTCGACGGCGTCGAACAGGTTGATCTTGCCCACCGAGCGGCCCGATCCGCGCGCAACGCCATCCTCGATCGAGAAGAGCAGCGCCGGCACGTGATAGCGATTGGTCAAGCGGCTCGCCACGATGCCCTTGACGCCCTCGTGCCAGCCCTCGCCGCCCACGACGATTGCGCGCCCGCCGTCATAAGTCTCCTCGACCTTCGCCATGGCATCGCGCGTAAGCTCGGCCTCGATCTCGCGGCGTTGGCGATTGATTTCCTCGAGCTCGGCGGCAAGCGCGCTCGCCTCGATGGGGTCGCGGGCAAGCAGCAGGTCGAGCGCCAGTTTGGGATCGGCCATGCGGCCGGCAGCATTCAGACGGGGGATGAGCGAAAACGACAGGCCGTCGGCCGTAATGGTAGAAAGGTCGGCCTTGGCAAGTGCGGCAAGCGCGATATAGCCGGGACGGGCCGTCACGCGCATCTGCTGGATGCCCTCGGCGACCAGTGCGCGATTCTCGGGCGTAAGCGGCATCATGTCGGACACGGTGCCCAGCGCCGCGACCTCTATCAGCGAACGCCAATACAACGGCTTGCCCAAACGCTCGCCCAGGACCTGCACCAGCTTGAGTGCCACGCCGGCACCGGCAAGCTCGCGCGAGGGACCCTTGTCCTCGAGCTTGGGGTCGGTCAGGGGCACGCCCTGTGGCACCTGGTCGGACGGCTCGTGATGGTCCGTGACCACCAAATCGATCCCCAGGCTCTCCAGATAGGAGGCCTCTTCCTTGGCGGCAATGCCGTTATCGACGGTCACGATCAGCTGGGGGCGAGCGAGCTCGTTAACGCGGTCGAGCGCCGCACGCGACAGGCCGTAGCCCTCGTCAAAACGATGCGGAATAAACGGCGTGACGTTGGCGCCAAACGAACGCAGCGCCTCGGTCAACAGACAAGTCGACGTAATGCCGTCGACGTCAAAATCGCCAAAGACGGCGATGCGCTCGTGGCTGCGAATAGCACGCTCAACGCGGTCGACGACGACCGCCATACCCGGAATAACGAGCGGGTCCGCCCAGTCGCGATCGAGCGAAGGCGTCAAAAAAAGCTGACCTTCCTCGATGGATGTAATGCCGTGCGCAACCATAATGCGCGCCACCAGCCCGGGTATGCCCAGGCCAGCCGAAAGCTCCTTTTCGAGCTCGGGGTTTTGCTGAGCGACCGCCCAGCGATGCGTTGTCTTAAGCGATGACATAGGCGCCCACCCCCGATAGGGGCAGGTCGCCGCGATACCTCTCACGGTTCATAGCGATGAGTCCTCTGTGTATGCCCGCTTCGGCAGGCAGATCTGTTGAACGGATTTATTATACCGTGCGGCGCGGACGCACAACGGCCAGCACGCCGTGGTTTCGATAAACGAGGGCGGTAATAGCCTCGAAATAATCGGGCGTTTCAGCCACACGGACGCATGCGAGCGTCTAGCATATCCATTCAAAACCGGATTCACGAGCAAAGGGAGTCACAAGCGCATATGAAGCAATGGGTTGGACTGGGCAAGTTCCTCGCGGGGCATATGCAGGTCATCGTTCCGATTTGCGTGACGCTCGGCGTGCTCTTTCCTCAGCAGATCGGCGTACTCAAGCCCATCGTCCCCACCCTGTTTGCCTTTATGACGTTCCAAGGTGCCCTCAGCAACACCTTCCATCAGGTAGCCGAAGTATTCCGCTGTCCGCTGCACCTGATTTTGGCGCTGCTGGTCTCGGCAGTGCTTATTCCCATAACAGCCTATGCCATGGGATCGCTGTTCTTTGGCTCCAACCCCAACCTTGTCTGCGGTATCGTGCTCGAGTACAGCGTACCTGTGGCAGTCACTGCCTTTATGTGGATTAGCATGTTCGGCGGCAACGGCCCGCTCGCGCTCACCATCATCCTGACGTCCTCGGTTATCTCACCCGTTACGATTCCGCTCACGCTTAAGCTCTTGCTGGGCGCCACCGTCTCGATCGACGTGCCGGGCATGATGCAGAACATGGCCTTCATGATCGCTATCCCCGCCCTGCTCGGCATCGTGATTAACGAACTCACGCGCGGATGGGGACACGAGAAGCTCTCCCCCGCGCTCTCGCCCGCCTGCAAGTTCATGATGATGGGTGTTATCGCGTCGAACTCCACCGCCATGAGCGAGTACGTGCTGCACATGAACGCGGTGCGCTTGGAAGTCGCCCTCTTTATTTTGATCTTCGCCATCAGCGGCTTTGTCGTCGGTATTCTGGTCGCCCGCGCACTGCATCTGCCGTATAGCGAAACGACTACCATGTGCTTTACCTGCGGCATGCGCAACATCTCTTCGGGCGCCGTCATCGCCACGCAATACTTTCCGGGCGAAGTCGTATTTCCCGTCATGTGCGGAACGCTGTTTCAGCAGGTACTTGCCTCGCTTATCGGGCATCTCTTTGAGCGTCTAACCGGCGAGGAGCGCGCTGCCCAGCGCAAGCGCGTCGAGGCCGGCCGCGACGCCATGGCACGCTAGGCTGTCCGCATTACGCGGGTGTTAGTCTTGCTATACGAGCGTTTCCAGATGCGCGCGCAGACGCTCAGCATCGATATCGAGCGTCGTCTCGGCATTGACCTGGGCCAAACGATAGCCGACAAAGTAGGGCGAAACCACCCAACGCGGCAGCGCCTTGGCAATGGTCCGACCGCCCAGGTGATAGAAGAACAAGTTGTACGAATCTGCACGGCCACCGTGGTGCTCGTTTAGGATATAACGCAGAGCTACCTGGATCGCATCGGCGAAGAGATCCACCTCGGCTTGGTCCCGCGTGTCATCGCTGGCGGCGATTCCCCGCGGAGCTGAAACGTTGACCTCAAAGAATCCCATAATCGGTTCGGTTGAGATGTTGACCGCAATTCTCCCCTGTTGCCAGACATTGATGCCTTCGAAATTGGCGGAAGTCAGCGAAGCATAGCCATCTTCCTGCTCCAAACCCACAATCTGCATGTGCGGATGAACGAGGCTACCGCCCGAGAGCGGACCCTTGTTCTTGTACATGAGCACGCTTCGATACTGCCGTAAATCGATCATCTGCTGCCAGCAACCCAGGGCAAACCGCATCACATGATGCAGCTCGTCCGGCGCATAGGTCACCAGGTCTGCGTCGTGGTCGGCCGACTCGATCAGCACGGTTTGACGGGTGGCGCGCAGGGTCTTGAACTTATTATCGAGCCAGATACAGTCACCGTCGCGCCGGATGATATTGGCGAGTTCCTCGGTATCGCAAAAGGGGCACGCGGTGCCAGGGCGCCGGTTGTCGTCGGGCTTCCCGCTCGCCTGCTCAACGTCAAATACCAGGGGCACGGGTTATACCTCCAGCGGCACGATCTTGGTGCCATGGAGCTCGGAGACGCCCAGTGCCGCAGCCACGGTATCGCGGTTGGCCGTGGAAATGCCGCCGCCGGGAAGGATGGTCAGGCGATCGTCCGCGTAGTCGATAAGGTGCGACAGATGCTCCAGGTTGTCCTCAATCGGCGTGCCGGCGGCACCGCCATGCGTCAGGATGCGCGTTATGCCGCAGTCGGCGAGCGTGTCAATCGCGTCGAGCTGAGCCTCGGGCGAGAGCTGGTCAAACGCCATGTGAAAGGTGATGTCGATGGGCTCGCGCTTGCACTCCTCGGTCGCGCAGCCCGCAGCCATCACAAGGGCGCCCAACGCAAGTTCATCGAGCGCCCATCCGCCGGCACAAGGCTTGCAGCAGCCAAAGACCAAGCCATCGACGCCGGCACTTACGGCAAGGCCCAAGTCCATCTCCATCATGCGCAGCTCGTCCTGGTTGTAGTGAAAGTCGCCGCCACGCGGACGGATCATGCACATCACCCGTGCATCGTGCTCGCGAGCATAGCTGGTCGTAGCGCTGATAACGCCGGCCGAGGGCGTGGTGCCTCCAACCGCAAGGTTGTCGCACAGCTCAATGCGTCCCGCACCGGCCGCAATGGCCGCCGGCACCCGCTCAAAGTTCTCGGCACAAAACTCGTACAACATAGATAGACCCCCAGATGACACTTCTATTTCCACACGGCATTGTCGCACTTTAAAAACCAAGCCAACGGATCATTTCAAAAGGGGCGCTGACCGAGTTGGTCAGCGCCCCTATTACTGGATGGATTAACCACCAAGATAAGCTTTGCGGACGTTGTCGTCGTGCAGCAGCTCTTGGCCGGTGCCGGTCATGGTAATCTTGCCGGTCTCGAGCACGTAGCCGCGTGTGGCGATGGAAAGCGCCATCTGCGCGTTCTGCTCGACCAGGAGCACCGTGGTGCCGGCCTTGTGCAAATCCTCGACAATCTGGAAGATCTGCTCGATCAGGATCGGCGCCAGACCCATGGAGGGTTCGTCGAGCATGAGCAGCTTGGGGTTACTCATAAGGGCACGACCCATAACGAGCATCTGCTGCTCGCCGCCCGAAAGGGTGCCGGCCACCTGGCGACGGCGTTCCTTCAGGCGCGGGAACTGCTCGTAAACACGTTCGAGGCCCGGGGCAACCGTGGACTTGGGCTGTGTATAGGCACCCATCTCCAGGTTCTCCTCGACCGTCATCTGCAAAAAGGCACGACGCCCCTCGGGTACCTGAGACAGGCCCTTGCCAACCAGCTTGTCGGCGGGCGTATGGATAATGTCCTCGCCCATAAACTTGATGGAGCCGGTCTTGGAGCGCAGCAGGCCCGAGACAGTCTTGAGCGTCGTGGACTTGCCGGCGCCGTTCGCGCCAATCAGGGCAACGATCTCGCCCTCGTTAACGTTAAAGGAGATGTCCTTAATGGCGTGGATGGCGCCGTACCAGACGTTGATGTTGTAGACGGAAAGCATCGGCTCTGCCATTTAGTTCTCCCCCTTATCCTGCTTGCCCAGATAAGCCTCAATAACGGCTTCGTTGTTCTGGATTTCCTCGGCCGTGCCCTTGGCGATGACCTTGCCAAAGTTAAGCACGCAGATACCCTCGCAAATATTCATGACAAGCGACATGTCGTGCTCGATGAGCATGATGGCAATGCCAAAGGTGTCGCGAATCTTGACGATGTTCGCCATGAGCTCCGCAGTCTCGGACGGGTTCATGCCGGCGGCAGGCTCGTCGAGCAGTAGTAGCTTGGGATTGGTGGCAAGCGCGCGGACGATCTCCAAACGACGCTGAGCGCCGTAAGGCAGCGAGCCGGCCTGCTCGTTTGCCAGATGTTCCATATCAAAGATAGACAGAAGCTCCATGGCGCGCTCATGGGCGGCCTTCTCGTGCTTCCAATACGTCGGCAGGCGCAGCACGCCCTCAAAGCCGGAGTAGCGCTCCTGGTTGTGCAGGCCGACCTTTACGTTGTCCTCCACCGTCATGGTGTTGAACAGGCGGATGTTTTGGAAGGTACGAGCGATACCCATGCGGTTGACCTGGTAGACGGACTTGCCCGAGGTGTCCTCACCGTCGAGCAGGATGGTGCCGTGCGTGGGCTGGTACACCTTGGTGAGCAGGTTGAAGACCGTGGTCTTGCCGGCGCCGTTGGGGCCGATGAGACCGGCGATCTCGGTCTTACCGATGGTCAGGCTAAAGTCGTCGACCGCCTTAAGGCCGCCGAACTCAATGCCCAGGTGGATGCACTCGAGCGCCGGGCGCTCGCCCAGGTCGCGGTCGGGAACGATGGCGCCAGAAGGATACGGGACCATCTTGCCCTTGTTGAACTCAAACTTACTGGGCATCGGCTGCCACCTCCTTCTTGGAAGCAAAGCGGTCCTTAATGCGCGCGAAGAACGCCTTGAGCTGCGGGTTGTTAGTAAAGACCATGACCAGAATCAACACGATGGCGTAGATGAGCATGCGGTAGTCCGAGAACTGACGGAGCAGCTCGGGGAGCACCGTGAGCAGCGCCGCCGCGATGACGGAACCGCGCATGTTGCCCAGACCGCCCAGGACCACGAACACCAGAATGAGAATCGACGTGTTGAAGTCGAACTTAGTGGCGGAGAGCTGCGAGAAGTTACCGCCGAAGAGGGCTCCGGCAGCACCGGCGAGAGCGGCGGAGACCACGAAGGCGATCATGCGGTACTGGGTGACGGAGATACCCACGGACTCGGCAGCGATCTTGTTATCGCGCACGGCCATGATGGCACGACCGGTGCGGCTGCGGACCAAGTTGAGCACAATCACGAGCGCAACCATAACCAGGATGGCGCCAGCAAGGAACGTCGAGTAGGTCGAAACACCAGATGCGCCCTGGGCACCCTTGATGATAGCGGTGCCGTCTTCGAGCAGGTGTAGGTCGTCGATCGTGGAATTGCCCGTGATGTTAAAGATCACGTGCAGGCCGCGGGAATCGACGCCCACAATGAGGCAGGTAACGATCTCTTTGATAATCTCGCCAAAGGCCAAGGTTACGATGGCCAGGTAGTCACCGCTCAGGCGAAGAACCGGAATACCGATCAGGAAGCCCAGAATGGCAGCGGCGATAGCGCCGACCACAATGCTGATGATCAGACGCACCGGGTCAGACGGAACGGCGCTCTCCAGCGCGACGGCGGTGACGATTCCCGTATAGGCGCCGACGCTCATAAAACCCGCGTGGCCCAGCGACAAGTCGCCCGCGATGCCGACGACGAGGTTAAGCGAGATGGCCATGACGATATAGGCCGTGATGGGAACCAGCTGACCGACAATCATGCGCGGAATCATGTGGTTAGACTGCATAAAGAACACGATGGTGAACGCCACAACGCACATGGCGTACGTGACAAAGTCGTGACGCGTCTGCTTGTCTGTAAGAAACTTCATAACGCTCACCTACACCTTCTCGGGTACGTACTTGCCCAAGAGGCCGGCAGGCTTGACGAGCAGGACGATGATCAAAACGCCAAAGACGATGGAGTTGGCAAGGCTCGTGGAAATGTAAGCCTGCGCCATCGCCTCGATGATGCCGATGAGAATGCCGCCGACAAAGGCACCGGGGATGGAGCCGATGCCGCCGAAAACGGCAGCGTCGAAGGCCTTGATGCCAGGCATGGCGCCCGTGGTGGGCTGCAGAACCGGCGAGTAGGAGCACAGGAGCACACCGGCGATGGCGGCAAGGGCGGAGCCGATGGCGAACGTCATCGAGATGGTGCGGTTGACGTTGATGCCCATGAGCTGAGCAGCGGCCTTGTCCTCGGACACGGCGCGCATGGCCTTGCCCATCTTGGTCTTACCTGTAAAGATCATCAGACCGGCCATGATAACCAGGCAGGCGACGATGGTGACGAGCGAGACGGCACTTACGTTGAACTTGGCCAAGAACTCCGGCACCGGGAAGGTGACGAGCGAAGTGAAGTTCTTGGGCGTGGCGCCCCACAGAAGCTGCGCGGCATTCTGCAGGAAGTAGGACACACCGATGGCCGTGATCAGAACGGCCAGCGGGCCTGCTTGGCGCAGCGGCCTATAGGCCAGACCCTCAATGAGAACACCGAGAACCGTGCAGACCACACAAGAGAGAACTACAGATGCCCAGCCCGGGAGGCCGAGATACGACGTGGCGCAGAACGAGACATAGGCACCGACCATGATGACATCGCCGTGAGCGAAGTTGAGCATCTTGGCGATACCGTAGACCATGGTGTAGCCCAACGCGATGATGGCGTAGACGCTGCCCATGGACAGGCCGTTGACCAGGTATTGGATAAAGACCGTCATGTTCCACATCCCCCTTTCGAATAGGTTTCCAGTTGATGTATGAAACAGGGACGTTACGTTGTCCCCAGATACCAAGCAAGCAGGGAAGGCGAAAACCTCCCCTGCTTGGGATCAAAACCGCTCTATGTAAGGCGGCCTATTAGGCCAGTACGTACTTGCCGTCGGTGATGACATACGCCGTAGGATCCTTCTGGACCTGGCCCTTGTCGTTCCAGGAGAGCTTGCCGGTCAGACCGTCAACGGTAATCTTGAGCATAGCCTTGGGCAGCTTCTCGGCGACCTCGGTCGGGTCGGCGTCGACACCAAGACCGGCCTCCTTGAGGGCCTCGGCCACCGCGTGCACGCCGTCGTAGGCATCGGCGGCAAACTGGTCGGGGGTATCGCCGTACTTATCCTTGTAAGCGTTGACGAAGTCGGCGTTCTTCTCGTCGTCGGCGGAGAACGGGGTCATGAGCAGCAGACCCTCGGCAAGAGAGGTGTCGAAGCCCTCGACGCCCAGGATGCCGTCCATGCCGTCGCAGCCCATCATCTTGACGTCGTAGCCCATGTCCTTGGCGTTCTTGAGCAGGACGGACGCCGGCGTGTAGTAGATCGGCGCAAAGATCATGGTGGCGCCGGCCTGCTTGGCCTTGGTCAGCTGGTTGGTAAAGCTCGTAGCGGAGTCGTCCTTAAAGGTCTCCTCGTCAACAATCTCGAGCTTAGACTCAGCGGCCTGAGCCTTAAAGGAATCTGCAATGCCCGAAGAATAAGCGTCGCCGGAGTTATAGAACAGCACGAACTTCTCGTCCGCATACTTCTCTGCCAGGAACTTGGCAGCGTTGACGCCCTGGTTGGGGTCGGTAAAGCAAACCTGGAAGACGCAATCCTTTCCGTCGGTGACGTCCTCGGAGGACGCGGACGGGGTGATCATGAATGTCTTGGGGTCGTTGCTGCACTCTGCGGCAACGGCAACCGACGCACCCGTGGTGGTCGGGCCGACGAGGGCCTGCATGCCCCAGTCGAGCAGGTTATTAAAGGCGTTGACGGCCTTCTCGCCGTCGGCCTGGTCGTCCTCGGCCTTGCTGGCAAGCGGCAGCTCCTTAGTGGAGAAGTCCTTGCAGCCAAGCTCGACGCCCTGGGTAACGGACTTGCCGTAAGACGCGGCGGCACCGGTCAGCGGGCCAATGGTGCCGATCTTAAACGAAGCGTCGCTCGAAGCGGAACCGCTGTCGCCGCCGTTGGAGGAGCAGCCAGCTAGAATGGACATCGCCCCCAGACCTGCTGCGCTCGCGATAACGCTCCTGCGATTCATAACAGGGTTCAATGACTTACCGGTGAGGCTCGACATGCGGCTCTCCTCTCAAATCTCGTCGGGTTTCGGTTACCCGACAGGCCATCCTCCGCCGTCTTCGGCGTTCGCAAAATAGTAGACGCTTTAGTTGAGAAAAGTGGCGATTATTTCAACTTTTCTTTTGCCTTGTCCATTTATCCATAATTATGCGTATTTTTGTCGGTTTATACAGTTTAGAGATTTTATTGTGTGAAAGTAATGTTTCCGTTTTGTTACAAGCTTTCCTGCCCTGAATAACATGGCCCCACCGGTCTCGTTATATGCACTTAGGCGGCGATGTACTTGCCGTCCTGAATCACATAGGCCGTAGCGGGCTTCTCGACTTGGCCCTCGTCGTTCCACGTGAGCTCGCCTGTCAGGCCCTCAATCTTGATCTTGCGCATAGCCTTGGCAAGGTCGCCGGCAATGTCGGCGCCGTCGACCGTAATGTCGATGTCCGCCTCATCGATTGCCTCGACAATCGCGTGGATGCAGTCATAAGCATCGGCGGCAAACTGGTTGGGCGTCTCGTTGTAGGCGTCCTTATATGCCTTGACGAAGTCGGCGTTCTTCTCATCGTCGGCAGAGAACGGGGTCATGAGCAGCACGCCCTCGGCAAGAGAGGTGTCGAAGCCCTCAACGGAGAGCAGGCCGTCCATGCCGTCGGTGCCCATGAGGGTCATTTCGTAGCCCATGTCCTTGGCGTTCTTGAGCAGGACGGACGCCGGCGTGTAATAGATCGGGGCAAAGATAAGCGTGGCGCCGGCCTCCTTGGCCTTGGTGAGCTGGTTGGTAAAGCTCGTGGAAGAGTCGTCCTTAAAGGTCTCGGTATCGACGATATCGAGCTTGGACGCCTTGGCCTGCTCGGCAAAAGCGTCGGCAACGCCCGAGCTATACGTATCGCCGGAGTTGTAGAACAGGGCGATCTTGGCGTCTGCATACTTCTCGGCCAGGAACTTCGCGGCGCTGGCGCCCATGGTGGGATCGGTGAAGCAAACCTGAAAGACCGTGGTCTTATCCTTGGTGACGTCGAGCGACGAGGCCGAAGGCGTGACCATGAGCATATCGTCGGCGATCTCGCCCGAGACGGCGACGGCGGCACCAGTCGTGACGGGGCCGACGAGCGCCTGCATGCCCCAGTCGCACAAGGTATTGAAGGCGTTGATGGCCTTCTCGCCGTCGGCGACGTCATCCTCGGACTTAAGCGAGAGTTTGAGATCCTTGGTCGAGAAATCCTTGGCGGCGAGCTTGGCACCCTTCTCGGCCGAAACGCCATAGGTTGCCGCGGCGCCGGTCAGAGGGCCGATGACACCGACCTTGAAGGTCTTACCGTCATCGGCGGAGCCGCCGTCCGAGCCACCCGACGAGCAACCAGCGAGTGCGGCAGCGCTGCCGAGCGCCGCGGCGCCGGCGAGAAAGTTCCTACGGCTGAGCGTGCTGTTGATGTTGAACATGGTGTCCCCCTTTTTCGCTGGCCGCGGTGCGGCCGTCTTGCGGTACGGGGCAAACCTTATGGCGCAAACGTTGACAGTTTGTTACGGAAGTTCGTTTGTAGCGAGCATGTTTCCAATGTTTCCGCAGCGTTTCGGGGGTGCCGTTTTGTGCGACTCCTGTTGCCTGGCGAGCGCGCGCTCTCGGTTCACGCTAGAATGCACTCAACATTACTTGATCAATCAATCTATAAGATGCACGAAGGAGCTATCTATGAGCGAACCCCTGCGCACCGTGAACGTCGGTCTGATCGGTCTGGGAACCGTCGGCGGCGGCGTGGCCCGTCTGATCAAGAGCCACCACGATGAGTACCTGGCCGCCTACGGCATCGACCTTAAGCTGACCCGCGCCTGCGCGCTTGCCTGGGAGCAGGCCGAGGCAGCCGGTATTGAGCGCGAGGCCTTTACGAGTGACTGGCACGACGTCGTTACCGACCCCGCCGTCGATATCGTCGTCGAGCTGATCGGCGGCGAGCATCCCGCGACCGAGATCTTCACCACCGCCTTTGAGCACGGCAAGCACGTCGTCTCTGCCAACAAGGCCCTGTTGGGCCGCCACGTCGAGACGCTTGCCGAGAAGGCGCGCGCGTGCGGCGTGCAGATTAAGTGCGAGGCCAGCTGCGGCGGCGGCATCCCCATCGTGAGCACGCTCGAGCACGACCTGGTGGGCAACAAGATCCTGACCATCGCCGGCATCCTCAACGGCACCACCAACTACATCCTGTCGCGCATGGACGCCGAGGGCGCCGATTACGCCGACGTGCTTGCCGACGCGCAGGCCAAGGGCTATGCCGAGGCCGACCCGTCCGCCGACGTCGACGGCTTCGACGCCGCCAGCAAGACGGCGATTCTCGCCTCCATCGGCTTTGGCACCCGCGTGACCACCGACGATGTGTACCAGCAGGGTATCCGTACCATCGGTGCCGAGGACATCGCCCAGGCCCGCGAGCTCGGCTACACCATTAAGCTGCTCGGCATCGCCCGCAACACCGACGCCGGCGTCGACGTCCGCGTGCATCCCACGCTGATCCCCGCCGACCACATGCTCGCCAAGGTCAACGGCGCCATGAACGCCGTCTACGTGGTGGGTGACGCCGTGGGCGAGACCATGTTCTACGGCGCGGGCGCAGGCTCCTTCCCCACCGCGAGTGCTGTCGTGGGCGATATCCTGTCGCTCTCCGAGCAGATCAGCCGCGGCGTGGCTCCGCTGCCCGAGATTGAGCCCTATGGCCACAACCTCGCCTTTAAGCCCATGGACGAGCTCCAGACCAAGTACTATGTGCGCCTGAAGGTCGCCGACCGCGTGGGTGCCCTGTCCGAGACGGTCGATATCTTTGCCAAGCACAACATCTCGATCTCGCTCATCAACCAGGTCGAGGACGGCAAGTCGGGCGTCAGCGATGCCTGCTCGGTCATCTTCCTGACGCACCGCGCGCTCGAGAAGGACGTCCAGGCTGCCGCCGCCGAGCTTGCCAGCGTCGACTGCGTGGCCGAGGTCGCCAACGTCCTGCGCATCGAGAACGTCGAGGCCTGGACCGAAGGCGTCATGGCCAACTAACCCAACGCTCGCCTAGCAATACGCGCTTTGAGGGCTCCCGTCCGATGTGGGACGGGAGCCCTTTTGCCTCCTGCCCTAAGCACAACGGCAGAGCACATTTGCGCGAGCCGCTCATCGGTAACGCACGCTACCGTTCACCGATATGCAAACGCGGTCGATTCCGGCTACCGCTACGCTGGCTGAGAATGTCCGCCCGCGATGAGAGGAAGCACTATGTTGCTCGAGGGCAAGAAAGCAATCGTCACCGGAGGCACGCGCGGTATCGGCTATGCCATCGCCTGCCGTTTTATCGAAGAGGGCGCCGCAGTCACCGTCTTTGGCTCGCGCCAGGAGACTGCCGACGCGGCCGTTGAGAAGCTGGCGGCCGCCTATCCCGACGCCAAGGTCTGGGGCCGCTCCTGCGACCTCACCTCACTCGAGGCCGTGACCGAGGCTTTTACCCAGGCTGCAACCGACATGGGCGGCTTGGACACGGTCGTCAACAACGCCGGCATCTCCCAGCGCTCGCCGCTTTTGGACTACACGGCCGAGGAGTTCGCCAAAGTCATGGACCTCAACGTCGTCGCCGTCTTTAACGGTCACCAGGCGGCCGCCAAGATTATGACCGAGGCCGGCCACGGCGGCACCATCACCACCACGAGCTCGATGGTCGCCAAGTACGGTCAGCCCTCCGGCGTCGGTTACCCCACGTCCAAGTTTGCCGTCAACGGCATGGTCCAGTCGCTCTCGCGCGAGCTCGCCCCCATGGGCATTCGCGTCAATGCCGTCGCACCCGGCGTAACCAAGACCGATATGGTCGCCAACCTGCCCGAAGAGGTCATCAAGCCCATCATCGCCACCATTCCGCTGGGTCGCATGGGCGAGCCCGAGGATGTCGCCAACGCCTTTGTTTTCCTGGCGAGCGACATGTCCTCCTACGTCACGGGCGCCGTGCTCCCCGTCGACGGAGCCGCCCGCTCCTAAAGGTCGCAAGCCACGACTTCGAACCTCAACGAGGCCCGACGCAAAAGGCGCGCTGCCTGCATCAACCGCAGGCAGCGCGCCTTCTTCTGTTTGTAAGGGAAACTGCGTCCCGGTATTTCAGCTCCGAACGGGACACAGCTTCCCTCAGGGCCATGTTTCGGAAAATGCGCCCCGTTTTGAACGCCAATTCTGGGACGCGCTTTCCGCAAGGCCTTTGATTCGGAAAGCGCATCCCATTTTGAACCTTCAGACTGGGACGCGCTTTCCGGCAGGAGTCCAAAGCGGAAACCGCATCCCACTCTGGGCGTCCATTCTGGGATGTGACTTCCCGATGGGGGCCGATGCGGAAACTGCGTCCCGTTTCGGGTCTTTAAAGCGGGACGCGGCTTCCCCTAGGGAAGCATCTCGTTATTTGCCATCGTCGTCCTGGGCTTCATCGCGTGCGTAGAGCTCCAGCATGCGGCGACGGTATTCGCGCACGGCGAGCTTGGCGCGCTCCAGGCGGCGGCGCTCACGCGGAGTCAGCTTGGACGGGTCGATCTCGTCGCCATAGGTCTTCTCAGCCAGCAAATGAGCGGCGTCCACGATGCGGGCATCGATGTGGCCGCTCGCCGCCTCGATCGAGAGGCGGTCAGCAATGGAATCAAGGGTAGGTATGCCGTCGAGCGAACGACCGTGACCATGCGAGGTCAGCAATTCGTGCTCGCGCGCGAGCAGGCTCGCTAGGTCGTGGTGAGCGCGCAGGATATCGAGTGCGTCGGCAGGGTGCTCGGCGACCTCCACCACGGCAGTGGCCGGCGCGGCATCGACCACGCGATAGAAGAGCTGCGCGAGCAGCGGCATCAAGAACACCGTGATGGCACCGGCGGCTACCATAACCGAGGCGACGTCTTGCGACAGAGCGCCTGCGTTGACGGCCACACTCGTCACGGCAACGATGATCGGCAGGGCCGTGGTGCAGTACAGGGCCACGGTAATGCGGCCATACGCCGAAACGTCACGTGTCGCGGGACAAATGCTCATAGAGACAAGGATCGGCACGGCGCGAATGATCAGCAACGCCGCGATAAAGCCCACGAGCAGACCCGGGCGCGACGCCACGGCCGTCAGGTCAATCTTTGCGCCCGACACGGTAAAGAACACCGGAATCAAAAAGCCATAGGCCAGGCCATCGAGCTTGGTCTCGAGCGTATGGTTGCCCTCGAGGATGATATAGCGCAGGACAAAGCCAGCGGCAAAAGAGCCCAACACGATGTCGAGGTCAAAGATGGCGGAAAATGCCACGAGTGTGACCAGGATGAGCACCGTCAGGCGCACGAATGTCTGCGACGTCGTGTCGGCCCGTTCCTCGACAAACGCAAAGAAGCGGCTGCCAACGCGCTTGGAGCGGCTCGGAACCACGGCCAACAGCACACAGACCAGTGCAAACAAGCCAAGGATCACGAGCGTCTGGATACCAGTACGAGCGGAGAGCAGCACCGACATGGCAAGCACGGGACCGAGCTCTCCCCACGTGCCATAGGCAAGGATGGAGTCGCCCACGCGCGTGCCGGTCAGCGAACGCTCACGCATGATGGGCACGAGCGTGCCGAGCGCCGTCGAAGTGAGCGCCAGCGTCACGGCGATACCGTCGAAATGGCTGACCGAGAACCACGGGGTAAAGCGCACGGCAAGCCAGGCGATGCCAAACGTGACGACCCACGTCGCCATACCGTAGCGTCCCTCGACGCCCGTGATGTTCTTGGGGTCGATCTCAAAGCCGGCAAGCAGGAACAAAAAGGCCAGACCGAGCTCGGACACAAGCGATACCTCGGCATCTACATGGATGACGCCGAGCATGTGAGGTCCCAGCACCGCGCCGAACACGAGCAAAAAAACCGTCTCGGGAACGGGCTTTCCGGGAATCGCCGATGCGATAAAGGGGCTTGCGAAAGCCACAAGCGCGATGATGGCGAGCGAAACGAATGCCATGTGATGCCTTTCTCTTGTTTGCGCTTCACTGTAGCACCCTCGCCGTCCTCAATACGCCATGAGCTGTCGTATCATAGTGACGTTTACAAACATGTGGCTCAAGGCGACCGCGAGGCTTGTCCCGCAAACCGACCGCTGCCGCATACCGCACCGTACGCCCAACCGATCAGGAAGGCAGGAACCAATGGTCTCTCGTATTTACGTGGAGAAGAAACCCGGGTTCGACGTCGAGGCTCAGCAGCTCAAGGGCGAGCTGACCGAAATTCTCGGCATCAAGGGCATCGAGGCCCTGAGGATCATCAACCGCTACGACGTCGAGGGCATCGACGAGGAGCTTTTCCGCTCCTGCGTGCCGACCGTCTTTAGCGAGCCCCAGGTCGATGTGACCTACGACGAACTCCCCGCAAGCGATGGCGCCGTCTTTGCCGTCGAATTCCTGCCTGGCCAGTTTGACCAGCGCGCCGACTCCGCCAGCGAGTGCGTGCAGCTCATCAGCCAGGGCGAGCGCCCCGCCGTGCGCTCCGCCAAGGTCTATATGATCTCGGGCGCTCTGGACGAAGCCGCCATCGAGGCGATCAAGCACTACGTGGTGAATCCCGTCGAGGCCCGCATCGCCTCGCTCGACCTACCCGAGACGCTGTACATGGAGACCCCCGAGCCCCAGCCCGTCGAGGTGCTCGACGGCTTCCGCGAACTCGACGAGGCCGGCCTTGCCGCCTTTATCTCCGAGCGCGGCCTTGCCATGGACGAGGCGGACATCGCCTTCTGCCAGCAGTACTTCCGCGATGAGGACCGCGACCCCACCATCACCGAGATCCGCGTGATCGACACCTATTGGTCCGACCACTGCCGCCACACCACCTTCGGTACCGTCCTGGACGACGTGACAATCGATGACGCCGTGGTACAGCAGGCCTTCGACCGCTATATGGAGATGCGCCACGAGCTCGGTCGCGACGCCAAGCCCGTCTGCCTCATGGACATGGGCACCATCGGTGCCAAGTACCTTAAGAAGACCGGCGTCATGACCGATGTCGACGAGTCCGAGGAGATCAACGCCTGCACCGTCAAGGTGAAGGTCGATGTCGACGGCGAGGACCAGGACTGGCTGTTCCTGTTTAAGAACGAGACCCACAACCACCCGACCGAGATCGAGCCCTTCGGCGGTGCCGCCACCTGCGTGGGCGGCGCCATCCGCGACCCGCTCTCTGGCCGCAGCTATGTGTACCAGGCCATGCGCGTCACCGGCGCCGGCGACCCCACCGTCCCGGTCTCCGAGACGCTCGAGGGCAAGCTGCCGCAGCGCAAGCTCGTGACCACCGCTGCCGCCGGCTACTCCAGCTACGGCAACCAGATCGGCCTTGCCACCGGTCAGGTCAACGAACTCTATCACCCCGGCTACGTGGCCAAGCGCATGGAGGTCGGCGCCGTCGTGGGCGCCACCCCGGCAAACCACGTGCGTCGCGAGTGCCCCGCCCCCACCGACAAGATCATCCTGCTGGGCGGTCGCACCGGCCGTGACGGCATCGGCGGCGCCACCGGCTCCTCCAAGACCCAGAATACCGATTCCATCGAAACCTCGGGTGCCGAGGTCCAGAAGGGCAACGCCCCGGTCGAGCGCAAGCTGCAGCGTCTGTTCCGCCGCGGCGACGCCTGCCGCCTGATCAAGCGCTGCAACGACTTTGGCGCCGGCGGCGTCTCGGTCGCCGTGGGCGAGCTTGCCGACGGCCTGTATGTCGACCTGGACACCGTGACCAAGAAGTACGACGGCCTGGACGGAACCGAGCTCGCTATCTCCGAGTCCCAGGAGCGCATGGCCTGCGCCGTCGCCGACGGTGACGTCGAGGAGTTCATGGGTTATGCCGCCGAGGAGAACCTGGAGGCGACCGTCATCGCCGAGGTTACCGCCGAGCCGCGCATGCGTATGGCCTGGAACGGCGTCGCCATCGTCGATCTGTCCCGCGAGTTCCTCAACTCCAACGGCGCACCCAAGCACCAGGTCGCCCACGTGTGTGCCCGTAGCGTGTGGCAACCCAGCTGGGCCGGCACCACGCTTGCCGAGCGCATGACCTCGCTTGTCACCGATCTCAACGTCGCCTCCAACAAGGGCCTTTCCGAGCGCTTCGACTCCACCATCGGTGCCGCTACCGTGCTCATGCCCTTTGGCGGCAAGACGCAGCTCACCCCGAGCTCTGCCATGGTCGCCAAGTTCCCCGTGGACGGCGAGACCACCACGGCGAGCGCTATGGCATGGGGCTTCAACCCCTACCTGATGGAGGCCGACCAGTTTGCAGGCGCCTACCTGTCCGTGGTCGAGTCCATCGCCAAGCTCGTTGCCGCCGGCTTTGAGCACAAGCGCGCCTACCTCTCCTTCCAGGAGTACTTTGAGCGCCTGCGCACCGAGCCCGAACGTTGGGGCAAGCCCATGGCAGCCGTCCTGGGCGCCCTTATGGCCCAGGTCGACCTGGGTGCCGGCGCCATCGGCGGCAAGGATTCCATGAGCGGCTCGTTTGAGGACGAGGCCGGCGAGCTCAACGTTCCGCCGACCCTGATCAGCTTCGCTGTCGCCGTGGGCCGTGCCGCCCGCGCCGTCTCCCCCGAGTTTAAGGGCCTCACGCACCGCGTCGTTCGCATTGCCCCCGCCACCTATGGCGAGGACTACCGCCCCGATGCCCAGCAGCTGCTCGCCGCGTTTGACGCCGTCGAGGCGCTCACCGCTACCGGCGACGCCCTGGCCGTCTCCACGCCCGGCTACGGCTGCGGCGCCGAGAGCCTCTTTAAGATGTGCGTCGGCAACCAGATCGGTATCGAGCTTGCCGAAGATGTGGACGTGGAGAGCCTCTTCACCCCGCTCTACGGCAGCTTTATCGTCGAGCTCGCCGAGGACGCCGAGCTGCCCGAGGTCGCCGACGGCGTTGTCGTCGAGCCCCTGGGTACCACCGTCGAGGGCTATGTCATCGACACCGGCTCCGAAGTCATCGAGCTCGCCGAGCTCCAGGAGGCCTGGGAGAGCGGTATCGAGGGCGTCTTCGCCTACCGCAGCGCCGGCGAGACCCCCGAGGTCGAGGCCATCGACTTCCGCGCCAAGGATATCCACGTGTACGGCGGCGCCAAGATCGCCCGCCCGCGCGTGATCATCCCTGTGTTCCCCGGCAACAACTGCGAGTACGATAGCGCCCGCGCCTTCCGCGCCGCCGGCGCCGAGGCCGACACCTTCGTGATCAACAACCTCACGCCCGAGGCCGTCGCCGAGAGCACCCACGAGCTCGCCCGCCGCATCCGTGCAAGCCAGATCGTCATGATTCCCGGCGGCTTCTCGGGCGGCGACGAGCCCGACGGCTCCGCCAAGTTCATCACGGCGTTCTTCCGCGCTCCCGAGGTCACCGAGGCAGTCCGCGACCTGCTCAAGGCCCGCGACGGCCTGATGCTGGGCATCTGCAACGGCTTCCAGGCCCTGATCAAGCTCGGCCTGGTGCCCTACGGCGACATCGTCGACGCCACGCCCGATGCGCCCACGCTGACGTTCAACACCATCGGTCGCCATCAGAGCCGTCTGGTGCGCACCCGCATCTCGTCCAACCTGTCCCCGTGGCTGTCGCAGTGCAGTCTGGACGACCCCTACACCGTCGCCATCAGCCACGGCGAGGGCCGCTTTGTCGCCAACGATGAAGTTCTCGCCCAGCTGATCGCCAACGGCCAGGTCGCCACGCAGTACGTGGGCGAGGATGGCAAGCCCAGCATGGATCTCTCCGTCAACCCCAACGGCTCCGCGCTCGCCATCGAGGGCATCACGAGCCCCGACGGCCGCGTCCTGGGCAAGATGGGCCATGCCGAGCGTCGCGGCGACAACCTGTACCGCAACGTGCCCGAGCATGTCCCCGGCGATAAGTTCATGCCGATCTTTGAGAGCGGCGTAGCCTACTTCGCTTAAATACGTTCCCATCGGGTACAATCCCCTCGGGTAACAACACCCGCCACCGGCACACCCGGTGGCGGGTTCTTTTTTACTTCGCGCATACAGGAAGGACATCATGGAAAGCCGCAAGCCGTATCTCGCCACCCTGCCCGGACTCATCCTGGGCTGCCTCGTCTGCTGCGCACTCTGGGGGTCGGCTTTCCCCTGCATCAAGATCGGCTATGAGCTCTTTGGCATCCCCGCGCACGATAGCGCCTCGCAACTGCTCTTTGCGGGCTTGCGCTTCACGCTTGCCGGCGCCCTGGTTATCGTTGGGATGAGCGCGGCCCAGCGCTGCCCACTCGTTCCACAGGCTCGCGACATTAAGCCCATCTGCATCCTGTCGCTCTTCCAGACTATCGGGCAGTACTTCTTTTTCTACCTGGGACTCTCGCGCGCCAGCGCCATGTCGAGTTCCATCATCGAGGCCAGCGCCAACTTCCTCGCCATCCTCTTTGCCGCTCTGGCGTTTCGCACCGAAAAGCTCGATGCGACCAAGGTACTCGGCTGCGTACTGGGCTTTGCCGGCGTCGCATTCGTCAACCTTTCGGGTGCGGACGGCACCTTTGGCTTTACACTCGACGGCGAGGGATTTATCTTGGCTTCCACTATTGCGGGCGCCCTGTCGACCTGCCTCATTGGCATCTTCTCGCGCGAGCATGACGGCGTCTTGCTCGCCGGCTGGCAGTTTTTGGTCGGCGGTTTGGTCCTTACCGCCATCGGGTCTTTGATGGGCGGCGCGCTATTCCCCACCGAAATCGCCCCCGCCATCGCGCTCATCATTTATATGGCGCTCATTTCCGCCGTCGCGTACTCGCTGTGGTCCCGCCTACTCGCCGTCAACCCCGTTAGCCGCGTTTCGGTCTTTGGCTTTATGAACCCGGTCTTTGGCGTGCTGTTGAGCGCGTTGTTGCTCGGAGAGGGTGCTGGCACGAGCCCCGTTACCGTAATTGTGGCCCTGCTCTTGGTCTGCAGTGGCATCATCATTGTCAACAAACCTAAAAAGGCCTAACAAACCACCCCGTTTTGAAAAGGGCAGCTCTCACTTTAGCTTAATGGAGTACACTGTATCTCGTTGATTTCGTACCGAGTCGCGGCGGCAGACGCCGTCTTGCCGTAACGCGCCGGCGACATCGAGGGGATACAGATGCATAAGAAACTGGTTATGGGAAACCAGGCCTTTGCGTATGCCGCGCTTGCGGCGGGCGTTCGCGTGGTCGCCGGTTACCCGGGCACGCCGTCGACGGAACTTGTCGAGACAGTTGCCAAACTCAAGGCCCAAGGTAGTGCCGAGGGTGTCCACGTCGAGTGGTCGACCAACGAAAAAGCCGCGCTCGAGGTGCTGGCAGGCGCATCGTATGCAGGAGCGCGCTGCCTTTTTACCTGCAAACAAGTCGGACTAAACGTTGCCTCCGACCCGCTCATGAGCCTCAACTACGTGGGCATCAAGGGCGGTCTGGTGCTGTTTGTTGCCGATGATCCCGGCCCCATCTCCTCTCAAACCGAGCAGGATACGCGCCGCTTTGCCGCATTTGCGAAGATCCCCGTGCTCGATCCGCAAAATCTGGAGCAGGGTTACGCGATGATGCAAGAGGCATTTGAAATCTCGGAGCGCTACCATACGCCCGTTATCGTGCGCCCCACCACCCGCGTATGTCACGCCTCAACCTATTTGGAGGTACCCGAGCATACCGTCGCACATCCCGCTGGCACCTTTGAGAAGGATCCCAAATGGGTTATCTTCCCGCGCCGTTCGTTTACCGCCCATGGCGAGGTTAACGAGCGCCTGCCGCAGATTGCAGACGCCTACTCCAGCGGCAAGACTGCAGACGCGTTTAACCCCATCGAAAACCATGGCGATGCCACGCCGCGCCTGGTGAGCTGCCGCGCTCCGAGAAAAAGACGAGGCGCATCTTCGACAGCCGATACTAGTCCCCGAAAGCGCAGAAGGGGCGCACGACCATCGCAACGGTCGTGCGCCCCTTTTTTCTAGCGTATCTGGACGCCGACTTTCTTCTTCTCGCGCTTTACGCGGTAGAGCTCCGCGTCGGCAGCACGGAGCAAGTCTTGCCAGGTATCGACGCCATCACCAACCCGTGCGTAGCCGATGGACATCCGCAACAGATACGGAACCTCAGCGCGCGCGAGCTCGTCGTTGATTGCCGCGCACAGATGCAAGATATCCTGCTCCGCTATCGCCTTTTGAAGCACCACGAACTCATCGCCGCCATAACGCGCGATAAAGCTACCAGACGCCGAGCAGACTTCTTTGAGCGCAGCGGATATGACCTGAAGAGCGTGGTCGCCCTCCACATGTCCATAGCGGTCGTTAATCTGCTTAAAGCCGTCGGCGTCCATCACAAGCAGATACACGTCTTTGGCCTGATCCACATTTGAGAAGAGCGACAGTATATAGATCTCAAAACGGTTGCGATTGTTGAGGCCAGTCAACGGGTCGGTCGAGATAAGCTGCTCCTGGAAGACAATGTAGAGCAGCAATATGCTAATCATTATGCCGACACAAAGGCCGGGCAACGAGTATACAACCTGAAAGGTACCGCCCACCAGGGCCGGAATGGCGAAAAATGCCAAGGTTCGATAGATGGTCTTCGTCTGCAGGCTCTCGACCCTGCGAGATTGCACAAACGCATGTAGGGACGTATGTATAACGTAACAGTAGCTGACAATGGGCTGGATCATATAAGCAAAGCCGCGACTATACACGCCCTGCGAATCGATATAGAACAGGGCGTGCGTCCAGTAACTGGTAAACGCCAGCACGACCACCAGAACCGTAGGCGACGCTACAAGCACCACCCTATAGCGCGAGGCCAAAAGGCGAGAACCCTGCACCGTCTCGGAATAGATAAACCAAGTGAGACACACGATGGCAAAGAGCGAAAACGAAACCGCGTTGGAAATCCAGTTGACAGCAATGCCCAACGCGCCGTCCACACCATCCAATAGCACCCAGATCATATCGAATAATATGTACGCGGCAGAGGTGTAGCCAAGCATGCTAAACAATAGCTGCTGGGTGCTCGAGAACAAGGAGCGACGACTCCGCACGGCAAGCCCGATAAGAACAATCATGCTTAGCAGGAATATCTCAATCTTGAGCGCCTTAACCACCAGGCCCATCTCCCCATCATCAAACCGACAGCGCTTCTCCGAGCCGCACGCATCACCATAACTCCCCCAATACAGAGGGGAATGAGGGAATAATACCAGAGCGCCCGGGCGCTCTCACGGCGCGAGTTGCACGCCAGCATCATTGATGGGCGCCGATGGCTACTCGCCATCGATGTCGGCCGCGACGGCTTCCTCGATGGCCTCGACACCGGCGGGCGACAGGTCTTCCTTGCCCTGGCAGAACTTCTTATCGACCCAACCGGTCAGAATCGGAGCCATGATTGCCGTGATGATGACGGCGGTGGCGATCTGAGCGTATGCGGTGGGCGCAAGATCGGCATAGCGCGGCGCGACCTCGGCAAGAGCAACCGGCGTGGTCATAGCCGTGCCGGCGATGGTGGAACAAGCCACGGCGGCTTTGCCGTTACCGCCGCACAGGCGCTCGAACGCAAAGGTGATGGGACCGACGACAAACAACGTGACAAGGCCCAGCAAGATGCCGGAAATGCCGCCGGTGATAAAGCTCGACAGGCTCATAGACGCACCGAGCTGAAATCCGATGACGGCGATCGCAGGATTGGTGCCGGGAACCAGCAGGTTCTTGATGAACGGGAAGAGGTTGCCCAAAACCATGCCAATCACGAGCGGCAGGATGGAACCGATGATGGTGCCAACGGGAATGTTGGCAAGACCAGAGACACCAAGAATGATCATGGTAACCGCAGGGCCCGCCGTGAAGAACAGGATGCCCACGGCGCCCTGCTCGGACTCGTCGCCAAACTCGCCCATGATGCCCGTGTAGAGCGCCATGTTGCAAAACGTAATGCCGCCGATGATGGAAACCGAGCTCAGGCCCAAAAAGTTGTCATTAAAGAAATACGCAACGCTCAAGCCCAGCACGGCTGCCACCACAAGCTTAGGAATCAGTACGACGATGCCGGTCTTGATGGCACCCGGTGTGGACTTAAAGCTGATGCCGGCACCCACAAACAACAGGATCGCGGCGACGATGGTATTGGAACCGCCGCGGCAGGCGGCGGTAAAGAAGCCACCGATCTCGAAGACCTGCGGGCAGAAGGTATTGAGCAAAAGGCCGACGATCATCGGGTAGATCATGATGTCACCCGGAATGCGCGGTACTTTGAATTTCTTTTGCTCGTTGGCGATCGCTTCCTGTGCCATGAAACCCCCATTTCCGCCGACGCAGAACAAAAGCCCACGTCATGCTTTGCTACAGTAAAGTTTGACCATGGTACCAGAAGAAGCAGACCGGCTCGGTGAGAAATCCGATTCGTTGGGCCCGGACGGCAAACGCACCCCACTCCTATACGAGGCTCAAAACGATATAGAGCCCGATACCCGAGACGCAGCACCACAACATCGACTTTGTCTTGATTGCCACCGCAACGACGCCGACAGCCGCTGCGAAAAGAGCAGGCAAATAAAGAGCGATGTGCAGACAAAACCCGCAATAGCGGTGGGGACATCGACAACGGCGCACCTATCGCAACATAGGCAAGCATCACCGGCCAGACGGTTTTAACGATTTTGAGCACCGTAGCGTTCCTCGTCCCGACAAGCTTTCCGAGCCGCATTCGACGACATGGCAGAATCATCGCCCGGCGGCAACCGAGTTCACCTACAATTGCCACCGGATCGAAAGACACAGAAAGACACAGCTTTTTAGGAAGTCGTTATGACAGCTATCGATCGAACGGGGGCAATCGCGGCCTTCAGGACCTACACCGATGCCTACGATGCCGCCAATCCGCGTATCGCGCTCAAAATCGAGCATACGTACCACGTTGCCGAGGCATGTAATGCCGTGGCACGCGAGCAGGGCTGGTCACCGCAGGACATTGACCTGGCGTGGCTTTGTGGGCTGTTGCACGATATGGGCCGCTTTGAGCAGCTGCGACGCTGGGACACGTTTAAGGATGCCGAGAGCATGAGCCATGCGAAGTTGGGCCTCGAGGTCCTTTTTGGCAAAAACCCTGCAGACGCGCCCGCGGCAACAAGTATCCGCGACTTTATCGACAGCCCGGCAGAAGACGAGCTCATCCGCGCGAGCATCGCCTATCACAGTGACTTTCGCCTGCCGGCACAACTCGACGAGCGTACACGGTGCTTCTGCGATATCGTGCGCGATGGCGACAAAATCGACATTATGCGCACCATCGCCGACAGCACCGTCGACACCATCCTCAAGGTGGATGAGGACGCATTTCTCGCCAGCCACTTCTCGGCGCCGACGTTGGCCGCCTTTGACGAGCACCGCTGCGTCGCACGTGATGAACGCGACGAGCCCGCGGACTACCTGGTAGGACTCATCTGCTTTATGTTTGAGCTCGTCTATCCGGCGAGCCGCGCGCTGGCGCGCGAGCAGGGCGATATCTACCGCCTGCTCGACGCGCCCTTTGGTATTACGCAGCCCTTTACCGACCCCGCCACACAGGCAACCTGGAGCCGTCTTAGGGAAGAGATGCGCGACTGGCTGGCGCGCGCCTAGCGCTCAAGCTGGGCTAGCAGCTCCTCGACGACCTCGACGGCATCACCGACAACCTTGTACTGGGCAGCACCAAAGATGGGGGCATCCGGGTCCTCGTTGATGGCGATAATGCATTCCGCCCCACCGATGCCGGCAAGATGCTGGATGGCGCCCGAAACACCGATACTCACAAGAATCTTGGGCGAAACCGATACGCCCGTCTGGCCAATCTGATGGCGATACTCCAACCAGCCGGCCTCCACGACGGGTCGCGTGCAGCCAAGCTCGGCTCCCAAAGCCTCGGCGAGCCTTCGCATCAGCGGCAGGTTTTTCTTGGAACCAATGCCGCGACCTACCACGACCAGGCGCTCGGCATCGGCGATTGAAGCCTGCTGTCCCCACTCCTCGGCGGGAATCGAGATCTCGACACGAGCCTTAGCATCATCCGCAAGTGCTATCTGGGTGATCGTGCCGGAGCGGCCGTAGTCAAAGTCGGGCGCCTTAAAGATGCCGGGGCGCACCGTTGCCATCTGGGGACGATGATTGGGGCAGACGATGGTGGCCATCAGGTTGCCGCCAAACGCCGGACGCGTCTGTTGCAGCAGCCCCGTCTCCGTATCCATCGAAAGCACGGTACAGTCAGCCGTAAGGCCCGTCTGCAAACGCACGGCAACGCCGGGTGCCAGTTCGCGGCCAAAGGCGGTCGCTCCGTACAGAATGGCCTCGGGCTTGCGCTCTGCCACCAAATCGCAGATGAGGCGAGCGTAGACCTCCACATCGTTCTGGCGCAGACGCTCGTCGCGACAGATCAGGACCTCGTCCGCACCGGCGCAAACCAGATGCTCCAGGTCGCCGAGAGAACCCTCGGGGCCCATGCCGACCAGCGCCACCAGGCGACAGCCGCGTGCATCGGCAAGCTCGCGGCCCTTGCCCATGAGCTCGAAGGCAACGGGAGCCACCGTATCGTGCTCGTCGGTCTGCGCGAATACCCAAATGTCTCGATATGCATCGAGGTCAACCGCGCCGGCGGCCTCGTCGCGCTCGATCGAAATAGCATTGACGGGGCAAGCGTCGACGCACCCGCCGCATAGGATGCAGCCGTCGGTTACGCGGGCGCAACGGTTGGGCCGCTCGCCTTCCACTACGATGCCGCCCGAGGCACAGGCGCGAACGCAGCGACCACAGCCGATACAGGCTTCGCTATCGATAATCAGTCCGCTCATCATCTATGCCATCCCCTCGATAATCTTGGCAAGTTTCGCCGCCTGCTCGGACGCCGTTCCGTCAACGGCCTCGCACGTTTGGTCGCGGTCGGGCACAAACGATCGCACGACCTGTGTCGGCGAGCCGGCAAGACCGCAGCGCGCGGGGTCGGCGTTCACGTCGGCAGCGTTGACCACGCGCACGTCCGCCTCCTCGGCCGCACGAATACCGGCGATACTCGGCATACGCAGTTGGCCAATCTCCTTGGCAGTCGTCATCGCGCACGGCATCTCAAGATAGACCGTCTCCTCGCCGGCATCGCAGCCGTGAACAAGCGCCAGTGAACCACAGGTCGTAAAGCCCGCACTCTGCACGCAGCTCACGTCGGTCACGCAGGGAATCTCGAAGGCACCGGCAAGCTCGGGACCAATCTGGGCCGTATCGCCGTCCACCGCCATCTTGCCGCAGATGAGCAGGTCGAAGTCCTCGTCGAGCGCCTCGATGCCACACTTGAGGGCATAGGTGGTTGCCAGGGTATCGGCACCTGCAAAGGCGCGATCGGTTAGCAGCAGTGCGTCATCGGCGCCTCGGGCGATGCAGTCGCGCAATAGCGATTCAGTCGCGGGGATGCCCATCGACACCACCGTTACGCGCACGTCCATGCCAAAGCCGATAAAGTCGTCTTTCAGCGCCAGCGCGCATTCCAAAGCGCTCGCGTCAAAGGGATTAATGACCGCCTGCTTGCCATCGCGCACGATGGTATTGGTCTTGGGGTCCATCTTGACCTCGGTGCTGCCCGGCACCGCCTTGACGCACACCACCATATGGAAATCGCTCATCTTCACGCGCCCCCTTTCTGGACGAGCTCATCCAAGAGCTTCTCCGAAAACAGGTTACCGCGGCCCAACTGCCCGGCAGGATCGAGCTGGAGCTTGAGCCGCGCCGACTCGACCATGGCCTCGTGACCGTACATCGTCTCCAAGAAGCCCGCCTTGATCTTGCCGACGCCGTGTTCGGCGGAGACGGCGCCGCCCATGGCCGTGACCTCGGAAGCCCACTGGGCAAAGAGCTCTCCGCCGCGGCGGTAATCCTGCGCATCGCGCGGCAGAATGTTCACATGCAGATGGTTGTTACCGATGTGCCCCCAGGCGGCAGATTCAAGCCCACTTTCGGCCAACGTGCGGCGATAAAGGGCGATGACATCGGCCAAGCGTGCGTTGGGCACCGACATATCCGACCCCAGCTTGGTAATGGTGGGGTCCGTGCGGCGACGCTCGTCGATGAGCATGTTGACGCTCTCGGGCACCGCATGGCGGAAGAATCGCTGACACTCGCGATCGACCTCGGTGCGCGCGACCCATGTCGCATCGTCGCTGCCGCCCGCAAGCTCCAGTACCCACCCCAAGTGATACAGCTCCTCAGTCGCCTGGGCTTCGTCGTCGCAGTCGAGCTCCACGTAGACACAGACCTTGGCGTCTTTGTCGAGCGCCGGCAGCGAGGCGAACGCGGTCGACTGCCCGCGCTGACGACGCAGGATATCCAGGGCACCCGCATCGAAATATTCGATGGCAGCCGCGTGGGACAGGACGGGACGTACAGAATCGGTGAAGGACACGGCCTTGTCTTCGCTGTCAAAGAAGCAGCTCACGCCCCAAACGACCGCAGGCGCCGCCTGCAGGGCAATCTCGAGCTCGGTGATGACGCCGAGTGTGCCACACGCACCGATAAACAGATCGATGGCATCCATATCGTCAGCAACGAAATAGCCCGAAGCATTTTTGGTCTTGGGCATGGTGTAGTCGGGAAGGTCGAGCTCGAGCGTGCGGCCCTGCACCGTGACGAGCGAAAGGCGACGGCCCTGTGCAAAAACCTCGCCACGGTGAAGCTCGAGCAGGTCGCCATCGGTCAGCACGACATGAAGGCCCGTGACGTGAGGGCGCATGGGGCCGTAAGCGTAGCTACGGGCGCCGGAAGCGTTGCATGCCGCCATACCGCCCAGGCAGGCAGATGCCTCGGTGGGGTCGGTAGGAAAGAATTGCTCGGGAGCTTCCTGGAACTCCTCGTAGGCCTCAAGCGATGCCTGGTCCCAGCCGGCAGTCGGCAGCACTTTCTTGCCCAGTTGCTTGCGCAGCTCAGACAGCACGACGCCGGGCGCCACGCGCAGAAGAAAGCGGCCCTGCTCATCGCGGCGAATGCCTAGGTAGCGATTCATGCGGGAAGTATTGAGAATGTGACCGCCATGAGGCACGGCGCCGGCGGCAAGACCGGTCCGGGCGCCCTGAACCGTCACCGGGACACGCTCGGCATGGAGCTTTTCCATAATGGCGCGGACCTCGTCCTCCGTTGTCGGAAACGAGATGCTCGAGGCCTCGCCCGATGTGCGAGACTCATCGCGACCATACTCTTCGAACTCGTCGGTGAAGGGTTTGATGGTTGCAGACACGCGAACTCCCCCTTTAGCTAACTACAGTGTTTGCAGGGAAATGTTACCGCATCGTTTCACCGACATGTTCGAGACCGTCTCCATAATTGACGTTTTTAACGTTCGCGCAATTCGGCGAACGGTGGAATTTTCGAGACAAGCGACGCTTTTGCCACACGTTGCCGCGCAGCCACAACATGTGCATTTATCAGTCAAAAATATTTGAGATTTTTTTCACATGCTTTTACCTGCGGAGATTTCGGCTCGTCAAGCAATTGGTTAGTTATTGGGCAAGTTGCGGCTGATACGGTCGGCATCGACAGCCAAACCAATAGGAGTTTTGGCCCCAGAGCAGGGAGGTTTCCATGGCATATTACTGGCCCCAATACGGTTTCGCCATCGAAGTCGATGACGACCCCTATCTCTTGCCTTTCGACGAAGATGCATTTCCAGGTACGGAGGTCTACCACGTCACCACCGATGTGATCTGCGACCCCGAGTCGTTCTCGGCGCTCGCCCACCACATCGCGCGTATCCACAACATCGAGCTCCCTCACGACTTCGACGAGCTCATCTACTCGCGCCGCCTGATGCTTCACATGCTCTTTGGAGCGGACCCGTCCACGTTCGCACGTGTCTACACCACCAAGGACGCCGCATGAGTGCGAAGAAGCCGCCCCGCCTTGCAGGACTGGGGCGTCGCAAGAAACTCGTCGTTGTCTGCCTGGCTGTCGTCTGCGCCCTCATCGCCGTAGGGCTATACGCCTGGCAGTCGCAGCCCGTGCCCGAAGCGGGCGCCTCAGTCACGACGGCAGAAGGTAAATCGCGCCAAGAAATCCAGGATGAGCTCGACGCCATCGTCCGCGACAACATGATGACGATCTCGGTCGCGCCGGTCGCACAGTTGCAGGAAGGCGGCAAGTTGCGCGTCAACGTGCAAAACGTCCAAGACAACAAGTTTCCCCAGCGCTTCCGCGTGGTTCAAAACGACGAGACCATCTATGAGTCCGGTGTGGTCGAAGCCGGCAAGACGGTTGAGACCTGCCCCGCCGGCGATATCCAAGAAGGCGAGGCATATATCGAGATTCAGGCACTCGATGCCAAGACCTACGACACCCACGGCAATCCGACGCGCGTCAAAGTGCGGGTGGCACAGGCAGAAGGCTAGTGGCCGACGCGCTCGCAGGGGCAGCACCCTGTCCCCATTCGTCCAACCATCACGGAACCAGTCCGTGACGAGCAGAAAGGATCAATTATGAACACACCCATGAACCTGAGCGGAGCCAGGGCACTCGCCGTGGGCGCAGGGCTTACGCTCGCACTTGCGATGGGCGCCGCGCCAACGGCGGCCATGGCAGAGGTGCGCGTTGGAACCACCGATGTGACGGTGAAGGCCGACATTAGCAATGTTTCGTTTAAGGCGCCAACGGTCATCCCCTTTGCCGCCAAAGCCGACGGAACGCTTGTAGGACCCTCCGACGAGACGATTACCATCGACAACCTCTCGGCATACGGCATCCACGTCACCAACATGAAGGTCACGGCCCAGAACGACTGGACAATCGTTGCAGACGCAAAGACGGGCTCGGCCCAGAACTCCATCGATTTTAAGGTTGGCCCCGATGAGGCAGAAAAGGATGCCAGCTCGGCGACTCAGACTACGGGCCTCGATCTTTCCAAAGACGCAAGCTTCGACATGAAGTACAAGGACATTGGCGACGGAACGGACAAAATTAGGCTCAATGTGAGAGGCCACGTCGCCCGCGTCACGCGTGACATCTACCACGCCGCCGGTACGGGAGATCAAGTGGCAAGCATCACCTGGACGGTCGAGCCCGGTGCGCACGCCACGTCCTAAGGCGATTGCACTGGCCGCCATCGTCAGCATCTTGGCGTCCGCACCCGCAATGGCCTTTGCTCAACAAGAGCAAGCGCAGGCAGCCACAGAAGTGACCGTCGATCTTTCGGGCCTTAATCGCGGCAGCTGTCACGAGCCGCTCGTCCAGACGAGCGACACCCGGCAACTCATTGCGGTAGGCGTCGCCACGGTGGGAGCAGGACTGACGTGCCTTGGCCTGCACATCAAACGCAACCAATAGCCAAGCACGACCGGAGTACGCGGAATAGATAGGAGAACCATGGCACCCAAAAACCTTTTGCCCGTTGCCGCGCTCTGCAGCGCACTGGCGAGCGGTACGCCTCTCGCCGCTTGGGCGACGCCCGCCACGGCAAGCTCCTTACCGCAAGCTCTGAACCCCGCGTCGAATTCGTCGGGTATCATCGCCTGCCAACGTTTTTCGCTCGCACATGCCACGGTCCGAACCTCGGGATGCCTTCACCGCAATACGGTCGACTCGATAGTCGTGGATATCAATCGACCGGACAAGGAGAACGGCCCCCAGACAGGTTGCGCCATCTGCACATGGAAATCGGCTGCAGTCGACGCCGATGGCGACCCATGCGACTTAGAGCTGCGCATCGATATTGCCTCGGTCGATGACTCGGCGAACGGGGCAAAGGTCGTCTTCGACAGCGCGGCCCATGAAGAAGAAGGGGGTGTATGCCTGGGCTGCGTTCCCTCGAATGTCGATGGCGCGCAGCCCATCATCTCCTTTACGGCGTCGCTGCGGCTGACCAAGGCGGACACCGAAGCCATCGCAACGGGAGATGCGCCTTTGCTGTTCTACGCTGGCGACGCGGACGACCAAAAGGCTCAAAGCACCAGGCAGAAGGGCTCGCTTAACCTCGTGCGCGGATCAGAACCCGCCCCCATCAATATCGATGCCCAGGAGCCGGGCGTGCAGCGCATTCTCGCCGATCCGGCGCTGCTCCAAATGACATGGCACGGAGTGGGATCCGTCGAGATTGCCGCTCCTATGTCGAGCGATAATGACAAATCCCCCAAAGACGAGGTCGCAGACGTACCGGCACATGTTGACGATGCATCATCAGAAGACAACGCTGCGGTTCCTCTCGAGAAGCCAAGCGGCAGCGCCACCGAACTAGGCGATTCCCAACCGAAAGACGGCCTGGACTTTGCCGCTCCCCCAAGTGTCGACGAAGGCAACTGTTGCATGATGGTCGCGCTCGACCACACGGAAACCGTCGATGCTGCAAGCATTGAGCCAGTCGCTGCCAATGCGCCCCGCCGCAAAAATATCCTCATCGCATTCCCCAACACCGTCGAGCTCGTCTTTTTGCCTTCGGGCGAAGTCGTCGCGCCTACGGCACTTACAGCAGTGGGAGCAAAGAGCGCATCGAACGATATCCAAGCTATCTCGGCACTTGATGCCACAACGACCGCCAAGTTACACCTTTATTCCGTTGCAGCAGACGGAACGCGAACCGAAGAATTCGACGGAACCAAGCTTTTGGTTCCTCGTCGCATCGGTATCCAAGAAGACGTCCCCTATCAAATGGAACTTGAAGGGTTCGATCGCGCACGAGATGCCGACATCATTGCCGCAGCCATCGAATCCCCACAGCACCTCATGACGCTGCGCTTCGACTTTAGCCCCATCCTGTCCTAGACCGCTAACCGCCGCTTGGCTCGGATACTGAGCGCCCCCTCCCCGTTCTGCTACGATTGCCGCGTTGGCATCAATTACAGGAGGGTTCATGCCGGGTTTAGGAACGATCATCAACGTCGCGCTTTTGATCGCGGGCGGTCTGCTTGGCCTTATGGGTGGGCGCTTCATTACGCCTCGCATCCAAGACACGCTCATGAAGGCGTCGGGGTTGTGTGTTCTGTTTATCGGCCTGGGCGGCACCATGCAAAAGATGCTCGTTATCGATGGAGAGGCGTTGGCGACCACCGGCACCACCATGCTTATCGTCTCATTTGCCCTCGGTTCGCTCATCGGCGAGGCCATCAACCTGGAGGCCGCCATCGAGAACCTCGGCGAATGGCTCAAGCGCAAAACCGGCAGCGAAGGCGACAACGAGTTCACCAACGCCTTTGTCTCGGCATCGCTCACCGTGTGTATCGGTGCCATGGCCATCGTAGGATCGATTCAGGACGGTCTGCTCGGCGACTGGTCCACGCTTGCCCTGAAGGGCGCGCTGGACTGCATCATCGTCTGCACCATGACGGCCTCGCTTGGCCGCGGCTGCATCTTCTCGGCCCTGCCCGTTGCCGTATTCCAGGGCACGATCACGCTTTTTGCCGGCTCACTCTCCCCCATCATTACCACCGCGGCCCTCGACAGCCTTTCGCTTGTGGGCTCTATGCTCATCTTCTGTGTTGGGGTTAACCTTATTCGACCTCAGACCTTCCGCACGGCCAACATGCTCCCCTCCGTCGTCGTGGCGGTCATCTACGCCCTCTTGTTCTAAATCTATCTACGTAGCGGTTTCTCGAACACCTGTTTGATGCTGTGCTATGATATGAGGTCACCGAAGCTGCGTTAGGAGAGGAGAAGCGGTGGCCGACCAGGACGTCAAGATGCTCATCGAGCGCATTATGGCCGAGGCCCGGACCCATCAGTCCGCCCGCTTCTCAAACGAAATCTATGCTGACGAGCCGATTCTCAAGACCGGTCGACAGATGCAGAACTTCCTCCCCGACCAGTACCGCAAGATGCGCGAGATATCGCGCTGGCAAGATGATCCCAAAGGCGGCGCGGGACGTTGGCTATCGGAGGCGGAGCTCTTTTACCGCCAAGGCCTGCTGATGGCCGACTTCGAGGACGATTGTCCCTACAACGGCACCTTTAAGTCGTACTTTCCCACCTACAATGCCATGAGCGATCGACAGTTGCGCGGCTACTTTACCTGGCGTGCCCAAGTGCGCCGCGGAACTGTCGAGGAAACGTCTACGTCCTTTGCCTTCCTGTATCTCTATGAGCTGATCTGCGGCATTGGCGTAGATGACCCACTCGATGGCTTTAGCAAGATCAAGGCCTTTTGGAACGCCTATCGTGCCTTCGAGCCCGGCATCGACCGGTTTGCACGCGTGTGGTTGCAAGATTACGCCGTTTTCCACGGGCTCGACCCCAAACTGCTTCGCGACTCTAAAACCGTCATGTTCGATAACGCCCTTATCGAGCTGCGGCGCGCGGCTCGAGACCTTGCACCTGCACCGACGCCGTCGGATCTGCCGCCTGCGCGTCGTAAGACCTCCGAGCCTACGCTCCCCCTCCCGCCCGACGAGGCGGGCGAGGAGCGACTCATGGCCGCTATTAACGCCCTCTCCACGTATAACCTCGATAACTCTAGACTCGATCGCAGCCACCATCGCGACCTACGCCACGTGGCATGTGCCGTGTACGTCCGCATGGCGCGCTACTATGACACGCACCGAAAGACCGGTATCGTGGCGAGCTTGTTTGGGGAGGAGACGGCCATGCCCTATACCATGTTTGCCTCGGCCGTGTTCTTTGCGCCCGAGCGCCACGAGGACTGCGAATACCGTCTTGACCCCATCCATATCTACCGCTGCCAAAACGGTTTTTGGGAATGCATGCGAATTCACGGCAGCAGGCAAAAGAGCAGCAAGCTTGGTGAGATGATGCGCGCCTGCGACCAACGTCTGCGCCTGGCCCTAGCCCCCGCCCACCCCCTGAAGGAGGAGAAGGTCCCCAAATATCTGGCCAAAATCATCGATGACGAGATCGTGGCATGGCTTTCGTGGGATGCCGCACACCAGCCCGTCAAGATCGATATCGATTTGAGCCAGCTGGGGCACATTCGGAGCGCCGCCGCGCAAACGCGTGAAGCGCTTTTGATTGATGAGGAGCGCGAGGACGGCACGCCCGTGGAAGCCGAGGCAACGCTTATCGAGCAGCCGGGCCGCGAGTCTGCGCCCGGCATGACTGCCGAACCTGGCGAGATGACCATTCAGCAAGACGAACCCGACGAGCCGACTGTCTCCGCCGAAGAGTTTGGCGTCATGGCACCGCTCCTCGTGTCTGCGCCCGCACCCGTAACGCCCGCGTCTGCCGAAGCTACGAACAAACTCGCGCCCGCCGAAGATGCCTTTCTTCGCGCGCTCCTCGAGCAAAACACAGTGCAAGCGACATCGGCAGTGGAGAGGTCGGGCCAGAGCGAGGATATGCTCGTCGACGGCATCAACGAGACGCTCTTTGACCTGGTGGGAGACACCGTTATCGAGTTCGGCGCGGCAGGACCGCAAATTATCGAGGATTACGAAGCAGACGTGAGAGGATACCTAGACCATGAGTGATACCGCATCCGCAGCACCCCGCGTGCCCAAGCGCGTCGCTGCCGTCATTCTCAACTCACTCAAGGGCGGTGTGGTCCCGCGCATCGGCCTTCCCTATATCACCGTAGGGCGCGAGGTCGAGATCCGCGCCCTGCTCACCGATTTGAGTCTCATCGCCGACGGTGGCGCGAGCTTCCGGTTTCTGGTCGGTCGCTACGGCGCAGGCAAGAGCTTTTTGCTCCAGACCATCCGCACGCACGCCATGGGCGAGGGGTTCGTCGTCGCCGATGCCGACCTGTCGCCCGAGCGCCGCCTGCAGGGCGGTCAGGGGCAGGGCCTTGCCACCTACCGTGAGCTCATCCGCAACATATCGACCAAGACGCGCCCCGAGGGCGGTGCGCTCAACCTTATTCTGGATCGCTGGGTCGCCTCGTGTGCCGACGTCGACGAGTCGGTCGTCAATGCCCAACTGGCCCCGCTCGAGGAGATGGTCCACGGCTTCGACTTCGCCCGCATGCTCCGCCGCTACCGCACGGCCGTATCCGAGGGCGATGGAGAGGCCATGAGCCGCATAACCAAATGGATCCGCGGCGAATACCGCACCAAGAGCGAGGCTCGCGCCGAACTGGGTTCCTCAACCATCATCAGCGATGACGACTGGTACGACTACGTTAAGCTCATTGCGCGCTTTTTGGTCTGCAGCGGCTACAAGGGCATGCTGGTGCTCATCGACGAACTCGTGAATCTGTATAAGATTCCCAACGCGATCACGCGCCAATACAACTACGAGAAGATCCTGACCATGTACAACGACACGCTCCAGGGCAAGGCGCAGTACCTGGGCATGATCATGGGCGGCACGCCAACCTCCATCGAAGACCGCCGCCGCGGCGTGTTCTCCTACGAGGCCCTGCGCAGCCGACTCGCTCAGGGCCGCTTTGCACGCGAGGACCTTAAAGACATGCTCGCGCCCATCATCCGTCTGCAGCCACTCACCTACGAAGAGTTGCTGGTGCTGATCGAAAAAATCATGCAAATTCACGCCGGCTACTTTGGCTGGACGCCCACGCTTACCGAGAACGACCTGGTGGACTTCCTCAAGATTGAGTTCGGTCGCGTGGGAGCCGACACGCATCTGACGCCGCGCGAAGTCATTCGTGACTTTATCGAGCTGCTCGACATCCTATGCCAAAACCCCAACGCCAACGTGGCCGAGCTGCTGCAAAGCGTCGGCGGTGACGCGCCAGCAGCCGCAACAGACGACACCGGCACCGCAGGCGCCGACCGCAACTTCGCCGAATTCGCCATCTAACCTGCCAAAAAGGGACAGGTTTATTTTGGCAGGTTTTATCTGGGCAAACATTGAAGCAGTCATGCAGCAAGCCACTGCCCGCTGCGTTGAGAGATTCGCTTTTGAAAGGAGGCCCCGTGAACGCCTTTGACCGCTACGCCCCGTTTATCCAAGACTTCATCTACTCCCACGATTGGGAGAGTCTCCGCTCCATTCAGGTTGCGGCGGCAGATGCCATCTTTAACACACAAGACAATGTGCTCCTGACGGCATCCACGGCTTCCGGCAAAACCGAGGCGGCCTTCTTTCCCATCCTGACCGAGTTTTGGGAGAAGCCGCCCGCGAGCGTGGGCGCCCTCTACATCGGCCCCCTCAAGGCGCTCATCAATGATCAGTTCGTCCGCCTTAACGACCTTTGCGAAGAGGCCGATATCCCTGTCTGGCACTGGCATGGCGATGTCTCGCAGTCGCACAAGGCTAAGCTCATCAAAAAGCCGAGCGGCATCTTGCAGATTACGCCCGAGTCACTCGAGGCGCTCCTGATCCATAAGCACATGGCGATCCCGCGCATGTTTTGCGACCTGCGCTATGTGGTCATCGACGAGGTCCACTCGCTCATGCGCGGCGACCGTGGCGGGCAGACGCTCTGCCTTATCGAGCGACTCTCGCGCATGGCCGGCGTGCAGCCTCGACGCATTGGCCTTTCGGCCACCATCGGCGACCCCGAGCGCACGGGCGCTTTTCTCTCACAGGGAACGGGACGTGACTGCGTTATCCCCCGTTTTGAGGAACCGCGCCGCGTGTGGCGCATCTCCATGGAGCACTTCTACAACTCGGGTCCCCAGGCACAGCAGCGGGGATTCGAGAGCATGGGTCCTCAAGAGGCCGAAGTGCTTGCCTCCGAGCGCATTGAGGCAGCGGCACCCACGGCGCTGCCGGCCGACACCCAAGGCACGTGCCACAGCGGACAGCCCACACAGGACAAGCGCCGTCAACGTCGCAAACGGGCACAGGGTAAGGCTACCTCCGGGAACCGCTGCACTTCCTCGGCCCCCGAGGGCGAAGTCGACATCCCCCGGGCCGCCGAGCAAGCGCTCCTCAACCCCACCGACACCGCACCCGACAACGCCGATCCCGGCATGGGCTATATCTTCGAACACACCCGCGGGCGCAAGTGTCTGGTCTTTGCCAACTCGCGCGAGGAGGCAGAGGCCGTATGTTCCATGCTGCGCAGCTACTGCGAGAGCCGACACGAGCCTGACCGTTTCCTCATCCATCACGGCAATCTTTCGGCATCGTTGCGCGAGACGGCAGAAGAGCTCATGCGCGATGAGGAGCAGGCACAGACGACCGTCACCACCTCTACGCTTGAGCTTGGCATCGATATCGGCCGTCTGGAGCGTGCATTTCAGATCGATGCGCCATTTACCGTCAGCTCCTTTTTGCAGCGAATGGGCCGCACGGGGCGCCGCGACCTTCCGCCCGAGATGTGGTTTGTCATGCGCGAGGAAGAGCCCGAGCCGCGCACGATGATGCCCGAAACCATTCCGTGGAAGCTCCTACAGGGCATCGCACTCGTACAACTCTATCGCGAGGAAAAGTGGGTCGAGCCGCCCGAGCTCGATCGACTCCCCTACAGTCTGCTCTATCACCAGACTATGTCGACGCTTGCCAGCACCGGAGAGCTCACGCCGGCAGAACTTGCCCAGCGCGTGCTCACGCTCAGTTATTTCCACCGCGTCTCAGCCGATGACTATCGCGTGCTGCTGCGTCACCTCATTAAGATCGACCATATCCAGGTCACCGAGGGCGGCGGGCTCATCGTGGGCCTCGCGGGCGAGCGCATCATCAACAATTTTAAGTTCTACGCCGTGTTCCAGGAAAACGAGGAGTTCACCGTCCGCAGCGAGTCGGCCGAGCTGGGCACGATCGTCAATCCCCCACCGCCCGGTGAGCGTATCGCCATCGCCGGGCACTGCTGGATTGTCGAGGAAGTGGACTGGAAGCGCCATACCGTCTTTGCCACGCAGGTCAAGGGCCGTGTGCCGGCTTACTTTGGCGACTGCCCCGGCGACATCAACACACACGTACTCGAGCGCATGCGCAAGGCGCTCAACGAGCACGCGACATATCCATACCTTATGGGCAACGCGCGAGCCCGTCTGGCGCAGGCTCGCCATACGGCCGAGATTTCGGGTGCGGGCACTAGGCCACTCATTAACCTGGGCGGCGACACCTGGGTGCTCTTCCCCTGGCTGGGCAGCTATGCCTTTTTGGCGCTCGAGCGCATGCTCAAGATTAAATGTGCCGCGGAGCTGGGCCTTCGCGGACTCGACCCGTCGCGCCCGTACTTTATGCAGTTTAAGATGAAGGCCGACGAAGAGACGTTCTTTGAGGTACTCGCCGCCGAGGCCGAGAAGGACTTCGATCCCATCGAGCTCGTCTATCCCGGCGAGGTGCCTTACTTTGATCGTTACGATGAGTTCGTTCCCGAAGAGCTCGTGCGTAAGGGCTTTGCCGAAGGCGTGCTCGACATAGATGGCATGAAGCAGCGTGTCCGCAGCTGGCGCGACCACGCCTAAAACGGGGCTGACTATATGAGCAGTCAATTTGGGACGGGGCTATTTTAGCTGCCCTTGCAGGTAAAGCGAAAGGTTTGGCCGATTAGTGGCAGGGATAGCTAAAAAAGCCCCGTCCCAAATTGACTGCTCCCGATGTGGAGCGAGCCGGCATCCGAAAGCAGCTAAAAAGCCCCGTCCCAGAAAGACTGGTCGCAGAAAGACGCGCTAGTCGTGAAGGACGGCGCCGAGGAAGTCGGCGTCAAAGGGCACGGCTTCGGCAAAGGCATAGTTCCCGTCGCTGGCAATGAGCAGGTAGTTTTCCTCGCCGCCGAACTCTGTATCGCCACAGGGGACCACCCAGGCGTGGGCGAATACCTCGAGTGCCGTGGCAGCGCAGTCGCGCAGGAACGTTACATCGCTCCCCTCGTTTGCGCTCACGATATTGGCAACGTAGGTACCCCCGGGGTTCAGGCTTCCCCGCACTAAGCGCAACGCCTCAACCGTCGCCAGCTCGCGTACGGGCTCGGCACCGCCAAAGCAATCGCTCACGACCACGTCGTAGCGACGATGGCCCACGCTCGTCACACCCAGATACGAGCGAGCCTCAGCGGTTATCACCCGCAGGCGATCGCCCGCCGCGCGCTCTAGCTCGTCTAGGTAGAACCAGCGGCGCGCCAGGCGCGTAATCTCTCCGTCATACTCGATAACGTCCATGCTCAGGCCCTCGTGCGACATCAGCGCAAATTTGGGATAGGCAAACCCGCCGCCACCTAGCATAAGCATACGGCTGATACCGTGACCATAAACGTCACGCATCGCATCCTCGGCCTCAAACACGTCGTCAAACGCGCGATAATACGCAAAGACGGGCTCCGCCCAGCGCTCGCCGACGTAACTCGCGCTTTGGTAGACACCGCCTTGCACCAATACGCGGACTTCATCGCCGCCCTCATCGTGCACGCGTTTCACGCGCGTCAACCCATTGCGGGTTCGCGCAACCTGCAGACAGGCAGCGCGAACAGCGACGGCAGCCGCGCCCAGCGCCGCGGCTCCCAGAGCAACGCCGGCAACAACGCCGGCAGAAACACTCGGCTTGTTCATCTAGAGCTCCTTTTGCAGATAAAGGCCATGGTCATAAAATCCAAGATGGCGATAGTACTCGCGCGTACCGATCGCGCTGATCACGTTGATGCGCGCATAACCCGCATCCCGGGCAATCTCGCACGCACGCTCTACGAGCAAACGCCCCAACCCGTGATGCTGCGCCGCCTGGCCCTGGTCGCCCACGCGCGCCGTCATGCCGTACACGTGCACCTCGCGAATCATCGCCTCGTCCGGCGTCGTCGGTAACTCGTCCGCATGCGCGGCAACAAACGAATGGTCGGGCAGCGACAGGCGCAAAAAGCCCGCAATCTTGCCCTGCGGCGTCACCCACTGCAAAAAGCGCTCGTGCGTCACCGGCGTCTCGTACGCTACATCCTCGTCAAGGGTCAGCTCATCCAAGTCGGCACCCGCCGTGCTGATCTCGCGATAGCGAATCTCACGCACCGTCGCACCGTCACCCCGAGCAGCCAGGCGGTTCTCGACGAGCTGACGCAGGTTGGGCTTCTTGTTGCCCACCATAATGTCATCGGAGCTAAAATCGCGGATCATGCGGCTGATACGGCAGAACGGCGGCGTCACCACGATGTCATCGGCTAGCACGTCGAGTAGCTCCTCCTCGGTATAGGGGCGCCACTCGCCGCGCTCGTAGCAGCCCACCAGACGCGAGCCCTCGATGAGCGCGCACGGGTAGACCTTGACCTCGTCGGGCATAAAGACCCCCTCGGTCATAAAGCGCTCGTAGTCGCGCTTGTCCCCCTCGGGTGTGGCGCCCAGCAGGTTAAGCATAAAATGCGCGTGGATCTTAAAGCCAAACAGGCGCGCAAGCGAAAACGCCCGCTCGATTTGGCCCACCGAAATGCGACGTTCGTTGATATCGAGCAGGTACTGGTCGAGGCTCTGGATGCCCATCTGGATCTTGGTGCAGCCCAGGCGGCGGATGAGCGTAAGCGCCTGCGGCGTTACGGCATCGGGGCGCGTCTCGATAACGAGTCCCACCACGCGATGCTTCGCCGTCTCGTTGATGCGCTGCTGACGCTCGAGCTCCTCCATCGTTGCCGTCTGCCACTCGGTGACCTCGCCCCACGGCGTACCGGGGCCGTACAAACGACGCACCGCACGGTTATAGCCGCCCACGGCAGCATCCACACGCTCCTGCTCGTCGGCAACGCCGGCAGCGAGCTCAGCCTCGTCTGTCGCAATGCCGGCAGCCCGATAGCGCTCGCGGCGCTCCGACACCACCGGCGGCAGCGCATCGGCGGGTGCATCGTCGAGCAGACGCCCCGCCTCGGCACGGCTGATGCCCGGACGCGCCAACATGGGGTTGGCAGCCACACCAGCCACGGCATCGTCATTGAGCGCACGGAAGAGCTCCGACATAAACCACGTCTGATACCCTTCCGGATAGTCGCTCCAGGTGCCACCGAGCACAATGAGCTCAATCTTATCGGTCGCATGCCCCATCTGCGAAAGCGCGGTCAGACGAGCGCTCACCTGCAGATACGGATCGAAGCAATTTTGCTCCGCACGGGCGCACGCGGGCTCGGCATGCAAATAGCTTTTGGGCATACGCAGGTCGTTGGGGCAAAACAGGCAATCGCCCGAGCACGGCCACGGCTTGGTGATGACGGTAATGGTCGCCACGCCCGAAGCCGTGCGGCGCGGCTTCATGCGTAGCACCTGCAGCAGTTGACGTTCCAGATCGGAATCGACATTCCACGCAGCCCAACGAGCCGGATCCTCACGTTTAACCCGCTGGTAGAACGGCAGCAGACGGCGCTTGGCCAGATCGCGCTTGTCGGCACCCTCACGGCGCGCCTCGGCATGTATCAGTTTGACGAGCGCCTTGTCGTCTACGGTCTCGCCGCGACGCAGGGCTTTAAGTATGTTCAAGATAATCTGTTCCATGCCCCCATTGTAAAGGCAAAGGCGCCGGAGCCCGTCACGGCTCCGGCGCCTTCATCAAACAGCGCGTCTAGGGTTTATAAGTCTTCGATATCCGTTTCTCTCTCCGGATCAAACGACATGTCACCCGAACCGACCTCAAAACGATACGTGGCAGACTTATCGCCGTTATCGAATTCAAGATTCAAAATGGTCTCGCCGTCGTAGCCAAGCGGAAGGAAATCGCTCTCGAAGTCGCCGCTGCCCAAGGTGACGCTCGCCTTAAAGCCCGTCGAGTTCGGAACCGTCATCTCCACATCGCCCGAGCCCACACTCACGTCCATCGACTTCGCGGGGGCCTGGTAAAGCTCGAACGTCACATCGCCCGAACCGACCTCAGCGCTGAGCGCATCAGTCACGCTGCCCGAAAACTCTACATCTCCCGCACCCAGGAAAAGGTCGAAACCATCACAGCTGACACCGGCAATCTGCAGATCACCCGAGCCCACGTGCGCGTTGACTCCCTTCAGATGTTCGGCAACACGGCGTGGCAGCTCAACCGTAACTGAGCGATCGATTGCCTTACCGTCATCACTTCCAAACTGGGAAACCTTGAGCGTCGAGTCCTCGACAGATGCGATGTTTTGCGTCGCGGCCTTGGAGGCATCCATACCCTTGGCAACGCGTCCCCGCTCGATAACGCGAGCCTTGTTGCCATCAACAACCTTGACGTCCACCGAAGCCGCATTGATATCGAAATCGAGGTAGCGGAACTCATCGGCATCAAAAGTCGTGCTCGAAAGCTGCTGAGGCCGAGCGGAATAGTTACCGCTATTCAAGGAATCGTCCTCGTCAAACATATCGTCAAAATCAGACAAATGGCCAGATAGAATACCGGTCGTACGCACCATATCGGAATGAGCCAATAGCCGCGAAATGCCAAAGACAAGCCCAATGATGAGCACAAACGCTCCGATGCCAACGCCCAAGCGTACCTTGGATTCATGCGAAAGCTTCATCATTCATCACCCTCTTTGGCAATCGGCTCAGCGGTGGTCGCGGTAGCCACGTCAGCATCAACCGCAGCGGAAACATTCTGAGCCCTAGCCGTCACCGATGCCGGACCAACCTGAATATCACCGCGCGCCCAATCGCCATCGAGCGCACGCGCCACCCAGTGATAGATAGGGATCGTAAAGAAGATGAGCGCAGCAAAGGGGCCGGCGCCAAACGGGAACATCAGCAAAAAGAACAGCAGCCAGCACACGGCCCAATACGGGAACGACTGGAACGGGCCCTTCGCCGGAGTCGAGCCAACTGCACCGCCACTCGTCGCCTGCGCCGTAGCGGCATTGGCGGCCTGCGCACTCCAGCTTGCCGCTTGCGCCGCCTTGGCCGCAGCATCACTCGCCTGTGTTGCCGCCTCGGTGGCACGTGCCGCCGCCTCATGGGTGCGGGCGCGCTCCGCGGCCTCGGCCTCGCGCTGGCGGGCGCGGTCCTCGTTCTCAAACTCGATATCGTCCTCGATCTCGTCGCTCGGATTGAGCAGCTCGTCCAGGCTCACGCCATAGAGCTTGGCGAGCGAGATCAGGTTCTCGGTATCGGGCGAGCTCTCTGCGCGTTCCCATTTGCTGACCGCTTGGCGCGACAGTCCCAGCTTTCGTGCCAGCCCTTCTTGACTAAAGCCTTTGCTGCGGCGAAGGTCGGCGAGCCGCTGCGCAGTTTCTACATTCATGGTTCCTCCTATGTGATGCCAGCCGTGCCGCCGGACCGTTTATGTTCTTAAGGCGCCTTGCATAGTTAAAAATCTATCCGCCACCGCCAAAAGCATGCCACCTATTCTAGTGAGATTTTTGACAACCGGCGGTTGCGGGTGCATATGAGCTGCGGAAATGTGTCCAAACAAAGCAATGGCACCTAGCTTGGTTGTCCCCGCTGCGGCGTTAACGGTAGTATGGTCGTACTGTTTATTCCGCACCGCCAACGGAGGGAGTCCCGCGCCGTGAACCGCGATTTCGCCTCATCGCTCATCCAGCTCAACAACACGTTCTATCGCGAGCACTCCGCCTCCTTTTCCGATACGCGTCAGGCCCCGTGGCCCGGCTGGGTGCGCACCATGGACATCGCGCTCGGGCAGCTCGACGTCGCCACAATCGAGCATCCCGTCCGCGTCTTTGACCTTGCCTGCGGCAATATGCGATTCGAGAACTTTGCCGCCGGCGGCGCACTTGCCGCCAAGGGCGTCGACGGCGCAAACTCCTCGGCAGATGTCAGCTGCCCGTTTGAGTTCTATGGCGTCGACTCGTGCCAAGACCTGGCTATCGATGCGCACGGTCACGCCCTGCGCATTCCCAACCTGCACTTCCAGGAACTCGACGTGCTCGACGCCCTCATGAAGCTCAACCCCGCCGAGGCGCCCGACGCGCTTTTCGATGCCCCGCTCGCCGACATCTCGGTCTGTTTTGGCTTTATGCACCACGTGCCGTCGTGCGAGTACCGCGTACGCGTACTCGACGCCCTGGTGCGCCAGACGCGCCCGGGCGGCATCATCGCCATTAGCTTTTGGGAGTTCATGAACGACGAGCGCATGGCGCGCAAGGCCGTTCGCGCCGAGGCCCGCGCCGAGCTCACCCCGCCGTTTGAGGGTTACGATTCAGCGCAGTTTGAAGCCGGCGACCACCTCATTGGCTGGCAAAACGACCGCCACGCCTACCGCTATTGCCATCACTTTGACGATCAGCAGATCACCGACCTGGTGCGCGGCGTTCGCACGTTCTACAAGAGCGGCGAGGTCCCCGTACGCGAGCTTGAGCGCTTCCATGCCGACGGTCGCAGTGGCGAGCTCAACCGCTACGTGATTCTCAAGCGCCTGTAGGCACCGACGAGCCGCCGACGAGCCGCACCGCATCTTTCGGGCAAGCTATGCCTACCCTTTTTTCAACCCATTGACGGAACGCGCAGCTATGCGTTCCATACTTATGACCAAGGAGCCTCATGGGAGCCGTCCACGTTCGCACGCCTAAGAACTTTGTGCTCGAAGAGCGCCTGGAGCGCTACGCCGATGCGATTGAGACGAACCCTGAAATCTATGCCGGAGATTGGCGCGAGGCCTGTGCGCCCGCAGGCAGCAAGTCTTTCGAACACCTTCACCTGGATCTTGGCTGCGGCAAGGGAACGTACCTTGTAGAGCGCGCGGCCCACGAGCCAAACACGCTCTTTATCGGCATGGACCAGGAGCCCATCTGCATCGCCTATGCCGCACAGAAAATCTGCGAGCAGGAACTGACCAACGCACTCGTCCTGCCCCGAGGCGCCGCATCGTTGCCGCAGCTGTTTGCCACAGGCGAGCTCGATGCCATCACCATCAACTTTCCCACGCCGCAGCCTAAGGCCAAGTACGCCAAAAAACGACTCGTCCATGTCGACCATCTGATGCTCTACCGCCCGCTTTTTTCAGCCGGCGCCACCGTCACGCTGCGCACCGACAGCAAGCCATTGCGCGACTACGCCCTGGGGCAGTTTACCGCGGCCGGCTACGACACACTTTGGGTAAGTGACAACGTTCGCCGCGACCATCCCGAGCATCCCGAGACCGAATACGAGCGCCGCACGCGCGAGATGGGTGCCGCCGTCTATGGCATTTGCGCCACTCCCGACGCGCTGCCCAGCAATGAACAGCTCACGGCGGGCCGCGCGCAGGAGCAAAGCCTTGCGTGCTACCTGCCCGACAATCTCGATGAGCTCACCTACGTGCCCCTCGGCATGGAAGAGGCCGTCGAGAACTTTAAAAACCGCGCCCGCAAGGGCAAGAAGCGCTTACCGCAGGAGTCCCAGGGGCCTCTGATGGTCGCGGCTTCGGCAAACAAGCGCAAATAGGCGCCAGCAAACGACCCTCAAATCTAAGTGAGTAGACTTTTTTGCAATAGCCAAGTACAACCCGCATAACCAATACTAAAACCGCAGGTAGAGCCTTTGCGCAAAAGCCATGTGCTCGCGATATTGCAAAAAGTCTACTCACTTAGCTGGCAAATGCACCAAACAGCTGGGCAGAACGCCCATTTCCTGCATTTTCTTGCCTGCGAACGCATCGATGCGACGCTACGCCATAATAGTTGGCGGACAATCGCGAGAGAAAGCAAACACATGGCACAGACCACGACAGATACCGCCGCTAGCACCGTCTCCGGTGCCGGCGCCGCCAGCTCGTTCTCGGGCGGCACGGGAACCGAAGCCGAGTTTGGCTCGCTCGGCGCGCTCTCTCCCACCTGGTGGGAGCCCGAGGACGGCAGCGAGCCCGAACCATGGCTCACGCCCGATCAGGCCTTCGAACGCTTCTTTGAATGGACGAGCGACCGTGGCATTGAGCTGTGGGATCACCAAGAAGAGGCCCTCATGGACCTGGCCGCCGGCGATCACGTCATTTTAGGCACACCGACCGGATCGGGTAAATCGCTCGTCGCGCTGGGCATGCTCTTTATGGGCATGGCTCAGGGCAAGCGCTGCTATTACACGGCCCCCATCAAAGCCCTGGTCAGCGAAAAGTTCTTCGACCTGGTACAGGTACTCGGCCGCGATAACGTCGGCATGATCACCGGCGATACGCATATCAATACCAAGGCGCCCGTCATCTGCTGCACGGCCGAAATCCTTGCCAACGATGCGCTGCGCGAGGGCAAGGGCGCCGACGTGGGCTGCGTCGCCATGGACGAGTTCCACTACTTTGCCGACCCCGACCGCGGCTGGGCCTGGCAGGTACCGCTGCTCACCCTGCCCCACACGCAGTTTATGCTCATGAGCGCCACGCTCGGCGATGTCACCGCCATCGCCGCCTCGCTCGAGGAGCACACCGGCGCTGCTTGCGACTTGGTTGTCGATGCCCCGCGTCCTGTTCCGCTGAGCTACGACTATGTGACGACCTCCCTCGAGGGCACGGTCGAGCTCGCCATGCGCCGTGGCGAGGCCCCGCTCTATATCGTGCACTTTAGCCAGGATGCCGCCCTTGCGACGGCACAGTCGCTCGCCAATTTTGGCATCGCCAGCAAGGAGCAGCGCGAGGCCATTAAGGAAGCGGCAAAGGGAACGAGCTTCTCCACGGCCTTTGGCAAGATTCTCAAGCGCCTGCTTGGATGCGGCGTCGGCGTGCACCATGCTGGCATGTTGCCGCGCTATCGCCTGCTGGTCGAGCGCCTGGCGCAGCAGGGCCTGCTGCCCGTCATCTGCGGTACCGATACGCTCGGCGTCGGCATCAACGTACCCATCCACACCGTGGTGCTCACCGCGCTCACCAAGTTCGATGGTTACAAGATGCGTCGCCTGCGCGCCCGCGAGTTCCATCAAATTGCCGGTCGCGCCGGTCGCTCGGGCTTCGATACCGAGGGCATGGTAATCGCCGAGGCACCCGAGCACGAGATCGAGAATGCCAAGCTTATGGCCAAGGCGGGCGACGACCCCAAAAAACTCCGTAAGATTAAAAAGAAAAAGGCCCCCGAGGGCTTTGTCTCATGGAACAAGCAAACTTTTGAGCGCCTGATCGAGACGCAACCCGAAACACTCAAGCCACGCCTGCGCATCACGCACTCTATGGTGATTAGTGTGGTCGAGCAGGGCGGCAATGCCCGAGCCCGCGTACACGACCTCATCGAGACAAGCCTGCAGACCCCCGAAGAAAAGGCCAAGCTTGAGGTTCGCGCCGACGAGATCTTCGCCACGCTCATCGACTCCGGCGTCGTCGTGCGCACCGAGGTGCCGCCCGCACCCGACGCTCCGGCTGACGCCGCGCCGGACATCGACTACGCGCTGACGGTCGACCTGCCCGAGGACTTTGCGCTCGACCAGCCGCTCTCGCCGTTTTTGCTTGCCGCGCTGGAGCTGCTCGACCCCGAAAGTGAGACCTATACCATGGACCTCATCTCGATGGTCGAGGCCACGCTCGAGGACCCCAAGCAGGTATTGCGTGCACAGGAGCGCGCCGCACGCGATCGCGCTATGGCCGAGATGAAGGCCGACGGCATCGAGTATGAGGAACGCTTGGAGCGCATTCAAGACGTCACGTACGAAAAGCCGCTCGAGGATTTGCTCGACGCCGCTTTTGACAAGTACTGCCAGGAAGTGCCCTGGGCAAACGACTACCAGCTCTCTCCCAAGAGTGTCCTGCGCGATATGCTGGAAAGCGCGAGCGATTTTAAGGGTTACATTCAAAAGCTCGGCATCGCCCGCTCCGAGGGCATTTTGCTTCGCTACCTGGCAGAGGCCTACCGTTCGCTCGACCGCACCGTACCCATCGAGAAGCGCGACGAGCGCCTGCGCGACATTATCTCGTGGCTGGGCTTTGTGGTGCGCTCGGTGGACTCGAGCCTGGTGGACGAGTGGGAGAACGCCGGCAACCCGGCAGCCCTCGATGCCGCGCCGCCACAGGGCATCGACGAGGTCGTGGCGGACCGCCGCGGCTGCACGCTGCTGGTGCGCAATGCGCTCTTCCGCCGCGTGACCCTTGCCGCCCGTGAGCACGTTCGCGACCTGGGCGAGCTCGACGACGACTGGGGCATGAGCGAGATCCGCTGGCAAAAGGCCCTCGATGCCTACCATGAGCAGCACGAGGAAATCCTCACCGACGGAGACGCCCGCAGCGCCGCGATGTTTTCCATCGATGAATCCGACGAGAAGACCGCGCACGTATGGCACGTGCACCAGATCTTTGCCGACGAGGACGGCGACCACGACTTTGGCATCATGGGCGATGTCGATCTGGACGCCACGCAAGACGGCGGTGAAGTCATCTTCAAAAACTACCGCGTCGGCTTTATCGAAGACTTGCTCGAGGACTAGTCGAACATACTGGAACGAAACGAAGCGGGGCCGTTGGCAATATCGCCAGCGGCCCCGTTTTTGCACTATACGCTATGCCTTACTCGGTATCCTCGACCTCATACGAATCCGCCTCGGCTGGCTCATCGTTTGTCTCTGGCGCAGCCCCGCGCGCCTCGTCAAACGCCGCCTTCATGGTCTTGTTGCCCCACGTGAGCTTGCGAATGGTAAGATCATCGGCCTTCTTGTTGGCTAGGCGCAGATTGTTCTCGGAGGACAGCAATGCCTCCTTGGTTTTCTGCAGATGGTTAATCGTCTTGTCGATCTCATCGATTGCCGTTTGGAACTTGCGGCTCGCGATCTCGTAGTTTCGACCGAAATCATTCTTGAACTTCTCTATCTTGGCTTCGAAGTTCGTGACGTCGATATTCTGCTGTTTGTACTCCGCTAGCTCCTGCTTATAGCGCAGTGAGCCCATGGCGGCGTTGCGAAGGAGCGTGATCATGGGAATGAAAAACTGCGGGCGAATCACGTACATCTTCTCGTAGCGATAGCTCACGTCGACTATCCCTACGTTATAGAGCTCGCTCTCGGGCTCGAGCAGCGTGCAGAGCACCGCGTACTCACAGCCTTTCTGGCGACGATCGTGATCGAGTTTCTTAAAGAAGTCCTCGTTTTTATGCTTGGTCGCGGTCTCGTCGTTTTCGTTTTTCATCTCGAACATAATCGAAATGACCTCGTTGCCGCTCGCGTCGCACTCGCGGAAGATAAAGTCGCCCTTGGTACCCTCGGACGCATCGTTATCCTTCTCGAAGTACGCGTTGGGAAATGCCGTCATGCGCAGACGGTTAAACTCGGTCTCGCAGTGCTGCTCGAGCGACTCGCCCACCATCTTGGTGGACAGACGGACCTTCATGTCCTTAAGGCGCTCGATCTCTTCATCCTTGTAGCGAATCAGGTCATCGCTCGCGCGCTTGGCCTGCGCAAGCTCGAGCTCGTGTGCCGCCTTGGCCTGTTCCTCGCGAGAATCGCGCACCGCCAGCTCGCTCGTCAGTTTGGCACGCGCCTCATCGCGCTCTCGCTCCGCCGCGGCGACCGCCTTCGACAGCTCCATTTTTGCAGAAAGTTCTTGCTCACGAAGCTGTGCACGAAGGCCCTCGGCCTCGCGCTCAGACTGAGCCTTTGCGGCGGAAAACTTCTCTTGTACCTTCGCGCGATAGTCAGCAAGCGCGCGCTCGGCCTCGCTGCGAGCGGCATCGAGCTCACGCTGCGACTCTGCCGCGGCAGCGGCAAGCGCCATCTCCTGGGCCTTGTCCGCCGCGGCAAGCCTGGCCTGCAGCTCGGCAATCTGAGCATCACGTGCAGCTAAATCGTTTTGAGCGGCATTGCGCGCCGCCGACTCGACGAGCTTGGCTTCGTCATCTTTGCGCTCCAGCTGCGCACGCAAATTGTCAATCTCGCGCTGGAGTTCGGCATTCTCCTTTTGAGCGTTGGCTCGTGCCTCTACCGCCGCGCGCTGGCTTGCACTCTCGCGCTCTGCGGCAGCGCCCTCGAGCTTGGCACGCAGCTCGGCGAGCTCAGCATCGCGCTTGGCAACCTCTTGTGCCAGCTGTTGAGCTGCAGCGTTCTTCTGCTCGGTAAGCTGAGCGTTGCGCTGGGACTCTGCCTCCTGCAAAGCGGCAGCCGATCGTGAACGTTCAAGCTCCAGCGCTTGCTCGCCCTCGCGCTGGACCGCCTTCACACGCTCATCCAGGTCGCGCGAAAACTCGGCATCGCGCACTTGCTTGACGATATCCGCATAGCCGGACGCGTCGACCTTAAATACTTCGCCACAATGCGGGCACTTGATCTCGTTCATAGCAGCTCCTCGCTGGACGCAAATTTCAACCGCCTACACTCTACCGCGCCGCACGGACAAAAAAGGTGCCGCCGCCATAATGGCAACGGCACCAGAACCGCCACAAAGGTGCCCGTCCCCTTTGTGGCGGTTTGTGTGACGGTTCGAGAATTACAATCCAAAGAAGCCTAGGATTTGGTCACGGCTTACGGGCTTGTACTCGTTGGCATCGAGGCCGACATCGTAGCGAAAGATAGGACGTTCGCGATCGCGGTTGCGCGTATTGGTGCGGTCTCCCCTGCTGTGGATATGCCCGTGCAGCATGATGGCGCCACGCGCCTTGCCGTTCCAGCTGAGCATGGGGTAATGGCTCATAACCAGACGATGGCCCTTGGCATAGCCGGGAGCAATCTCCAGGTAATCGCGCACGTCTTCCCAAATCTGCGGTACGTCGGGATCTTCCCAGTCGCCGTCATGGTTACCACGGATGAGCGTCACGTTCTGGCATTCAATGCGTTTACGCAGGCGCACGGCATCCGCTAGGGGCAGACGATAGGTAAAGTCACCCAGAATATAGAGGCGGTCGTCCGCAGCCACGCACTCATTGATGACATCGATGACCTTGCGGTTCATCTCCTCAACCGAGCCAAACGGTCGGTCCATGTCGTGCAAGATATTCGTATCGCCCAGGTGCAGGTCGGCGGTAAACCACATCATCGTCTCAGTCCTCATTTCGCAACGCGTCCAACTCGTGCTAAGTATACAGACGCAGCGATGCGGCAGTTACCCAAAGAGCCCGCCAAACAGTCCGCGACGGCGCTTGTCTTTCTTTTTCGACGCATCACCCTGAGTTTTCTTGTCCTGTCGCATCTTACGGTCCTGCTCCAGCTCATCGTCGTCGAGTAGCGTATCCCACTCAAACGGATCGTCCGTCAGATCGAACAGGTCGTCGTCATCAAACATGGCAGTCTCCCTTACCGATTAGCGGGCATCCACCACATAGAGGCCAACGCGCACCTGGTGCCACGGGCTACGCTCGGGGGCAACCTGCTGCACGCGGGCCTCAAATACGTCCTCATGGCCGTAATACATCATCAAGGACAGCGGACCGACCTCGTTTCCCGGAACATAGCCAAGCTTGGTGTTGCCGTAGTAGATCGCAACCGCCTCGGGATCATGGGGATTATCGCGCTCGGCGCACAGCGTCAGTTTATCGCCCGCTTTAAGATCGCCCAGGACCAAAGCGCCGTCGGCATACTGAAATCCCGCAATGTGAAACGACAGAAGAACACGTGAAGGCTCGTACATAGCAACCCCCCTAACGGCCGGATAAACCGGCGCTTAACCTTACCGAGAAGTCTACGGGTCCGTGCGGACACAAATTCATCCTGCCTGCGTCTTTTCGACCGTTTGTCCCTACGTCATCTGATTCTAATGCACAAACATGCGCACAAATTTGTGCTTCCAGTTTGCGTAAGGGGCATAGCGGAATGGCACGTCCAGCCACGTTGCCTTGTTCACGATGCTCTTCTTGTGGCTAAACGTATCGAAGCTCTCGCGTCCATGGTACTGTCCCATACCGCTCGCTCCCATGCCGCCAAAGCCCATATGGCTCGTAGCCAGATGCATGATCGTGTCGTTGACGCAACCGCCACCAAAGGGCACGTAACGCACAAAGCGCTGCTGAACCTCACGGTCCTGGCTAAAGATATACAGGGCCAGCGGCGTCGGACGATCCGTAATAAACGTCTCGGCCTCGTCTAGGCTCTCAAACGTCAGCACCGGCAAGATGGGACCGAAAATCTCCTCCCGCATCACGGCGTCATCGGGGGCCACGCCGTCCAAAATTGTCGGCTCAATCTTGAGCGAAGCCTCGCGCGCAGCACCTCCAAGCACGACCTTGTCGGGATCGATTAGCCCATTCACGCGCGCAAAATGCTTGGCATTGACGATATGCCCGTAATCCTCGTTGTCGAGCGGATGCTCGCCAAACATACGGCGCGCCTCTTCCTTGATGAGGCCCAGCAACTCGTCGTGCACACGCGTATCGACCAGCAGGTAGTCGGGCGCCACACAGGTCTGCCCCACGTTGAGCCATTTACCAAAGGCGATACGCCGTGCCGCAACCTTCAAGTTTGCCGTCGCATCCACGATACAGGGACTCTTTCCACCCAGCTCAAGCGTCACGGGCGTAAGGTTTTTACTTGCGCGCTCCATGACGAGCTTGCCGACCGGAACGCTACCGGTAAAGAAGATCTTGTCCCAGCACTCATCGAGCAGCGCTTCGTTCTCGGCGCGCCCGCCCTCGACAACTGTCACCAGGCACGAATCAAATGCCTCTTCGCAGATCTGCTTGAGCACCGCACTCGATGCCGGAGCATAGGCGCTCGGCTTGATGACCACAGTATTGCCCGCGGCAAGGGCGCCGGCGAGCGGCTCGAGCGTTAGCAAAAACGGGTAGTTCCACGGGGCCATGATGAGCGTGACGCCATAGGGCACGGCTTGCGTCTTGCACACACTCACGGCGTTGGCAAGGTCGCACGGACGCAGGCGCGGACGACTCCATCGAGCCACATGTGCGATCTGATGACGAATCTCGGAAAGCGACGTGCCGATCTCGCACATATACGCCTCGTCATGCGACTTTCCCAAATCGGTCTTGAGCGCATGGGCAATATCGGCCTCGTGGGCCCGCACCGCATCGCGTAAACTCACGAGCGCACGACGTCGAGCATCGACATCAAACGTGGCGTGCGTCTTAAAGTAGACGCGCTGGTCTCCGACGATGCGCGCAATTTCCTCGGTGTTCATGGACCCTCCTAGTTCTCGCCCTCAAACATACCACCCGCGACGACCTCGTACATGCGCATCAGCTCCAAACGGTCCATCAAAAGTGGAACGGGGTACAGCGGATTGGCCTCGGCATCGGCAGGCGCCGCCATCTCGGGAATGTCGGAGCGGCGAATGCCCGTCACATATTTGGGAATGTCCAAGGCGGCGTTCATTCGATCGACCCAATCGATAAAGGCCTCGACGGCATGCGTCAGGGCGCCCATGCCCGTCTGCCCCGTAATGGAGGCGGGCAGACCGCGCGAACTCGGGGTCATGCACCGCAAAGCGCGGGATAAGCACAAAGTCGTTAATGGGGTACTTGTGGTGCGTCTCGTCATCGGTGATAACCGCCGCGAGCGTAACTTCGCTTCCCGTGCCGGCGGTAGTGGGAACCGCAATAAGCAGCGGCAGGAGACGGTGGACGCGCAGCAGGCCGCGCATCTTGTTGATGGGCTTGTTTGGCTGCGCGATGCGTGCTCCCACGCCCTTGGCACAGTCCATGGCCGAGCCACCGCCAAAGCCGATAATGGCCTGGCAGGCGCTCTCTCTCAGCATGCTCCAGAATGCGTGGCTCGGTATAGGGCAGCACCGGCAATGCGATGCGAAAAACCGTTTGATACGTTCGGCACCAGGCGCAGCGGGCTAGATGCATAAAGGAAACTCCCTCATTTGTTGATTGGTCAACATTTGTTCGACCGATTGTACTCATCAGAGCTCGCGGGCGGCCTGCCAATCGTTAATCAATCACCATCTTCATCTCTCAAAATTGTTTTATCAAAAATCATTCCTAATAGGCTTCACATTTTGTTGCATTTATGGATAATAGAACTCGTCAAGACGCACGTCCGGAGAGGGCCCTTACGGGATCGGACAAGCGCCCCATCGCCATCCATCGAAAGGATCGAATCATGAAATTTGTTTGCCCCGTTTGCGGTTATGTGGAAGAGTTCGACGGCGACCAGCTGCCCGAGGATTTTAAGTGCCCCCAGTGCGGCGTTCCCGGTTCTCGTTTCCTGAAGCAGGAGGAGGGCAAGCTCGAGTGGGCTGCCGAGCACGTCGTGGGCGTCGCCAAGATGGAGGGTGTCTCCGAGGACATCGTTGCCGACCTGCGCGCCAACTTTGAGGGCGAGTGCTCTGAGGTCGGTATGTACCTGGCCATGGCTCGCGTCGCCCATCGCGAGGGCTATCCCGAGATCGGCCTATACTGGGAGAAGGCTGCCCACGAGGAGGCCGAGCACGCCGCCAAGTTCGCCGAGCTCCTGGGCGAGGTCGTGACCGACTCCACCAAGAAGAACCTCGAGATGCGCGTTGAGGCCGAGAACGGCGCCACCGCCGGCAAGACCGATCTTGCCAAGCGTGCCAAGGCCGCTGGCCTCGATGCCATCCACGATACCGTGCACGAGATGGCTCGCGACGAGGCCCGCCACGGCAAGGCCTTCGCCGGCCTGCTCAAGCGCTACTTTGGCTAAGCCAACCGCCTGAGAGATAATCTCTAACTTTAAAGGGCCCGAACCGCATGGTTCGGGCCCTTTTTCGTGTCTCATGAACTCGTTAACGCCCTGAAATAGGGCCACCTTCGGCATCGACTTCTCGTCAAAAACTAAGTGAGTAGACTTTTTGGAACTTGCCGAGCAGACCATCCATATTGCTCTATAAAGCCGCAGGTAAATGACTTGTTGCAAAACGGCCTGGTCGCCATCACGCCAAAAGTCTACTCACTTAGATCCGCGCTGTCCACGATCGAGCTGTTTTGTGTCCAATGGACATCTTTCCGTCGATTACTCCCAATTTTGTCCAGTCAACGAATAGTTCAGACCGGAGTAATGCCTCAGCCCTTTGCTCATCCGAGCTTTTTTCGCGATATTCAACATCGAGCATCCTGCATACGGCCTTAACGATCGCACGGAATCTATCCTCATCGGATATCTGTCCGTGTGTCAGGAGAAGCACGTCGTAGCCCATGGCTTGAAGCGCCGTCATGCGATCAGCGTCACGCAAGCCATCCCCCGCGCGCCCGTGCGAGGCCTTTCCCTGACATTCAATGGCCACCTGTCGCCTCCCGTCCGGCGAGGAAAGAAGTAGATCGATATATACGCGGGTCTTTCCTACAATCGCTCGTGCACTTGTGCTTAGCATCACTTTGACATTGAGCTCTATGCCGCAAAACCCTTCACCTCCCAGGACTCGCGGCAGTCCAAGCAACAAATACGCCTCGACCTCAAAAGGCGAAGCGGCACCCAATGGAACGAGTTGCGACACCGCCATAAATCGATTGCCGTAACGCATCCCGCAAACATCTGAACAAAAACGGTCAAGGTCCCCATCCGAAACCAAAGCGTCGCGACGCCACAAATTTGAGGCGGCGCCGCCCTCGGACGGGCAGCGCACCCAACCCAACGTTGTCGAAATCGTACCCGAATCAATTGCACGCGAAAGCTCCACCTCAAGTGCCGCCGGCAGGGCGCATACCGCAAACAAGCCGCACATCTCCGCCAATACCAGAAGAAGTTGGAGATCCGTCAGATGTCGAGACATGATAAATGCCGTCAGTAGAGGAGACGTGACCAAAAATCCATGCTCCGTTTCCAGCATGGATTCCCTGGGGAGTTCACCAAGAAACAGCCGCTGCCTAATGTTGGCAGGGCAAGTCCGTTTGTTTCTCGTCCGAACCAATGTATACAACGGAAAACCGAGCGCGACCGCAGCCGTCGGGTTGCGGACGAGGTCATATCGCTGCCGGTCTTCATCCGGCCGCGGAAGCGGAGGACACAAAGCGCGGACTTGAGGGGGCAAACGCCAGTACCTAAAAGCCGATATGTCACAAAGTAGATCCTTCATAGGCACAGGAAAGCACGAATTTCAACCCAGTCGGTCTCTCATTGGCGCGAACGCACCAAAAATGGCGCCGAACGAACTGCAAGGTTTTCAACAGCCCTCCCCAACTGGCCAAAAGCTTACCGAGAACTGGACGAAGCCCTGTTGAAAACCCCATTTTTTTTCTCATACGGAAGCTTTGCGCGGCAAGTGAGTAGACTTTTTGGGACATCCCGAGCAGACCGATGATCCCACTTCTCAAAACCACAGGTAGATAGCTTGTTACAAAACTGTCTGGTCGCCAAAGTGCCAAAAGTCTACTCACTTAGGTTACAGAGTGCCCCATTAGCTGCGATTCCAGAGTATTAAGCACCTCCGGACTCAGGTCGTCATACTGGACAAGAATTTGAGTTGAGTTTTCAGGGACAGATGCGCCATCGGCACACCAATAACAGTTACTGATATCGATAAAAGGGATGCTCGAGCGCGTGAGGGCCTGCGCAAAAGAGCTTCCGCCCGTTCCCCGCTCCGCAACCACGGTGCAGTAAAGGCCTGCGTCTGCATGCTCGATCGAAACCTCTCCTGCTGGAAACGCATCCCGTACAAGCGCCGCCAGGCCATCACGCGCCTCACGAGCACGAACGCGCACGCGGTTCACATGTCGCTCGTAATCACCCGATTCCAGCAAACGAGCCAAAGCGACCTGGTCGACAGAGCTCACCGACGAGGCGTAGAAACCAAGGTTGCACCTAAACCGCTTCATCAGCTCATCGGGCAACACCATGTACGCTAGACGCAACGCCGATGAAAGGCTCTTCGAAAACGTGTTGGTGTAGATGACCGATTGAGCGGCATCGATCGAAGCAAGCGCGGGAATCGGCTTGCCGGCCAGACGAAACTCGCAATCAAAGTCATCTTCGATGAGATATCGACCTGGTCGCTCGGCGGCCCAGCTCAGCAGCGCATAGCGACGCGCAATGCTCGTCACAAGGCCGGTCGGATACTGATGGGACGGCATCAGGTGAAGGACATCGGTCCCCGTTTTCTGCAGAGCGCTCAAGTCTACGCCCTCATCATCCAACGGGATCCCTCATCATCCAACGGGATATGTCGAACTTTGCAACCCATAGCCTGATAGATGCGCGTTAGGCGCAAATAGCCCGGGTCCTCAACGGCATACACCTTGTCGGCGCCAAGCAACTGAACCAACATGGTATCGAGCAGCTGGGCGCCTGCGCCGATAACAACGTTGTTGGGGTCGACATTCATGCCCCTTGTCCCGCGCAGATGGTGGGCAATTGCGCGTCGTAGCCGAGTGGTGCCCTGTGCCGGCGCGGTCGAAAAGATTTCGCGCTCGTCTTCGGATGCCAGCGTCGCCCGCAGCGCGCTTTGCCAAAGCCGCGCCGCCTCCAAAGCAGAAGGAGAAAGTGCATCGAATCGCTCGACCTGTCCGTTGACATCATGCGCGCCGGAACCCGCAGAGACGGCATCCCGGTCGATGCCCTCTGCAGCCGAAGCCAAAACCGGTGCATCAGGAAGCTTGCAAGCGTAGTAGCCACGACGCGGCATTGAGCAAATATAGCCCTCGGCAAGTAACTGGCTATATGCATTCTCGATGGTAATGACACTGATTCCCAGATGATTGGCAAAGGCGCGCTTAGACGGAAGATGCTCCCCCGCCGCAATGCGTCCAGCAACGATATCATCTCGAATTTGCTGGTAAATATACTCATAGAGCGATGCTTCGCCGCGTTTTTCCAAATTGTAGTCAAGCATGAGTTTATCACCTGACCTTATTGAGTCATTCAATCTGGTATTAGTCTGGCCTTATTATTATCTCTAAAACTGAGTATTTCGCCATACCCAGCTCCCCGATAGGATGTTCCGTCAAGCAATGCACATGCCAACCAAGGGAGCAACCATGGCAGAACAGACCAGCAAGGCCGATCGCGTCAAACTCAATCGCGAGCTCGCGCAGATGCTCAAGGGCGGCGTCATCATGGACGTCACCACGCCCGAGCAGGCACGCATCGCCGAAGAGGCGGGCGCCTGCGCCGTCATGGCACTCGAGCGCATCCCGGCCGACATCCGTGCCGCAGGCGGCGTCTCACGCATGAGCGACCCCAAGATGATCAAGGGCATCCAAGAGGCCGTCTCCATCCCCGTTATGGCCAAGTGCCGCATCGGCCACATTGTCGAGGCGCAGGTCCTGCAGGCCATCGAGATCGATTACATCGACGAGTCCGAGGTTCTCTCCCCTGCCGACGACGTCTATCACATCGACAAGACCCAGTTTGACGTGCCGTTTGTCTGCGGCGCCCGCGATCTGGGCGAGGCGCTGCGCCGTGTTGCCGAGGGCGCCACGATGATTCGCACCAAGGGTGAGCCGGGTACGGGCGATGTCGTCCAGGCCGTGCGTCACATGCGCAAGATCAAAAAGCAGATCCGCGACGTTGTTGCCCTGCGCGACGACGAGCTCTTTGAGGCAGCCAAGCAACTGCAGGTTCCGGTCGAGCTGGTGCGCGAGGTCCACGCCACGGGCAAGCTTCCCGTCGTGAACTTTGCCGCCGGCGGCGTAGCGACCCCCGCCGACGCCGCGCTGATGATGCAGCTGGGCGCCGAGGGCGTCTTTGTGGGATCGGGCATCTTTAAGAGCGGCAACCCGGCCAAGCGCGCCGCCGCCATCGTCAAGGCCGTGGCAAACTTCACCGATGCCAAACTCATCGCCGAGCTTTCGGAGGACCTGGGCGAGGCCATGGTGGGCATCAACGCCGACGAGATCGAGATTATCATGGAGGAGCGCGGGCGCTAGTCCGGCAGAAAGGATCGCCCATGAGCGATTATGCAGACCAAACGGTCGCCGTGCTGGCGGTCCAAGGCGCTTTTGCCGAGCACGAAGCAAGACTATCCGAGCTGGGCGCACACTGTATTGAGCTGAGGCAGGCGGCCGATTTGCAGCAGAACTTTGACCGTCTGGTACTTCCCGGCGGCGAGTCCACCGTTCAGGGCAAGCTACTTGCCGAACTCGATATGCTCGAGGATCTTCGTACCCGCATTGTTGAAGGCATGCCTGTACTGGGAACTTGTGCCGGTCTGATTCTGTTGGCGCGCGACCTTGCCGCCCACGATGACAAGGGGACACCGCGCTTGGCAACCATGGATATACTCGTTGAGCGCAATGCCTATGGCAGGCAGCTCGGCAGTTTTCGCACCAAGGGGCAGGTAGGCGGTATCGACGTTGAAGTGCCGTTAACGTTTATCCGCGCACCCCGCATCGTCGAGGTGCACGGCAATGCCGAGGCCTTAGCGAAAGTCGACGGACGAATCATCGCCGCGCGCCAGGGCAACCAGCTCGGCGTTACCTTCCACCCCGAGCTCGACGACGACACCCGCCTCCACGAGCTCTTCCTCCAAATGTAGGCAGAAAACAAACGAACGTGGATTTTCGGACGCATAGCAAATGAGAGTGGATAATCTCCCACTTTGAGCTTGGATGCAGGCTCAAACCGGGAGATTATCCACTCTCATGCAATGTAGTCGTTGGGGACGTTCTCAACGACTACATTGCAATAGACGGCCACGTTTGCCCAGATAATACCGACCAAAATAAACCTGTCCCTTTTTGGCAGGTTTGGATCAAGGCAACGCCGGTGTTTTGGCAACGACAGCGAAAACCCGTACACGCGAGCAGGGCGCCTTGAAGCGAGGCGGCATTGACCTTTTGGTCATGCCGCCGAAGTTGAAAGGCAGATTGCCGCTCTGGCGGGCTTGCAGCGTCGGCCCGTTACGGCGTTTGGTAAAACGTCGTAACTAAAAGCGGTTGCCGCGGAAGCCACCGCCGTTGCGGCCGCCACGGTCGCCGCCTCGACCGCCGCGGTCGCCGCCACGGTTGCCGCCGAAGCCGCCACGGTTGCCGCCACGGTTGCCGCCGAAGCCGCCACGGTTGCCACCGCGGTCGCCATAGGCACCACGGTTGCCGCCAAAGCCGCCGCGACCGCCACGATCGCCGCCACGGTCACCAAAGCCGCCACGGCCACCGCGACCACCACGGTCGCCGCCACGGCCACCGCGGTCGCCAAAGCCGCCGCGACCGCCACGGTCGCCGCCACGGCCACCGCGGTCGTCACGGCCGCCGCGAGGACCGCGATCCTCGTCCAGACCCATGGCGACGAGCGGAGCGATAACCTTATCGAGCGCGGCCATCAGCTCGGTGGCCTCCTCGTAAGAAAGCTCGGGCAGGAGCTTCTCCTTCTTGTTGGCAAGCTCGACCAGGCCCTCAGCGGCATCCTCGGCAGCGAAGACGACGATCTTGCGCATATCGCCCTCGGCGTTGTCGATGCGGCCGACCAGATCGGCAGCCTCGGCCTCGGCCATCAGGCCATCGAGCTCACGAAGGCGCATGCCCAGCAGATCGGACATTTCCTTCTGCTCCATCTTGGGCTTGAGGTCAAGGAGCTTGATGGCGCGCTCGATGTTCGCCATACGCTCGGCCTTGGCCTCCTCCTCCTTGGAAATAGCAAAGCGACGGCTACGCAGCAGGCGGGCGGCCTTCTGCATCTTGTCCATCAGCTCTTCGTCATCGTAATCAACGGCGGCCTCGACAACCTCGGCCTCCTCCTCGGCGGAAACCTCGTCAGCAGCCTCAACCTCGGTAGCTTCGGTCTCCACGGTCTCGACTGCCTCGACCTCGGCAGCCATGGTCTCGTTCTCGGTCTCGTTCATGATCTCTTCGTTCTCGGACATGAGACTCCTTCTTGGCCCTCTCGGGCATCATCGCCCCATTCGCGGGGCCCGTCGCGCACTCTTTGCGCTTTAAACATTCATGCCTCTCGGCAAAACGTCCATTAGTTTATGGTGTCGCCATCCAATCTAGCTGCAGAATCTATATGCACACATTAATGCGACATGTCGCGGTATCATGGCCTGAACCAAACGTGTCCACCTTAAGGAGCCCGCCATGATTAAGCCCATCATGAAATCCGAGTTCTTTTTGCGCCTGCCTTCCGAAGACGCAGGGCCCGACGATGCCGTGATCGGGCAGGACCTCCTGGATACGCTCCACGAGCATGAGCACGAGTGCGTGGGGCTCGCCGCCAACATGATCGGCGTGCGCAAACGCATCGTCTGCGTAAAGGACGGCAACAGGACGCTCCTGATGTACAACCCTCAAATTCTTGAGCAGGTCAATGCCTATCAGACGAGCGAAGGATGCCTCTCGCTGATCGGCGAGCGTCCCTGTACCCGCTATCGTCGCATTAAGGTGGAGTATTTGGACGAGAACTTCGTCCACCGCATCAAAAACTTCTCGGGCTACACCGCCGAGATCATCCAGCACGAAATCGACCACTGCAACGGCGTCGTTATATAGTTCCGCGGGTCAAGGAAAATGATCTGTTTTCCTCCGTCCCCTTTGGATCATGGTAACGACGCAGGCTGAGCACACGACAGCGAGCGAGCCGCATTTGCGCCAAGGTGACGTGAAATGAGAGGGCGCTGACCTTCTGGTCGCGCCCTCGAAATTGAACGTCAGATTGGCGTGAATGCGGCTCGCGTAGCGTCAAGCGGTCGGCCGTTCGGTAGAACGGCGGAACCAATTATGACTGGCGGTAGTGATCAAAGAAATCGGCGAGGTCTTCGAGCGACTCTTTGAGCACTTCCATGCGCGGCAGGTACACGATGCGGAAGTGATCGGGCTCAGCCCAGTTGAAGCCGCCGCCACGCGTGATGAGGATCTTCTTCTCGTGCAGCAGGTCGAGGGCAAACTGCTCGTCATCGGTGATGTTGAACTTTTTAACATCCATCTTGGGGAAGATATAAAACGCCGCACGCGGTTTGACCACCGAGATGCCGTCGATCTTGCTGAGCGCCTCATACACAAAGTTGCGCTGCTCGTAGACACGACCGCCGGGGCGGATGTAGTCGTTGACCGACTGATGGCCGCCAAGCGCCGTCTGGACGATCGACTGGGCCGGCACGTTGGAGCACAGGCGCATGTTGGAGAGCATGTTGATGCCCATGATGAAGTCGCTCATGCAGCGCTGGTTGCCCGAAAGCACCATCCAGCCAATGCGATAGCCCGCGATCATATGCGACTTGGACAGGCCGCTAAACGTAATGCAGGGCAGGTCGGGGGCGAGCGATGCAATGGAGACGTGCTCGTAGCCGTCCATGCACAGGCGGTCATAGATCTCGTCGGCAAAAATCATGAGCTGGTGCCTGCGCGCGATCTCAACGATGCCCTCGAGCACCTCGCGCGGATAGACCGAGCCCGTGGGGTTGTTGGGGTTGATGATGACGAGGGCCTTGGTCGCGCTCGTGATCTTGGACTCCATATCCTGCAGATCGGGATACCAATCGGCCTGCTCATCACACAGATAGTGCACGGGATGTCCACCGGCAAGAGTTGCGCACGCCGTCCACAGCGGATAATCGGGGCTGGGAATCAGAATCTCGTCGCCATTGTCGAGCAGCGCGTTCATCGAAAGCTGAATGAGCTCGGACACGCCGTTGCCCGTGTAGATATGTTCCATCTGAACATTGGGCAGGCCCTTGATCTGCGAATACTGCATGATCGCCTTGCGCGCAGAGAACAGACCGCGCGAGTTGGAATAGCCTTCGCAGTCGGGCAGCTGCTGGCGCATGTCCTTAATGACCTCATCGGGCGTGCGGAAACCAAAGGGCGCCGGATTACCGATGTTGAGCTTGAGGATGCACTCGCCTTCGTCCTCCATACGGGCCGCCTCGTCGACAACGGGGCCGCGCACGTCATACAGAACGTTCTCGAGTTTGGTGGATTTAGAAAAAGTACGCATGGTGGTGCTCCTTGCAATTTGATCTGAGGGATAGGGTTCGGGCTTGGAAACGTTGTGGGTCGATGATGTCTCGCCTTGATCGGCGTCACCGGCGAGCAGCCAGGTAACATCGACCTCCAAAATGCGGGCGAGTAGCTCTGCCACATCGCGCCGCGGAATCGTCTTGCCGCTCACATATTGGCTCATCTGACTCTTGCCGAGTTTTTTGCCGAGCATCTCAGATGCGCGGATTACGTCCGACTGGCGAACGTCGCGATCGGACATAGCCTGTCGCAGGCGATCGCTAAACGTCTCTTGGGTCACAGGAACCTCCTTGCTGGCGAAGTTCAATTTACAGAACACGAATTGAACCAAGGTTCAATTTAGCAAGCAGTATAGCGCCGTGCTATTTCTAAAAGTTCAATTTCAAAAATAACATGACCCAAACCTCAAGATTTACCCCAAGGCGGTAACGACGTGCGCCCATTTAGAGGTATTCGAGAAAACGGGCGGCGGCAAGCGAAACATCGGCCGTTCGATATATGGCGTTGATCTGCCGATGGGGATGCCCTTCGAGCGGTCGCACGGCAACATCGAACTGACAGCGGCGCATGATGAGCGCGGGAAGAATGCTCACACCCAGGCCGTCCTCGACCATAGCCATAATCGCATAGTCATCCCAGGTCGACAGTTTTGAGTGCACTGCCAGTCCCGCCCGACGAAACAGCGGCGTAATCTCGTCATCGGTGCCGCGTTCTAGCAGAATAAACTGCTCGTTGGCCAAGTCGGCAAGAGAGACGACCTCCGCCGTGGCAAACAACGAGCCTGACGGCACCACCGCCATTAACTCGTCACGCACCAAAGGCAGCGATGTCATGCCGTTTTCTCGGGGCTCACGAGGGATAAAGCCCAGATCGCAGCGACCCTCTGCAACCCATTGTTCAATCTCTGAATAGTCGCCCATCAGCAACTCGTAATCGACGTCTGGATGATCAGCACGAAAACGCGCAATCACCGGCGGCAGCACGTGGGTCGCCACGCTCGAAAACGTACCGATGCAGATTTTGCCGCGCATGAGCCCACGCATCTCATCCACCCGTCGCTGCAAGCGAACGAATTCCTCGCAGAGCGCCTCGACAGCCGGCATGACCTGCCGCCCGTCGGCAGAAAGAGCAACACCTTCACGACTGCGGTCGAGCACCTTAAAGCCCCAATCGGCCTCAAGATCGGCCACCATGCGGCTCACGCCCGATTGCGAGTAGCTCAGGCGCTCGGCAGCACGCGTAAAGCTTCCAGCGCGCACGGTCTCCAGCAGCACCTGCATCTTTTGAATATTCGTTTCCACGACATGCCTCCACCTTTGCATGAGTTTTTGTCATGTTTTCCATGCATTATATTCGCTTTTCTTCTAAAGCCAGTTCACCCATAGTGAACATGCACAGATATAGAGGGGACGGCAGCGCATGAACAACGGATTGATTACGTATTTAGCAGCATTGTTGTTGTTTGGCTCCAACGGCATCATCGCTGCGGCCATCGCACTCCCGAGCTCCGATATCGTGCTGCTACGCACTTTTCTGGGAGCCCTTTCGCTTGTCACCATCCTCGCCATTACCCAACGCCATAATCTGCAGGCGCCTTCTCGCCCCCGCGAAGCCGCAGCCCTCCTCCTCTCGGGAGCCGCGCTGGGCGCCAGCTGGATTTTTCTGTTCCGCGCTTATCAGACGATCGGCGTCGGCGTTTCTTCGCTGCTGTACTACTGCGGCCCCATCATCGTCATGGCCCTCTCACCGTTTATTTTTGGCGAAAAACTAACCGGTGGCAAAATCGCCGGGTTTATCGCAGTCGCCTGCGGCGCTTTTCTCATTGCAGCGCAAGGTCTAGGCGGCAATATGCCCATTGCGGGCATCGTCTGCGGAATCGCCTCGGCCTTCTGTTATGCATTGATGGTCATCGCCAGCAAGGGCGCGCCGCACATCGAAGGCCTCGAGAACTCCGCGCTCCAGGTGAGTGCCGCCTTTGTGACCGCGCTGGTCCTTACACTCGTCACCCAAGGCACCCCCTCATTCCTGTCCGCCAGCATCGCCGCAACCATCGATTGGCGCGCCGTCGCTATGCTCGGCGTCGTCAACACCGGCATCGGTTGTCTGCTCTACTTTAGCGCCGTCGCCAAACTGCCCGTGCAGACCGTCGCTGTCGTCGGCTACCTCGAGCCGCTTTCGGCCGTCGTGTTCTCGTCCGCCCTTTTGGGCGAAGTCATAACACCAGTCCGCCTGATGGGCGCCGTGCTTATCATCGGCGGCGCGATCTTTTGCGAACTCGCCGGTAAACGCTCAGGCGCCAAGACCGGTATCGCTCAGGCAGCACGCGTCTAAAAGTTCCCTTTTCGGTTTCAAAGCAGGAGCGCGTCCGCGGTTATTACATTGCAGCAAAGCCATACAGCGGATGCGCCCCTGTTTTGAAATGCTACCTGCGTACATAAATAATCCCCAGCTGGGGATTATTGTCTAAAATTACCCGATGTGCCAAACAGCTCTTGTATGTATAAAGACGGCATAAAAGTTATCTGTCCAAGACAGATAACCGGATGTCCAAGGGAGTCCACGTGGCGCACGCCAAACTGGAGGCAAACCTCCAAGACCAGCACGGTCAAGTACGTGGTAATCGCCATGAAGGCCGACAACCACAACGAGAGCGGCATCTTTGCCCTGTTTAGCCTGGTGCGCAAAGTGGCGCCGTGGCTGATCCTACCTGCCATGATCGGCGGCGCGGCGCTGCTCGCCAATAACTCCAGCTCGAGGTTCAGATCGAGGAAGCCGAGGAAATGGATGTCGGTATCTTCTCGGAAGAGCTTGGCAACGGCAACGAAGCCGGTAGGGACATGAACGTCGACCCCACCGAGCTGCTCGGGAGCGTCGCCGATACGCCCGAACAGCAACAGCTCGACGGCCTCGAGAGCGAACAACTCAACGACGCCAACTTCTAACGACGTCGCGCGTCGACGACAGCGGCCCTGCGCCTCATGGGAGGCGCAGGGCCGCTTTGCATTGCAGTAAAACCGCCGGCTACGAACGACGCGGCTCGGGAACCACGAGTCTATCGGGGCTCGCGCCCTCGGCATCCATCAGGCTCACGTAGCGAATCGACGGATCCTCATACGTTGAGTAATAGTAATTGCCCGTGCGCGCGCTAAAGCATCCGGTGTAGATAGTCTTCTCGAACTTGCCGTCACCCATCTTGGACGCGCCCTCGATCATCGCCACCCCCTCGAGCGAGCGGAACATGCGAATGACGTTCTCGGCCTCGCTGTCTTTTTGCGGGTAATTGGCATTGAGGTATGCCGCCTTTACAAAACGGCTCGGCGAATAGCAGTCACCCGGAATACCGCGCATGCCGGCACCCGCGCCATAGGGCTTGAGCTCGGCGCCACGCCATGTCGCCGTCTGAGGAAAATCGCTTGTGGCGGTGATATAAGTGCGCAGGTTTTCCATGTGCCACGGGAAGGTCGGCTGATTGGCAAGGGTGTCGACCGGATCGTCGTATACATGCAGACCGTCAGCCATCATCTCGACCACGATGCTGCGCCGGCTGTCGCCGATAATCCAATGGAGCAGCGACACACCCAGCCCCTCTCCGGCAGATTTGGCAACAATCACCGTGTCGCGCAGCGCAGCCTCGACCTCGTCGACCGTCGAGAACGTCGCTGCCACCCACAGGGGAAACTCATAGGCCGCGATATTGGTCTTTCCATCAACCGGGTCCTCGGCATACTCGGCATAACCGGGAAAGTTGAGCCCTGCCACAGCCAGACCCGCATCGTTACCACAGTCGAAAAACATAGGATAGTTCTTGTAATCGATGCACATGCCGATTACCGCGTGTGCCGCCGACGCATCGTCGATAAACGAATACGGGATATGGAACCCGCGGGGCATCACGCGAACCTGTTGGCCGTAGCTAAAGCTCCAGTCGAGGTTGCGACCCAGATACATGTTGCCGGAATTATCGGTAAATCGAATGCTCGTGCACATGGCGCCTCCTAGCCATTCGTCCTTGCTAAGCTCATTGTTACCAAACAAATAGGCGCTAAACACAAAAGCCCGGACATGACAATATCGTCACGCCCGGACCACACAAGCAAGATAAACTCAACCAAGTCAACCTCGCAGGTCGTCTAAGGGGTCAAAGTACCGCAGATTGCCACGAAAGAGGAGCGAAGCGTACTTAAGGTACGCGAGCGACGATTGAGCGGCAAGGTGCGGCGCTTTGGTCTCCTTAGACCAACTTTCCAAGACAGTGATCGATCATATGCTGGATCATTTGTGCCTCAAAGCCCGTGTAGTCGCGGCGGCACTCCTTCATCTTGCCGTCGACGATCTGGTCAAAGGCAACCTTGCACTTGATATAGCGCGTGGACTTGGTGATTTCGTCGTGCGTCAGGCAGCTCTCCTCCATCTTGCTGGCGCCCAGGCCAAACACCAGACGGGGGTTGTAGAGCACGTGGGGCTCGCCGGCGTCGTCCAGATAGACGCAGACCTTCTTGGTGACGCCAATCTGGTTGGCGGCAAGGCAGCCGGCGTCCTCGAGCGAGTTGATGGTGTCGATCAGGTCCTGTGCGACCGACTCGTCCTCGACAGTCGCAACCTCGCAACGCTGGGACAGGATGGCCTCGTCGCGGCAGAGCTCTTTAATCATACGTTCCTCCAAAGAGTTCAATGTAACTGCTTAAGTATACGGTACCTACACATTTTCATGCGAAAAATACCGTCCGCCTGTTACAAAGCGCCGAACTTCAACATGCGAGAAACATCGACCTTCCAAAGGCGATATAGTAGGTAAGTTCGTGTCAATCGGCCTAAACTCGGGGCCGAACAAGGAAAGGGTATGCATGGACGAACTTTTTCACGTCAGTGAGCGCAAGTCCACAATCGGGACCGAACTTCGCGCTGGACTGACAACATTCCTGGCGATGGCCTACATCATCGCCGTCAACCCTGCGGTGCTCTCGGGGGCTGGCATCGATGCGGGAGCGCTCGCCTGCGCCACCTGCCTGGGCGCCGGCATCATGACCATCTGCATGGGCATCTTCGCCAACCGCCCGCTCGCCTGCGCGTCGGGCTTAGGCGTCAACGCGATGATCGCTGGAATCACCACCACCGTCTGCGGCGGTGACTGGCACGTGGCCATGAGCGTCATCTTCCTTGAGGGCGTCGTCATCTTGCTGCTCGTGCTTTGTGGCCTGCGCGAGGCCATCATGGATGCCATCCCGGTTGTCCTGCGTCACGCCATCTCGGTGGGCCTGGGCCTGTTCATCGCCATGATTGGCCTGTGCGATGCCGGCATTATCACCGCTGGCGCCGGTACACTCGTCGGTCTGGGCGACATCACCTCCCCCACCTTCATCGTCGGCATTATCTCCATCCTGGTGACAGTCGCCCTCGCCTGCTGCAACGTCCCCGGCTCGCTGCTCATCGGCATCATCGTCGCCGTTATCGCCGGTATCCCCCTAGGTGTGACCCATGCTCCGACCGGTATTATCGCCCCGCTCGACTTCTCGAGCATCGGTGGCCCCATCGCCGACGCCGGCGGCGTGCCCGCCATCGTCAAGGTCCTTACCGACCCCACGCTCCTCGTCATCTCGTTCTCGCTGCTCATGAGTGACTTCTTCGACACCATGGGCACCGCGATGGCCGTGGCCAAGCAGGGCGAGTTCCTCACCGACGACGGCAACGTCGAGAATATCAAGGAGATCCTGCTCGTCGACTCCGCCGCCGCTGCTGTGGGCGGTTTTATGGGCGTCTCCTCCATCACCACCTTCGTCGAGTCCACCTCTGGCGCTGCCGACGGTGGCCGCACGGGCCTCACCTCCGTCACCACCGGCGTGCTGTTCATTCTCGCCGCGTTCTTCTCCCCCATCGTCACCATCGTTTCCAGCGCCGCCACCTGCGGTGCTCTGGTCTACGTCGGCTACCTCATGATGAGCGAGGCCTCCGAGATCGACTGGTCCGACGTGTCGCAGGGTTTCCCAGCGTTCATGATTGTCGCCGGCGTGCCCTTCACCTACTCCATCTCTGCCGGCATCGGTCTGGGCTTTATCGCCTACGTGGTCGTCGCGCTCTTTAAGGGCGAGGCCTCCAAGATCAAGCCGCTCATGTGGATCGCAGCACTCGCCTTCCTCGTCTACTTCTTTGTAGCGTAAGGGCAAAGCTGCCAAAGCAAAACCTCAAGGCGCAGAGTCGTATCAAGCGGCTCTGCGCCTTTCTTTTAGCGACGGTCCCTACGCCGACGTGCGACAATCGTATTTGTAGATGTCGAAATGCAGAGAGAAGCCTGTCATGGAAGCGCGTCAAAAGCAGATAACCATTCATTCAAAGCATGTCGAAAGCGCGCCCGTCATTTACCTTCCCGCGGTCATGGGTGATGGCACCGAGGTCTATAGCCGTTGTCTTGAGCTTGATTGCCCGCCATTCACCCTGGTCGCCATTGGCGGGCTCGATTGGAATCGCGAGCTGAGCCCTTGGGAATGCGACGGAACCGTGCGCGATGCCGAGCCCTTTGGTGGACAGGCGTTCGAGTTTCTCGATGAACTGCTGAATCGGATAATCCCAGAGGTCGAGCCATCACTTCCCTGCCCGCCTACCTGGCGCGGCATTGCCGGTTACTCATTGGCGGGCCTCTTTTCGCTTTGGTCGCTCTGGCAGACCGATGCCTTTGACCGCGCCGCAAGCGCATCGGGGTCCCTATGGTTTCCCGGATTTCTCGATTACGCACACGGGCACACGATGCCAGCCGCGCCCAACGCCGTTTATCTATCACTCGGCAAAAAGGAGACCAAGACGCCCAACCGCATGATGCGGCACGTACTCGACGACACGCGCGCAATGGAAAAACTACTCGGCGACCGAGGCATCCCCGCGACCTTCGAGCTCAACCCCGGTAACCACTTTGCCCAAACCGGTGTGCGCATGGCCCGCGGCATACACTGGATACTGACGCATTAAAAATGGCGCCCACGCGTACGCACGGGCGCCATTTTTTTGATTTAGCTGAACACAACTACTACTCGACAGTCTCCTCGAGTTCGGAAACGGCGAACTCAAAGTCGTTGCCAGGCAGAATCGCGTTGAGCACGATGCCCACCAGCGAGCCCACGGCAAGGCCCGAAAGCGAAATCGTCACGCCGAACAGCTTCAGCACGATGCCACCGGCGGCGCTGTAGGCAATGCCGAGTGAAAGCACGAGCACCAGAGCGACCACCAGCACGTTGCGGTTGTTCTGGAAATCGACCTGGTTCTCGATGAGGTTACGGACGCCCACGGCGCTGATCATGCCATAGAGCACGAGCGACACGCCGCCGATAACGCATGCCGGCATGGCGGCGATCACGGCAGCGAACTTGGGGCAGAACGAAAGCACGATGGCGCAGCACGCGGCAATGCGAATCACGCGCGGGTCAAACACGCGCGTCAGGGCGAGCACGCCGGTGTTCTCGCCATACGTGGTGTTGGCCGGAGCGCCAAAGAGCGAAGCCAGAATCGTGGCGAGACCATCACCGAGCAGCGTGCGATGCAGGCCGGGATCGGCGATGTAGTTGCGCTCGCAGGTGGAGCCAATAGCGGATATATCGCCGATATGCTCAATCATGGTTGCAAAGGCCAGCGGCATGATGGTGATGATGGCCGTCGTGGCAAGGCCGCTATCGAACTGCGGCCCAAAGAGTGCAAACACCGTGTTGTCCCACACGACGGGCAAGCCAAGCCAGGGAGCGGCTGCGACGCCGGAGAAATCGACCTCGCCCAGCGCAGCCGCAACGGCATAGCTCACCACGACGCCCAGTAAAATCGGCACGATCTTGACCATGCCGCGACCCCAAATATTGCAGATGACGATTACGGCGACGGCAACCACGGCAACGAGCCAGTTAGTCTGGCAGTTGGCAATAGCGGAACTCGCCAGGATCAGACCGATCGAAATGACAATGGGGCCAGTCACCACCGGCGGGAAGAAGCGCATGACGCGCTTGGCGCCAAACGTGCGGAAGAGCGCCGCAAGCACCGGGTAGAGCAAACCGGCGCAGGCAACGCCCAGGCAAGCGTAGGGCAATAGCTCGGCCTCGCCGTTTGGCGCGATTGCGGCATAACCGGCAATAAAGGCAAACGATGAGCCCAAAAATGCGGGGACCTTACCGCGTGACAGGAAGTGGAATAGCAGCGTGCCCAAGCCGGCAAACAAAAGCGTTGCCGATACCGAAAGGCCGGTGAGCACGGGCACCAGCACCGTGGCACCAAACATGGCAAACAGGTGCTGCAGACCGAGCAGAAACATGCGCGGGCGGCCGAGCGACGAAGCGTCGTAGATGGCATCGGTGACGGCGGGCGTCGAGGACTGGGGCATGGATGTCCTTTCGAATGGAAGGGCGCTCGGGCATAGCGGATAACCTGCCCAAACGATACGGTCCGAACCATTGTACGCGATACGCCATGTCTCGCACGCGCCGTCACTTGCAAACGGTACCGCTATTTCCAAACACGCTCGGCAATACGCTTGACCAGCGCGATCTTTGCCCACTGCTCGCCTTCGGTCAGCTTGTTGCCAATCTCGCAGCTGGCAAAGCCACACTGCGGAGACAGATACAGATTCTCAAGCGGCACGTACTTTGCCGCCTCATGAATACGCTCGACGGTCGCGTCCTCGTCCTCGAGCTCGGCTGCCTTGGTGGTCACCAGGCCCAACACGACCTTCTTACCGGGCGCAATGTACTTGAGCGGCTCAAAACCACCGGCGCGCGGAGTGTCGAACTCCAGATAGAACGCGTCAACGTCCTCATGCGCAAACAGGTACGGGGCGATGGGATCATAGCCGCCCTCAAAGGCATAAGTAGAGTGGTAGTTGCCACGGCATACATGCGTATTGATCACCAAGTCGTCAGGCTTGCCCGCGATGGCAGCATTGTTGAGCGCCACGCCCAGCTCGCTCACCTTTTGCAGGTCAACCGGGCTCATGCCGGTCTTGGACACAAAGTCAGTATCGCAATAGATGCCCCAGGTGCAGTCATCAAATTGGATGTTGCGGCAACCCGCGGCATACAGATCGGCAATCACGGTGCGGTATGCTGCGGTGATGGCATCGGCGAGCTCTTCGTCGGTCTTGTAGACGGCGCGCAGGCTCTCCTGCTGGCCATCGCAGCGGTCGAGCGTGACTTCGGAGAACGTCTGGATCGGCGCCGGAATGGTTTGCCGCGCAACCTGGCCCTCGCCCTCAAGCGCCTTGACAAACTTGAAGTGCTCGACGAACGGATGGTTCTCGCCGCTAATAGGCCCGGTCACCACGGCGGTGTCGGCGGTAGTCTCCTCATCGTGGAACATATAGCCCGTACGCGAGGTGCGGCGCTCGATACCGTTGAGACCCCACATAAAATCGAGGTGCCAGTAGCTGCGGCGAAACTCGCCGTCGGTGATGACCTGCAGGCCGGCGGCCTTTTGCTTTGCCACCAAATCGCGAATGGCCTCGTCCTCGACTGCCTTAAGTCCCTCGGCATCAAGCGCGCCTGCCGCATAGGCGGCGCGGGCGTCCTTTACGGCCTGCGGACGAAGAAAACTGCCGACGATATCGGCGCGAAACGGCGCTTTGAGCTGGGTGGAATTGCTCATAGGAATCTCCTTTTGCATGGACTGCTTTGGCGAGAAAGAGTATGAGCGCACTCCTGGTTATCGTAAAATATGCGTTTATATATGTTTGCCATATAGTTTTCCTATAGCCATTTCGACAGCCCAAGACAGCAACATCAAACGCTACCGGTTAGATATGCCTCCGGATGGCCTCGACATAAGCCTGTCCATAGCGCGTGAGCGTCGTATTCTTGCGCGTGATAATGCCGATCTCCATGTATTCATCCACATCGAGCGGAATCGAGATAATACCGGGGCCATTAAGCTCGTGGCTAATCACGCCCGAACACACCGTGTAGCCGTTGAGACCCATGGCTAGGTTGAACAAGGTCGCACGGTCGCGCACGCGGATATTCTTGCGGCGCTCAAACGTCGAGGTCAGTTCCTCGGAATAGTAAAACGAGTTGTAGCTGCCCTGTTCATAGGATAGGAACGGATAGTCTTCCAAGTCCTCGAGCGTCACGCTGGCGTGGTCCGCCAGTGGATGGTCGGCGCATACAAAGACGTGCGGCGTGGCGCAGAAGAGCCCTTCGAATACGAGCTCGTTGGCCGCCAGCATGCGCTCGATAACCTCGCGGTTATGTTCGGATAAGTACAGAATGCCCAGTTCACTCTTCATGTGCGCGACATCTTCGATGATCTCGTGAGTCTGTTCCTCGCGCAGGGTAAAGTCGTAGCGTGCGGCATCGAACTCACGGATCACGTCGACAAACGCATTAACGGCAAAGGAATAATGCTGACAGCTCACACTAAAGTGTGGCACTTGCTCGGATGCGCCCTTGTACTTGCCCTCGAGCAGGTCGGCCTGATCGAGTACCTGGCGCGCGTAGCCCAAGAATGTCTCGCCTTCCTCGGACACAATGACGCCCTTGTTGGTGCGCTCAAAAATGTGCACACCCATCTCGTTTTCGAGATCGCGAATCGACGCGGTAATCGAAGGCTGCGACACAAAGAGCCGGCGCGAGGCCTCGGTAATGCTGCCGCATTCGGCAACCTTAACAACATACCTGAGCTGCTGAAGCTTCATGACTTTCTCCCTAGACGTTCGTGACGCCATGACCCGTCGCGTCCATCTGGCGCATAAACGACGGCATCGCCCCCGTCGCGGCGCAGGCGGCAATCTGGTGCAGAGCCCCGGCAACCGCATCGTCTGCCGCAGCGCCGATATGCCAACGCGCGGCAGCCGTGACGGCCTCATTGGCATTGGCGACTGCAACGGAGTTGGGAACGGCATTAATCATGGGCAGATCGTTATCGGAATCGCCGAACACCGCCACCTCGTCGGGCGTTAGGCCCAAAGCACGCGCCAGCTCCAGCGTGGCACAGCCCTTGTCCCAACCAGCCGGCAAGATATCGAAAAGGCGCACTCGGTTGTTGGGAAACACAAGCGAGAGTTCCGGCACCTCGGCGGCAACGCGCTCGCGCAGCTCCGCGAGCCCCTCACGCGAACGGGCACTCCAGATATTCGCCTTGAACACCGGCGCGTCACCGACAACGGGACGGCACGGGGCCTCTTCGCCTTTGAGCCACGCGTTGCCGCCCGACTCCATAGCGCGACGCACGCGCTCGGGGTCGCTCGTCACACAATAGGCGTCATTGTCCCAAAAGTCATCACCCAGGCTGTAGACCTTCAGATAGGTATCATCGGTCTCTTGCTCCAAGTAGTCAGCCAAGCGAATAAGGGCGGCGTTATCGGTCGCATGCGAGGCTACCACCTCGCCGTCGACAAACATGACCTGGCCGTTGCAGAACGCACCGGTCGAGAAGCACTCGGAACGATTACGAAACATCCAGCCCATCGCGGAAGGCTGACGGCCCGAAACCGGGCCAAAGTGCAGGCCCGCCGCCTGCATGGCATGAATGCCCTCGATGGCGTAGTCGCTGGCGCCGTCATGCCCGGCTGGAATCAACGTATCGTCCATATCGGTCAGCACAAGTTTAATCATAAGGCCCCCAGTCATTTTCACCGTATCCATTGTAGCGACCTGCCAATAAGGGACAGGTTTATTTTGGCAGGTTTTATCTGGGAAAATGCAACGCCCCCGTTGCCACCTGCCAAAATAAACCTGTCCCTTTTTGGCAGGTGCGCTAGTATAGAGAACAACAGATTCGATGCGGGAGTGCCGGCGGTGCAAACCACAAGGCTGAGAGGGCATGGGGCCCAATCCTTTGAACCTGTCAGTTAATGCTGGCGTAGGGAGCATGCCGCCTTTACAGGGGCGCTGTCTATGCACAGCGCCCCTTTTCTATGCCAAGGAGGCATGTGAAGTGATTGATTCGAAACAGCTTAAACAAAATGTGGTCAAGGCCGTGGAGGAGATTCGCGCAACCAACCCGATGGCCGGCTCCATCACCAACACGGTGACGATCGACTTTGTCGCCAACGCGCAGCTCGCCGTAGGCGGTTCGGCCGCCATGGTCTATCTGCCCGACGAGGGCGAGGCGCTCGTTGCCGGCGGCGGCGCCGTCTATCTCAACATGGGCACGCTCTTCCCCATCTACGAGCAGACGATTCCCCGTGCGGCCAAAGCGGCACACGACGCCGGCAAACCCTGGGTGCTCGATCCGGTGGGCCTGGGCATCGGTAGCCTGCGCACCCAGCTGGTAAACGAGCTCAAGCAGTACAAGCCCGCCATCGTGCGCGGCAACGCCTCCGAGATCATCGCGCTCGCCGGCCTGTGGGGTCTTGAAGGCGAGGCGGCTGACCTGAGCCGCGTGCGCGGTGTCGATACCACCGATACGGTCGACGCCGCCCGCGGCGCTGCCGTGGCACTCGCCCGCTACACCGGCGGCGCCGTAGTGGTCTCGGGCGAAGTCGACCTGATTACCGACGGCACGACCGTGGCCAAGTCCCACGGCGGCAGCCCGCTCATGTCCAAGATTACCGGCTGTGGCTGCTCGCAGGGCGGCGTCCTGGCCGTGTACGCTTGCGCCGCCGATCCGTTTACGGCAGCCATCTGCGGTACCGCTGTCTACAACGTTGCCGGCACGCGTGCCGCCGCTGTCGCTGATGCCCCGGCAAGCTTTAAGGTCGCCTTTATCGACGAACTCTACCGCGCGACCGCTCAGGATATTGCGAATAACCACCTCGAGCTCGAGGAGGCATAAGCCATGTCCGAACCCGCAACCGCTGCCGACATGAACACGCTCGTCGCCGTAGCCATCGCCCCGTGCGGCACAGGCGACGAGCTGTCCGCCGAGGTCGCCGAGGTCGTGCGCGTCATTCGCGAGAGCGGCCTTCCCAACCGCACCACCTCGATGTTCACCGAGATCGAGGGCGACTGGGACGAGGTCATGCAGGTCGTACGCGACGCAACCTTTGTGCTGGCAAGCAAGGGCATCCGCACCGAAGTCGTGCTCAAAGCCGATATTCGACCCGGTTTTACCGACACCATGACCGGCAAACTCGAGCGCATGGAAGCGCAAATCAAAAAGCAGGAGGAAGCACGATGAGCATCCGCGACAACCTTGATATCTCGGCCTATCTGGTACTCGGCCCCGAAAACACGCTGGGACGTCCCGTGGGCGATGTGGTAGCGCAGGCGCTGGATGCCGGCTTTACCTGCATCCAGGTGCGCTCCAAGGTGGCAAGTGCCCGCGAGATCATCGCGCTGACGGGCGACGCCGCGCAGGCTATCGCTCGCGCCGGCAAGACCGGCAAGGTCGCCCTGCTTATCGACGACCGTCTGGACTGCGTACTCGCCGCACGCGAACAGGGTATCGCCGTCGACGGCGTGCATGTGGGCCAGAGCGATATTCCCGTCGAGGTCTGCCGCAAGCTTCTGGGCCCCGATGCCATCGTGGGCCTTTCGGCCCGTTGCGAGGAAATGCTCGAGTACGTCAAGACCGCCGACATGAGCCTAGTCGACTACCTGGGCATCGGCCCGCTCCACGAGACCGAGACCAAGCGCGACTGTGGACGCGCGGCAGATGGCTCCATCATCACCAAGAGCTTTGAGGACCTGGCCGCGCTCCATGAGGCAAGCCCCGTTCCCATCGTGGTCGGCGGCGGCGTCAAAAAAGCCGATCTGCCGCAGCTCAAGGGCACCGGCGTCGACGGCTTCTTTGTGGTGAGCGCCGTCTGCAGCGCTGACGACCCCCACGCCGCAGCCAAGGAGCTTGTCGACACCTGGCAGCAGGCACAGGCATAGGCCGAGCAGCTAATTCGCAGCCTCATATCTTCAATAGCGGAAAGCGCATCCCAGTTTGGACCTCCATTCTGGGATGCGTTTTCCGCATGCGACTCCATTGGGAAACTGCATCCCATTCCAGACGCAAATTCTGGGACGCACTTTCCGCCGAGGACTCTGCAGTTTGCCCTACTCTGCCAGATATGCTTCCAACGCCGACAAGGTCGCGGCCGCATCACGACGACCGACCTGGTAGATGCGCTCGAGCTCCTCTGGCTCGCGACACAGCGATGGCACCTTCACCGATTCGCTCGGACGCACCACGAAAACCTCGCCGCTGGCCTCGCGACGCGCCAGGTCGTCGAGTGCAGCGTTATATACCTCGTGCCGGCGTTCAAGCGCCGCGACAAACTCTGGATAGCGGCGAAACACGCGGCGCAGCATAGGCATCAAGCTATTGGGTTGTTTTACAAAGCCTGCCGGCTGCGTCAGCACCACGATGTTGCGGTCATGCCCCTGTTCGAATAACCACGCACTGGGAATGGAATCGGCCACGCCGCCATCCAGATATCGATGTCCGTCAATCCGAACGGGTTTGGTCGCCACGGGAATCGCCGACGATGCCCGAATCCACTCGATATCGCGCTCATCGCCATACGGCAGGTCGTGATAGACGGCCTCACCCGTCTCGATATCGGTGCACACACACGTAAACCGCATAGGACAGGCACGATACGCCTCTAAGTCGATAGGATCGCGCTCAAGCGGCACCTCATGATAGGCAAAATCGGCATTGAACATGTCACCGGTTCGCAACCAGCTTGTCACGCTCGCATAGCGCTTGTCGGCGCAATAGGCCTTGTTATACCGAATGGCGCGACCGATCTGGCGTGACTTAAAATTGTACCCAAACGCCGCACCCGCCGAGACACCCACCATATGGTCACAAGTTAAGCCGTGCTCCATCCAGACATCGAGTACGCCCGCCGTATACATACCGCGGTAGCCGCCTCCCTCGAGCGCAAGCCCCACCGTGCGCGTCGTATCCGGCTGTGTCATGCGACCATCTCCGTTCCTGCGTTTAAAACCGGGACAAGTATACCCGTCAACATATAGCGTCTCAGTCGCATTTTTATCGGACATCTCATCATTGCGGTACCGTTTAGCGAATAATGGCCGCGCACAGCATGGGCACCCATATATAATTCTGCGCTGTTGTCTATACTACTCAGCAGTTATCAACTGCAAACATTAGCCGGTAAATTAACCCAACAACGCAGCGAGGCGGGGGCCTGGATACACGTAAAGCGCCGAACAACAACGCGTGTGCACAACGAGCTCGCCCGACGCAATTCGCCCGACCTCAGAAAGCCGCTTACGACATGGATACTGTCAGCAATTACACCGAGACGCTCGAAAAGACCGTCCGCGACCTTCTTGAACGTCAGGACGATCTGATCAGGACCGCCTTTACCGACCAGCTTACCGGACTTGGCAACCGCGGCGCCTTTGCCCGTTCCCTCGAGGAGCTCTGGGAGCAGGAACTGCCCGTCACCATGGCTTTTATCGACATCGATAACCTTAAGCACTGCAACGACGTCTTTGGGCATGACGAGGGCAACCGCTACATCTTGCAGGTAAGCCTCTATCTCAAGCTGTATATGAAGGTGGACGAGGCGGCGTTTCGACTGGGAGGCGACGAGTTCGCCATCCTCTCTACGATTGCAACCGAGGACGACCTCGCCGATCGTCTGGAACACTGCCGAACAATCTTGCTCAACAACAACGATTCCGGGATGCCCCACTCGTTTAGTTACGGAGTGTCCCACGCCGACCCCGCCCTGGGCGAAGCCCCCAATCGCATGACGCTCGATGCCGACCATCGCATGTACGACTACAAACTACGCCATGCCTTGCACCTCGATCGACGCAATATCACGCAAGTCCATACCGACGACTTCGAAATAAGCGACCGCGTTTTCGACGCCTTTTCGATGCTCAACGAAGGTCGTTATTTCTTTATCGAGAACTTGGACAAACATCGCACCCTTTGGTCACAAGGTGCCTTGCGCGATCTCGGACTTCCTTCAGAGCACATAGACAACTGTCGCGATTACTGGAAAAAGCGCGTCCATCCCGATGACCTTGAGGCTTTTACCGACGACTTCGACCAAGTCTATAACGGCTCCAAGCACCATCGAGTCATGCAGTATCGTGTACGCAACACCACAGGCGACTACGTGCTCTGCCGTGCTCGCGGTTTTCGCATCGATGGGAGCGAAAACGAGCCCTCGCTCTATGTCGGCGAGCTCGTCAATCATTCCCTTGCCGAGACCGTCGACGCCGCCACGGGGCTTGGAACGCAGCGTATGCTGGTCAACGCTATCGATGCCTGTCGCCGTGACCGCTGCAAAACAGGACTCATCGCCGTGCGCGTTCGCGGCACGACGAAGCTCAACGAGCTCTATGGAGCCGAGGCGGTCGACAGCATGCTTGCCGAATACGCAAGCCGTATGCTGTCGATCACCCGCGGTAGGAGTCGCGTCTTCCGTTCACGAAGTGTCCAGTTCGTCGTGCTCAGCAACGCTTTGGACCACGGGGCATTTGAACTCCTGACCCATCGTCTAAAAGAGACCATTTTTGCCCCCGTTCAGATCGCGGGCGACACCATCACTCCCGTTTGCATTGTCGCCCCGGTCTTTTACGAGCGCCTGGACTACCAAACATCTGCGGTTTTGCGCGAACTCGACCGTCGCCTTCGCACGGCTGGCGGGCTTGTCCCCAACGACAGCCTCCCTATACCCGAGGTCGAGCGCAAAAGCGCAATCGCCGAACGCATCGATATGCTCACCGGCCTCTGCCGACCCAGCGAGTTTATGCGCCGTGCCAATGCCTTCATCAAGGCAAAGCGCGACGGCGCTTGGTGTATTGCCACCGTCGACATGGGCCACATGCGCCTATTTAACGAATGGTATGGACAGGCCGAAGGCGACCGTATGCTTGCCGATGTGGGCACGGTGCTCAAGGATATCGAGAACGCCGACATGGGTGTCGCGGGATACTGGGGGCAAGACGACTTTTGTCTGCTCATACCCTTTGAGCGCGATTTCGTTCACCGAGTCTATGCGCGCGTGCGCGAGGCTGTAGCCAAGCACGACGACAGCGTAGGCTTTTGGCCGTCCATGGGCGTATGCCCCATCGACGCGAGCGAGGAAATCACCATTGATGCCCAGGCCAAGGCCATGTTTACCAATCGACGCGCCAAAAACGACTTTAAGGAGCGCATTGCCGTTTTCCGCCCCGAGGAATACGAGCATGAGGTTGCGTTCCACCACACGCTAACCGAGTTCCAGTATGCGCTCTCAAACGGCCGCATCACTTACTACCTGCAGCCCCAGGTCGATATGGAAACCGGCGAGATCATTGGCGCCGAGGCGCTCACACGCTGGATTGACAAGGATGGATCCCTCATTTCACCTGTCACGTTTATCCCCGCTCTCGAGGAAAGCGGCTTTGTGGTAACGCTCGACAAATATGTTTGGCAGGGCGTTGCCACATGGCTTCGCGAGCGTCTCGATCGCGGTCTTCGCGTGGTTCCGATCTCCCTCAACGTGTCGCGCGTGGACATTCTTGCCTGCGACGTTGCCGAACATATGGGGGCGCTCGCCGCCCAATACAACCTGCCGCCCGAGCTCATGCGTATCGAGATCACCGAGACCGCCTATACCGGAGAGTCCGAGGCTGTGGATAAGCTGACCGCGGATCTGCACACCCACGGCTTCTCGACCTATATGGACGATTTTGGTACCGGCCAGTCCACGCTCGCGATGCTCAGAAACGTGAATGTTGACGTCATCAAGCTCGACCGCACCTTTGTGCCCACCGGCCGCGATCAAGGCCGCAGCGCGCGGATCGTGTCATCGATGCTCGAGATGGCGCAGTCGCTCCATCTGCCCGTTGTAATCGAAGGCATCGAGACAAATGAACAGGCGAACATGCTACGCCACATGGGCGCCCGCTACGCTCAGGGTTTCCTCTACTACCGACCCATGCAGGCAAAAGATTTTGAGGCATTGCTCGATGGCGGCAATAACAACTGATACGCTCGCGCGCAAAACGCCACCGTCGAAGGAAGCATTTGTCCCCATTGGCTAACTCATATCCCCAATCCAAGCCGAATTGGGGATATGATACAAACCGTTGTCCTGCCCAAGGAGGTTATCCATCATGAACGAGTCGTACCGCATGGGCGAGCAATCGATTATTGCCTATCTTCAGCGACTTGCGAATGGCATCTCGACCGCCGAACTCGATGTTGCCGCGCTGCCCGCCGGGCTACGCGCCGTTGGTGAGCAACTGCAAAAGACGTATGCCATCCTGCAACAAGAGCGCCAGCTGCTTGAGCGCAACGCCTATATCGATCCGCTCACCAACTTGGGCAACCGCAGCGGACTCGACCGTTACGTCGAGCAGCTCTGGCGCAAAGGCGACCCCTTCACCTGCGCCTATATTGACATCGACCATCTCAAGCATTGCAACGATATGTTTGGCCACGCCGAAGGCAATCGCTATATTCTGAGTATCTGCCGCACACTCTCCGAAACCATGGAGCACGATGAGATGCTGTTCCGTATCGGTGGAGACGAGTTTGTGCTTATCTCGCTCTCCGCAAACGAGACTGAACTCGAGCAGCGCTTGGAGCAGGTACGTGCCGGGCTGATCGAGGCGAGCTCAGGTGGCAAGGCGCACATGATCGCCAGCTTTAGCTTTGGCTGCTCGCGCGTCGATCCACTTGCCGGCGACACGCGTCGCCAGATGACGATGGATGCCGATCGCAAGATGTATCGCTATAAGCTTATGCATCGTGTGCAGCAACCGAAAGACAATGACGCGCCGCAACGCCCAATCGTCGATCAGCTTCCCTGCAACGACCGGGTGTTCCAAGCGATCTCCATGAGCTCCGAGACGCGCTATCCGTTCATCCTTAACCTCGATACGGGAGAATCGCAATGGTCGGTTAACGCCGTGCGCGATTTTGACCTGCCCTCCCAGCACCCTTTTAACTCACTCGACATGTGGCTCGCCCGCGTTCATCCCGAGGACCGCGACAACGTGCGCGCCGAGCTCGACATGGTGATAAACGGTACGTGGCACTTCCATTACATGCAGTATCGCGTAATGGATGCCACCGGAAAATACGCGCTTTGCGACTGCACGGGCTACCGCTTGGACGGCACCGATACCGAGCCCAGCATGTATGTGGGCATTATCATCAACCGAAGCTTGGCAGATACGACAGATTCCGTGACCGGCCTGGGCGATATTCACGCCCTGGTCAACGCCATTGGTGAAATGCGTCGCGTGGCGCGCGAGGCAGGCTTTATTGCCATTAAAATCAACGATATCGCTCAGGTCAATGCCCGCTTTGGCTTTGATGCGGGCGACCGTGTTTTGGCAGAAAGTGCCGCCTGCCTTATGGAATGCTCGCGCGGCAAGGGTCGTCTGTTCCGCTCGACGGGACCAATGTTCGTGGCGCTTTTCGACGACTTTGATCCCGAAGAGACCGACGCGATCGCAGACGAAATCGAGCGATTCTTGGGGTCGCCCGTGCTCTTTGGCTCATTTGAATATCAGCCACCCATTCGTGTGGCGACACTTCATCTAGACGCTGTCGACCGACAGCCCGTTTCCATTTTGAACGAGCTCAAAGCGCTGCTTGAAGAGGCGCCGCAAGTACCGGGCACCAAGCTGGACTAGCGTCGTGGGGAGCGATGTGAAACACAAGCCGTTTCACATCGCTCCCCACGCCATCTGCCCTCTCGTGCGATAATCCTCCGCAGAAGTCACCGACAGCAGAGGGAGTTTGTGATGAAGGTTCTTTTGGTCAATGGCAGTCCCAAGGCAGACGGCAACACCGCCCGCGCACTCGCCGAAGTCGCCGAGCAGCTCAATGCCGAAGGCATTGATACCGAGGTGTTTCAGCTGGGCGCCAAGCCCATTCGCGATTGTATCGGTTGCGGCCAGTGCGGCAAGCTTGGGGGTCGCTGCACCTTTGACGACGACGTGGTGAACGAGCTCATCGCTGCCGCTGAGCAGGCAGACGGCTTTGTCTTTGGCTCACCCGTCTACTATGCGCACCCCAGCGGACGCATCCTTTCGGCCCTCGATCGCGCCTTCTATGCGGGCGGGCACGCCTTTGCGCACAAACCCGGCGCCGCGGTCGCTGTCGCCCGTCGCGGTGGTACGTCGACCACCTTCGATGTGCTCAACAAGTACTTCACCATCAACCAGATGCCCGTGGTCGCCTCCACGTACTGGAACAACGTCTTTGGTCGCGTGCCCGGCGACGCCGATGGGGATGCCGAGGGCCTTGCCACCATGCGCAACATCGGCAAGAACATGGCCTGGCTCCTGCAATGTATCGAAGCAGGACAGGCCGCCGGCATCAGCGCGCCCGAAGCCGATCGCGAGCGCACCAACTTCATTCGATAAGTCCAGCGGTGGTCACCTCGATGTTCTATCAATGTCAGCGAAAAGCCAGCTGATGAGGCAAGGTGCCTTGAAAGAGGAGGGCGCTGGGCTGTTGCCCGCGCCCGACGATTGAAAGGCAGATTGCCCATCAGATGGCTTTGCAGCGTCGAGGTGACCGCCGTTCGTTAGAACGGCGGAACATGCTATGAACGTGCAAATCTTCGGCACCAAAAAGTCCTTCGATACCAAGAAGGCCCAGCGCTATTTTAAGGAGCGCCGCATTAAGGTGCAGTTTATTGACCTTAAGGAAAAGGAGATGAGCAAAGGCGAGCTCACGAGCGTGATGCAGGCGGTCGGCGGCATCGACAAGCTGCTCAACCCCAAAGCCAAGGACGAGGAGACACTCGCACTTATCCAGCACCTCACTCCCAGCCAGCGCTTTGATAAGCTGCTCGAGAATCAGCAGGTACTGGCCGAGCCCATCGTGCGCAACGGCAAAAAGGCCACCGTCGGTTATTGCCCCGATGTATGGGGAGCCTGGGAGTAGCCTGTGTTATTTGCCGGCGCGTGGGTATAAGAGCAGGCGTTTGGCATATGATTTTACTGTAAGCCATGTCTAACAAAGGAGGGCACATGCCCAACAAACCCGTGAAGATCATCATGCTTACCGGATACCTCGGTGCCGGCAAGACCACGCTGCTCAACCATATCCTCGCCAACGACGGCGGCATCCGCGCCGCCGTGATCGTCAACGATATCGGCGAGATCAACGTCGACGCCAGCCTTATCGCCGACGGTGGCCTTTCCGAGACCGACGACCTCATCCCGCTCACCAACGGCTGCATCTGCTGCACGCTTTCGGACGACCTGGCCAACCAGCTGCAGGGCATCGCCGATTCGGGCAAGTTCGACTACATCATCATCGAGGCCTCCGGTATTTGCGAGCCCATCCCCATCGCCTACACCATCTCAAGCTTCTGCGACGAGGCCAAAGTGGGCGGCGAACCCAAGCTCGCGCTCGACAACATCGTTGCCGTGGTCGACTGCGCCCGCATGTACGACGAGTTCAACGGCGGTCGCGACCTGCTGGCCGAGGATATCGACGAGGACGACATCGAGAGTCTGCTCATCCAGCAGATCGAGTTTTGCTCCACGCTGATCCTCAACAAGACCGATACCGTGAGCCCTGAGCAGATCGCCGAGCTCAAGGCCATCGTGCGCAGTCTGCAGAAAGACGCCGTGATTATCGAGGCTCAAAACGGCGAGGTCCCCATGGAGGAGCTGCTCGATACCGATCGCTTCGACTTTATGCGCGCCTACAACTCCGCCGCCTGGATCGAGGCCATGGAGCATCCCGAGGAGCACGACGACCCCGAGGTGCTCGAGTACGACATCGAGACCTTTGTGTACTCGCGCCGTAAGCCGTTTGACCTGCAGAAGTTCACCGATTTTGTTGAGCAGGAGTGGCCCGACGAGGTCATTCGCGTCAAGGGTCCGCTGTGGCAGACCGGCGATCCGGACATGTGCTACATGTTCGAGCAGGCCGGCCGCCAGATGCGCCTGATGGAGAACGGCTTGTTCGTTGACTCGGCGCCCGAGGGCGAGAAGCAGAAGATCATCGACGAGAACCCCGAGATCATGCAGATTTGGGACGACGAGACGGGCGACCGCATGACGAGCCTGTGCATCATCGGCCGTCACATGGACAAGGATGCGCTCATCGCCGCCCTTGATGCCTGCCTGACCGACTGGCACCGCGCTTAGGTTATCCAAGTGGGCGTTTTCCGCCCACGTAACCATCAAACCACCACGAAGGTGACTGCCCCTTCGTGGTGGTTTTTCGTTCTATGCCAAGGAGATTCATGTTCAATATCGTGCTGTATGCGCCCGAGATTCCGGCCAATACGGGTAATATCGGCCGTACCTGCGTGGTCACCGGCGCCCGCCTGCATCTGGTGGAGCCACTGGGCTTTTCGCTCGACGACAAAACGGTGCGTCGCGCCGGCCTGGGCTACTGGCAAAACTTGGACGTGACGACCTATGCCAGCTGGGAGGATTTCCTTGCGCGCAATGACCTCTCCCCCGCCGACGACCGCTTGCATCTGCTGACCAAAAAGGCACGCCGAACCTATGCGCAGAGCACTTACCGTGACGGCGACTATTTGGTCTTTGGCAGCGAAAGCTCGGGGATTCCCGAAGGGCTGCTCGCCGCAGCGCCCGAGCGCTGCGAGCGCATCCCCATGCTGCGCGATTGTGACTCACTTGACAACGCCGAGGCCTGGGAAGCCCACGAGGAATCGCTCGGACATACCGAGGACGGCCATGAGGCCATCCTTCGGCAGGATATCTGCGGCAACTTCGTCAATCCGGACGACTACCGCATCAGCGCACTCAACCTCTCCAACAGCGCCGCCATCGTCCTCTACGAAGCCCTGCGCCAAACAGGCTTTCCGGGAATGTGACAAAGGAACTGCCCCTTTGTCACATTCAAGCGCCACGCCGATGGCACACACGCCTAATTGACGCTCTTGATAAAGAGCCCTTACTTTTAATCAGAATTAACTAAAGTAAAATGAAGTTAAACGGCGGTGTGAAAGGATGCTGAGGGAATCGATAGAGCCGTTCGCTCGATCTCTGGTTTTCCCTTCCTATTGCAACTCGTAGGCTACCGTGCCTGGGATCTCACAAGCGATTCGAAGGAAATCTCGTCACGCGACTTTGACATGGGAATCAAAATCGCGCGCGACGAGATGGACGACCGAATCCTCGCGGCAACCTATCGGGAACTCACGGCAGAGGACAAGCGATTCCTCATCGCCATGCTCGATGACGAGGAAGAATCCACCACCGCTGACCTTGTCGAGCGCCTTAAGCGTTCGCCGCAGCAGGTCTCCCGCTACCGACGCCGCATGATAGATGCCGGCATCATTGGAGAACGCGGGCGCGGAATCGTCGCTTTTGAATTGCCATTCTTCCGCGACTATCTCGCCGCTCAATGCGTGAAATAGGCATCAATGAGGCAAAGAGACTGTCCCTTTGCCTCATTGTCTATAGGTAGCGGCCAGTAATGCTCTTGGAGCAAGCAGCGATATCCGCCGGAGTGCCGGCGCAGACGACTTGCCCGCCCGCATCGCCACCGCCCGGCCCCATGTCGATCACATAATCGGCATTGCGGATAAGGTCGAGATCGTGCTCGATCACGATAACCGTGGCGCCCTTGGCGACGAGGCCGTCAAATACGTTCAGCAGCACCTGAACATCGAGCGGGTGCAGGCCGATCGTGGGCTCGTCGAATACGAATACGGCATCGTCCTGCACGCGGCCCATCTCGCTCGCAAGCTTTAAACGCTGCGCCTCGCCGCCCGAAAGCGCCGGCGTGGGCTCACCGAGTGTAAGATAGCCCAAGCCCAGGTCGTGCAAGGTCAGCAAGCGCGCCTGAACCTTCTTGAGTCCCACCGTGGCGTCGAGAGCCTCGTCCACGCTCATGTCCATGAGCTGCGGCAACGTAAGCTTGCTCCCGTCCTTGCCCTCGCGATGGATATGCGAAGCCGTGTCTGCATAACGCGAGCCTCGACATGCTGGGCAGATGATCTCGACATCGGGCAAAAATTGCACGTCGAGCGATATCGAGCCTGTGCCATCGCACGTAGGGCAGCGCAAGGCGCCGGTGTTGTAGCTAAAGGCACCCGCTTTGTAGCCGGCTGCCTTGGCTTCGGGCGTACGGGCGAAGGCGCGACGCAGCTCATCATGGATGTCGGCATAGGTCGCTACCGTCGAGCGCACGTTGGCGCCGATAGGTGTAGCGTCAATCAGGTTTGCGCGTGCAATACCCTCGGCGTCGACCCAGCGCACATGGCTTGGCAGGCGCTCGCCAGCTGCCTGGGCCTTAAGCGCCGGGATGAGTGTCTCGAGCACCAACGTCGTCTTACCCGAACCCGAAACGCCCGTCACCGCGACAAGGCGACCGCGCGGTATATCGACTTCGAGCGGTTTGACGGTATGGATGGCATCGGTTGCCATGCGGATGTGGCCCTGATCGAACATTTCCTCGTCAGTCACCTGCGGACGCATACGCTTGGGGTCTGCGCGCAAAAACGGGGCGATGCGGCTGCCCTGCGATTGTTCGACCTCGTCCACCGTGCCAGCGGCAATCACATTACCGCCGCCTGCTCCGGCAACGGGGCCCATCTCGACCAGATAGTCGGCTTCCGCCAGTACGCGCGTATCGTGGTCGACAACAACCACGGTGTTGCCGTCATCCACCAGATCGCGCATCACGCCCACCAAGCCGTCGACATTGGCAGGATGCAAGCCAATCGAAGGCTCGTCCAACACATAGAGCACGCCCGTCGATCGGTTGCGCACCACGCGGGCGAGCTGCACGCGCTGACGCTCGCCCGTGGAGAGCGTGGCACCGGCGCGATCGAGCGAAAGGTAGTCGAGACCCAGATCGACCAGGCGACGGGCCGCGCTCAAAAACGAATCGCAGATATCCGCCGCCATGGGCCGCATCTCGGCCGGCAAGGATGCGGGCACCCCGCGCACCCACTCAATCGCCTCGCCCAGCGTCATGGCCGCGGCCTGGGCCAGATTGATACCGCGCACCTGGGGCTGGCGCGCAGCCTCGGAGAGGCGCGTGCCGCCACAGTCACGACATGGCCCCTCGCGCAAAAAGCGCGCCACACGTTTTAAGCCCTTATCGTCCTTAACCTTGGCGAGCGCGTTCTCGACGGTATAGACGGCATTGTAATAGGTGAAGTCGAGCGGCGTAGCGCCCTCGCCGTTTTTGGGAACGTAGAGAATGTGCTTCTTAACCGCCGGACCGTGGAACACAATGTCACGCTCTTGAGGCGTGAGCTGGTTAAACGGCACGTCGGTACGCACACCCATCTCGCCTGCCACTTGCTTCATCAGATCCCACATGAGCGTGCCCCAAGGAAGCACCGCGCCTTCGTTGATAGTCTTGGACCCGTCGGGCACCAGGCTCGCCTCGTCCACCTCGCGCATGACACCGGTGCCGCCGCAGGTGGGACACGCGCCGCCGCTGTTAAAGGCAAGGTCCTCGGCACCCGGCGCGTAGAACTCACGGCCGCACTCGGGGCACGTGAGCGACAGGCCCGCGGCCACGTTAAGGCTCGGCTCCACGCGCGCCCCGCAGTGCGGGCACACGTGATGGGCGCAACGGCTAAAGAGCAGACGCAGGCTATTGTTGAGCTCGGTCATGGTACCAAAGGTCGAGCGCACACCCGGCACGCTGGGGCGCTGATGCAATGCAAGCGCCGCCGGTACGTGCAGCACCTCGTCCACCTGGGCATGTTCGGCCTGCGTCAGACGGCGGCGAGTATAGGTGCTAAGCGCCTCCAGGTAGCGACGCGAGCCCTCGGCGTAAAGAACGCCCAGTGCCAGCGAACTCTTGCCCGAACCCGATACGCCAGCAATACCCACGAGCTTTCCCAGCGGAATATCGATATCGATGTCCTTGAGGTTGTGCACACGCGCGCCGCGTACCTCTATAGCCTGCGGGCTCATCTTCTGTTCCGTCACCTTTGTCACCCTACTCATGCCATAAAACGCGGTCGCGGATGCACTCGCCCAGCATGGGCACGGTAAACCGGACGAGACCGTATCCGGCAGCCTCGATGACGCGCTCGCGAATCAGGCTTGCGCGATATTTGCTCGCTCAGCTTTGGGTGGGTCGCAGCGCTCAATGATGGCCGCCATGCGCGTCGGCTTGCCCCCATCAGCCGCCATGACCTCGGTAAAGAGGCGCTGCGGACTGCGCAACCCGTAATACAAGGGAGCGTCCGCTGCTTCATAGAACTCGGAGATGGCATCCGCGTAGCCAGCCTCGACATCGCACACTTCAATGACCCGCGAGTCACGCCGGACAGCAGACCTCCACATGTAATATCCCACCAGCTGAACCATATAGGGATGCCCCATGCTCTTGTGCGCCGCAAGGTCCGCCGTCTCCGCATCAACGAAAAGACCAGTGCCTTTGACCGTCTGGATATATGAATCGCGCACTTTGGGCAAAGAAATCGCACCCAGCGTACGCTGCTGGGCGCGGCGCAAAAACGTTACGATCGGCTCTTCGAGCAAGTCATCAACCATGCTGGGCAAGCCGGCAAAAACCAGCGCAAGACCGTGCTGGTCTCTATCGGGCAAGCCCGTAGCATCCTGGTCTCCGAGCACCTGCTGATAGAGAACGGCCAGCGCCGCCAGCTCCTCGATAGATGCCGATTGGGCCTCGTCAATCGCAAACAGTAAGCCCTTTCCCGGCCCGAGTTTCTCGAGGCGTTCGTTGACTAACCCGCGCAACGTCTCGCCTTTTGCCCGCGCCGCCTCGACCGACATCCGGCCAAGTGACGGCCCGAACTCCATTGACGTCGCAACCGACATATTCGAGCGAAGCGCATCGGCCAGGCGGTCGCATAGGCCAAGCGAGGCGGAATCAGAGACAACCGCCCATCCGCGCTCGCTAGCTAAACGCTGCAGCTCCCGCAAGAGAACCGTTTTGCCATAGCCGCGGTTTCCCGTAATGAGCATGAGCCTGCCCGGAGCTCCGGCGCCGTTATCGAGCCCTTCCTCGAAATCTTCGATGACCGACTCGCGGCCGATGAGTATCGGAGGCCGCTTACCAGCCGTGGGCTTAAAGGGATTTGGATTCATGTCGGCCTCCTCGGATTGGCAAACCCTGGTAACAGTTATACCAACTTATACCGAGTTATACCAACAGGATGCGACAAAGAGACTGACCCTCCATCACCTATGGCCGAAAAACTCGACGTCCGCCGCTCGCCAGGGGCGGAAGGTGGCGGGATCGACCTTTACGTGCGCCGCGGCGGGCACGTCGTACCATTTGACCGTGTAGCCGGCGCCGTGAGAGCAAAAGACCGAGTCGGGCGTGTTGGGTAGATCGGCCTCGGGCTCATAGGCGGCCGTCTCGATGACGCGCTCGGCATCATGGCATGCCGCATAACCGGCGAACTCCAGGTACAGATGCCCGCGACCGCTCGTGTAGGCGGCCACCTCCAGCGCATAATCCTGCGCCTCGGATGCCGGCACGCGACCCACAAGCTTCGCCCGTTCGCCCGCCATCGTCGGCGGCTCGTACTCGGCACCCATGCGCGTGGCGTCTGACAACGCCCTGCCCACACACTCCCCCGGCACCTCGAGCTCAAAGCGATACCACGGCTCCAACAGCACCGCCGCGCCGGCCTCACGCGCCTGCATGAGCCCCTGGCGAATCGCGCGGTACGTGGCCTGGCGAAAGTCGCCGCCCTCGGTGTGTTTGGCATGCGCACGGCCACCTGTGAGCGTAATGCGCACATCGGTGATGGGCGAGCCGGTCAGCACGCCCAGGTGATCGCGCTCCATGGCGTTGGTGAGCGCCAGACGCTGCCAGTTAAGATCGAGCTCGTCAGTCGAGGTCACGGTGCCAAACTGCACGCCCGAACCCGCTGGCAACGGCTCCAGGCTCAGATGCACCTCGGCATAGTGGCGCAGTGGCTCAAAGTGGCCCACGCCCTCGACCAGCTGCGAAATGGTCTCCTTATAGAGAATACCGCCGGGCTCAAACGAAATCGAAAGGCCGAAGCGATCGGCCAACACCCGCTGCACGACCTCGAGTTGCACGGCGCCCATCAGCTGCAGGTGAATCTGCTCCAGATGAGTATTCCAGCTTACGCCGAGCATGGGGTCTTCGTCCGCCAACTCAGTCAGCGCTTTAAACACCGCATGGACATCGTGTTCACCCGGAAGCACCGTATAGGTGAGGACCGGAGCGATGACGGACGCATCACACACGGGCTCCGCACCCAAGGCGTCCCCTGGGCGAACGTGCGCAAGACCCGTCACGGCACAAATACCGCCAGCAGCAACTTCTTGGGCAAGCTCATACTTTTCGCCGTTATAGATGCGCACCTGATCGACCTTCTGCTCCCATACCTCGGCACCGGAACGTCCGCTGATCATCTGTTTTGCACACAGCGTGCCGCCGGTCACTTTAACCCATGCCAAGCGCTCGCCGCGATCCCCGCGGCTGACACGATAGACGCGCGCGGCAAACTCCGGAAGCCATATCTGTTCGCGCATCAGCACGCATATGCCATCCAGCAGCTCGCTCACGCCCTGGTCCTTGAGCGCCGAGCCGGCAAAGCAGGGAAAGAGCTTGCGCTCGGCAACCATGCGCGACAGCGTTGCGACGGAAAGCTCGCCTGCCTCAAGAAACTCCTCGAGCGCCGCCTCGTCCAACGCAGCAGCGTCCTCCTGAACGGCGCCGCCCTCCAGCAGTTCGTTGGCATCCAGGCAGCCTTCGGAAAGACGCCGCCCAAGTTGTGCCAGCAAAACATCGCGGCCGGGATTCTCCAAATCGATTTTGTTGATATAGATGAACGTCGGAATGTCATAGCGTGCAAGCAGGCGCCACAGGGTTTCGGTGTGCCCCTGCACGCCGTCGTTGGCGCCCACAACTAAAATCGCGTAGTCGAGTGCGCGCAGCGTGCGCTCCGCCTCGGCAGAAAAATCGACATGCCCCGGTGCATCCACGAGCATGACGTGGGTATCACCGTGGTCGAGCACGGCCTGCGACGAGAAAATCGTAATGCCGCGCTCGCGCTCGATCGCGTTAGTGTCCAGATGCGAATCGCCATCGTCCACGCGGCCGCGCTTACGAATGCGACCCGCATTGAACAGCATGGCCTCGGCCAGCGTGGTCTTGCCAGCATCGACATGCGCCAAGATTCCAACGACCGCTTGCTTCGACATGGCTCTCCTCTTATTGCAAGCCCGTCGCACGCGGAAACGGGCGCTCTCATTCCACACTGGATGATACAATTTACGGGCCGGCGGGCGAAGCGGGCCCTATCCCCCGACCGAGCTCATCGCCCCGCGTTGCCGTGCGGCGATTTTCGTAGGTTCGCGCCTTGCGAAAGCCGGCACCTCCCCTTTTTGCCTGCCCGGGCTCATCCGGGGCGGCAACAACGCGAACCCCACAACAGCGAGGAGTCACCATGAAGACATTGCTCAACGAGTTCAAGGAATTCATCAATCGCGGCAACGTGATGGACATGGCCGTCGGCGTGATTATCGGCGGCGCATTCACCGCCATCGTGACCTCACTTACCGATAACATCATCAACCCGCTTATCTCCGTGATTGCCGGCGGTAGCGCTACCGAGATCTCGGGGCTGGTGGTGCCGGGCACTAATATCGACTTTGGCGCCTTTATCGGCTCGTGCATCAATTTTTTGATTGTGGCGGCAATCGTCTTTGCCATCGTCAAGGCATTCAACAAGGCGCAGGAAATCGGCGACAGGCTCGCCGGTGCCACCGCCGAGGAAGCCGCACCGGCGCCCGTCTGTCCGTATTGCCTGGAAGAGGTGCACGAAGGCGCGACCAAGTGTTGCCACTGCGGAAGCGAGCTGCCCCGAGCGTAGGTGCCTTAGAGCCGACAGCGAGCGGCATCTACCACCTTGCAAAACAGCGCAGCGATTAAAAATGGCCCCACCCGGGGCCATTTTCGCTTACTTGGAGCGTAGATACGCGCCCCCGCTCTTATGCCTCGCGCAGCCAGTCAAACGCAACACGCGGCGTGCCGTCCGACACATACACGACGCCGGCACGCTCAAATCCCGCTTTAATACTCGCGCCCTGCATGGGCAGGTTGTCCCGATGCGTATCGATACGCAGATGGTCGGCACGCTCTTTGGCAAAGGCGAACATCGCAGCCGCGATACCGTGCACGGTGCCGTCGGACGCCACACGGTGCAGCACGGCGTACGGAGTGTCGCTACGCCATTGCCCGTCCTCAATTACGTCATAGCACTCGTCCGGGCCCGGTAAAAAGGCAAACGTCGCCACCACGCGGCCGTCGACTTCGCACACATAGCTACCACCGGCGGCGATATCGGCAGCCAGCTGCTCGGCAGAAGGCGTGCCCTCGGGCCACTGCGTGGCGTTGCCATGCGCGCGCATAAAGGCACGGGCCGCGTCATAGATAGCCATGACGGCGGGAATGTCGGTATCGAGGGTTTTTCTGATCATCACGCGGCGACCTCACGTTTATTGGTATCACTTTGATTGAGCAATGATACCAGCGTTTGAAGAGGGGCGAGAAGCAGATGGGAAGCAAAAAGCGAGCCGCCTGGTCAAAGGCCAAAAGCGAGTTTTTGGGCGCTGCCACCGGCGGCGCTATGAGCGACCTGTTTGCGCGCGAGGACGAGCGCCGCGACGCCCTGAACGCCGAGCGCGATGAAGCCTGGCGCTACAAGTCGTGCGAGCGCAAAAACCGTTACGACACACGCGCCGAGGCCGAGGCCGTTATGGCCGACTGCGAAAACCGCGGGCGGCGTGGTTTGGCCTGCTACAAATGCGAATACTGCGGCGGCTGGCACCTGACGTCGCACCCTTGGAAATAGGCCCCGCATCGGCACGGCACTGACGGAGCGCCAACCATCGCACGCAAGCTACGGGCGCGGCGGCACCAAAACATCGTAACGAACGGCCTTGCCCGCAAGTTGATAGCTCGGCTTAACGCCGGCAAGCAGCGGCCCCTTCACCGGCCGCTTGATAACGACCTTGCGCGGGCGCACCGCAAGCGCAGCTTCGACCAGCGTCTCCTCATCGGCACACGGCTGTTCCAGATGATGCAAGAGTTGGAACTTCTTTTTAACCGCCGCGCTCTTTGTGCGCTCGGGAAACATGGGGTCCAGATACACCACGTCGGGAGCGGTGAGCTCGCCCTGCCCGATCAACTCAGTTATATGGTGAAGGCCGGCAATGCTGTCCTCGCCCGCATGTAAGCGCATGCGTGCCACGGCAGTCGCAAGCGCCGGATTATCTGCCGCGCGATCCAAGGCATCCTTGAGGAGCGCCGCGATCACGCAATCCTGCTCATACAGATCGACGGTAAAGCCCGCAGCCGCCAGCAGCAGCGAATCCTCGCCAAAGCCTGCCGTGGCATCAATCGCCCATGGGCACTCGACGCCTTTTGCGCGCGCAGCCTTTACCAACAGCTCTTGCTGCAGACGGCCCTGTTTGAGCCGTGGCAGCATGCGGACAAAATCGGCACGCAACTCCATCGTGCCGTCGGTGAGCGTGAGGCCCGCGGACTTCCCGGTCAGCTCAAGCCCCGCGGCCCGAGCAACAGAAAAGGGATCGACGACGCCCATGGGTACTCCTTAACAAGCAAAATGAATACGTGAGCGCCGTTTATGCCAGCACCCAACCGTCCGCTATTGTCCCACATGCGACATGGCCCACAGCATCCCAATGCAAAGCACCGCCATCAATCCCGTGCACACGGCAGCGATCACAGAATCGCCCATGCGCCTTCCCAACGACCGCGGCTCATGCACTCGCCCTGCTCCGTACATCATGGCTCCTCCTTAAGAACAGCTCCTTGTTACGGTCTCATCATCGCAGCGCCGCACATGAGCTGCCATCGATTTGGCTTACGTCTAGCTTTCCTTTTTGAAAGGTCGGATTGGGCTGCGCGGGCTCAAAGCGCTTTCAGGCGCACGCATCGCTGCGTTGAACTACAATGTGCTTCACCATATGTGCAACACATGGGCTACGCCAGATCGGCGTACTCGTATCGAAAGGACCAGCCATGAGCTCCGCTCGCAAGACTCTCAAAATCCTTGCCCTCATCTACTTTGTTTTGGGCATCGCCAACCTCGTCATCGCCGGTATCGGTATCGCCAGGGGCAGCCTCGATTCCACGTACGGGTCGAACGCCATGCTCGCCGCGGTCGTGCTTGTCGTCAAGGGCATTGTCGATCTTTCCGCAGGTGTTGCGGGCATCAAGGGCGCCAACAAGCCCTCGCAGGTGGATAGCGCGTTTAAGCTCGGCATCGTTGCCGCAATCGCCACGATTGCGCAGGCCGTGCTCACGCTTCCCGCACTCGGCGGCAGCGCCGTCAATATCGGTGCCTTTGTCATCGTGGTCTACGACCTGTTCTTTGTTCAGCAGGCGCACGCCGTTAAGGCCGAGAACAAGGACCGCCTGTAGGCACTCGCTTCTCATAACCCCTGCAGCCAAGCAACTAACATGGGCCGATCGCGCAGTAACGCGGTCGGCCCTTTACATTTGCCCAGATAAAACCTGCCAAAATAAACCTGTCCCTTTTTGGCAGGTTGGTTAGCTGTGGCGGTACTCGGCAATGATGAAGTCGATGTCGGTTTTAAGGGTGTCCAGGTTTGCCAGGCGCTCTTTGTCGGTAGGGCGTGTGCGGTAGTAGTACGGCGTCATCTGGAACACCGCCTCGATGTCGGCCTGGGTCTGGAGCGTAATATTCGCGGACACCCGCTGTGTGCCGACCAGTTTAAGCTCCATCGTCTTCGGAAGCTTTTCGTCGTTGAGGTACGGCGTGTCGTAGAGCACCTCCTTGAGCCCAAAGAGATGACGGGTACCCGGCACCACGGTGTAGAGCGAACCCTCCGGCGCCAACACGCGGGCAAACTCGCGCTCGTTAAAGGGAGCAAAGAGCTCGGTCACCATATCGAAGGCGCCATCGGCCACTGGGATGTCTTTCATGTTGGCCACAAAATAGGTCGCATCGCCGCGCTTGGCGGCCAGGCGTACCATTTCTTTGCCCAGGTCAAAGCCATAAGCGTCCACGCCCGGCACCGCGCCCATCGCGCTGGTGTAGTAACCCTCACCGCAGCAAATATCGAGCAGCGTCATGGGGCCGCCTGTAGACGCAGCACGCCCAGAAACCCGTTTGCGCACCAGCTCGACCATTGCATCGCGCAGCGGCGCATAGTAGCCACGGTTCAAAAAGTCACGACGGCTGCGTGCCTGCGACTTGGGATCGCCCATGGAGTCGCCGCTCTTGGACGAACGTAGCAGATATAGATAACCCTCGTGCGCACGGTCAAACCGGTGTCCGCCCGCGCATGCAGCACCGCGCTCGTCGTCCACCAACGGCTCATGGCAAACGGGACACAACAACATGGCAACTCCTTAGCGCGAACAACACAACGTATACCATTGTCGCACGCCTTCCCCACCTAGTCATTGGGGACGTTCTTGAATGACTAGTCGTTTAAGAACGCCCCCAATGACTAGGTGATTAGGAGTATCATCGTCTGCGCAAATAAGCACGAAATAGCACGTTAGAAATTGAGAGCGTATGGCTGATACCGCATCTAAGCACATCGACATGACCACCGGCTCGCTGTGGCGCAATATCCCCCTGTTCGCCTTGCCCGTGGCCGCCACGAGCATCTTGGAGCAGCTGTCAAACCTCATCGCCACGGTCATTATCGGTAACTTCTCGGGCGACCAGGGAACCCTCGCCATGGCGGCAGTCGGCTCCAATGTTCCGCTTACCAGCCTTATGCTCAACCTGTTTATTGGCATGTCGCTTGGCTCCAACGTGGTCATCGCCAACGCTATCGGCCGCAACGATCAGAACATGGTCAAACGCGCCGTCCATACCTCGATTTTAATGGCGCTCGTGGGCTTTGTCGTCATCGCTCTGGGCGAGATCTTTGCCGAGCCCATGCTCGCCGCGCTCAACGTTCCCGCCGAGACCATGCCGCTCGCTTCGCTCTATCTACGCGTCTTTTTGCTCAGCATGCCCTCAATCTTGCTCTACAACTTTGAGGCCGCGATCTTCCGCTCCGTCGGCATCACCCGCATGCCGCTGCAAGCGCTTGCCGTGTCCACCGTCCTCAACATTGGCCTGGACCTCATCTTTGTCCCCGTACTCCACTGGGGCGTCGCGGGTGTCGCCATCGCCACCGTCATCGCCTACACCGTCAGCGCCGCTACACTCTTTATCCGCCTGCTCAAGACCGACTCCGTCGTCCGCGTCACCCCGCGCGACCTTGCTATCGACCCCGTCGCCCTCAAGCGCATCGTCAAGATCGGCCTGCCCGCCGGCATCCAAAGCGCCGTCTTTGCCGTCGCCAACATCATCATCCAGTCCGCCATCAACAGCCTGGGCACCGAGGTCATGGCGGCCTCGAGCGCCGCCATGAGCCTGGAGTACGTGTGCTACAACCTGCTCAACAGCTTTAGCCAGGCTTGCACCACCTTTGTGGGGCAAAACCACGGTGCCCGTCAGATCGACCGCTGCACCAAGACCCTTAAGGTCTGCCTGGTCGAAGGCGGTATCGTCGCGCTCACCACGATTATTGTTATTGTCGGCCTGGGGCGCGAGATCTTGTCGTTGTTCAACAGCGATCCCAACATCGTCTCGATCGGCTATATCCGCGTGTGCTCGATCTTCCCTGCGTATGCCTTTAGCATGTTCTACGAGAACATGTCCGGCTACCTGCGCGGCTTTGGTATCTCGCTCATACCCGCCCTTATCACCATGATCTGCGTCTGCGGCATCCGCTTCTATTGGGTATTCTGCGTGTTCCCGCACTTCCGCACCTTTGCGAACATCATGATGGTCTACCCCATCAGCCTGGGCACCACGGCGTTCTTTATGGTCGTGGCGGTACTACTCTGCCACCCGACACGCACCTATCGCGCCACCCAAGCCAAAGCGACAGCCTGCTAAACACCGCACTCAACGCCACGCCAGTCATTAATTGACAATATGCGAGCTCATATAGTCGATAAAGCGCCTCGTGGCGATAGGCATGGTGTCCCAGCTGCGCCAGGCCGCCACTACGTCGCGCGAGGGGGCGTGCACGATGGGACGTACGCGAATATCGGCCTGCATGCCCTCAACGGTACGGCGATACAGCATGCTCACGCCCAGACCCTCCTCCACCATCGCCATGATGGTGTAGTCGTCGGTGACCTCGCTCGTCACGTGCGGCGACAGGCCATGCGCCGCGAATGCATCGAGCACCAGGCTCTGTTCGCCCTCATCCAGCAGCACAAACGGCTCGGAAGCCAGGTCGGCGAGCGTCACTTTTTCCTTTGCCGCCAGCGGATGCGCGACAGGCAACAGTGCCACCAACTCGTCGTGATAGACCACGCGCTTCTCGAGCCCTGCGGTAAACCCACGTGCCGTAAAGCAAAAATCCACTACGCCGTCGTGCACCCATTGGGCGTTGCGCGTGTAGTCGCCCTGCTTGAGGGTAAAGCGTACGCCCGGGTGCAGCGCCCCAAAGTCGCGGATCACGCGCGGTAACACGGTTCGGCTCACGTTGGTAAACGTCGCGATGCGAATATCGGACGACGAAAGCCCCAGCAGCTCCTGGCGCTTGCCCTCGAGCTCAGCCTCGGCAGTCACAATCTGGCGCAGATACGGCAGATATTGTTTACCGTCGCGCGTAAGTGAAACGCCCTGCTTACCGCGCTCGATAAGCGTGGTACCCAGCTCGCGCTCGAGTGCCTTGACGGCCTGGCTCACCGCACTTTGCGTATAGCCCAGCTCGTCCGCCGCGCCCTTAAGGCTGCCGCAATCGACCACCATACAAACAATCTGATACCGCGACGCCATCGTGCCTCCACAACAATGCAGCCGTAAAACGTTTTGCCAGTGCTTTTCCTAATGACATTAGCATTTCTTAATCATACTGAAGATACATTCGCTTTACTACATCCAAATCTGGGAGCAGAATCCTTTTTACGAAACCGTTCTGCAACAAAAGGAGTCCCATGGATCGCAAAAAAGCAATCGCGCTCTCATTTTCCGTTCCCGTCGCATGGGGCTTTTCGTATCCCCTCATGAAGATCGGCATGGACAGCATGAACGCCACGAGTATCGTCGCGCTACGCTGTATCATCGCTTTTGTGGCCTGCCTGCTGCTCTTCCACAAGCGCGCGTTGCGCATTAACCGCGACCTTATGGTCCGTGCCGCCATCATCGGCGCCATCATGGCAACCGAGCTCACCTGCATGTGCCTGGGCTCCAGCCTCACCTCTGCCTCCACTGCCGGCTTTTTGCAGAGCCTGACGGTCGTGATCGTGCCGTTTGCCAACGCCGCCCTGCTGCACCGCGCCCCCGAGCGCAAAGTGCTCGTCGGCACCGCCATCGTCACCTGCGGTATGTTGCTGCTCTCGGGCGCCGACTTCACCAGCCTGAACCCGGGCGCGCTCATCATGCTGCTCTCCGCCTTTGTCTATGCCGGCCACATTATCGTGGCCAAGCGCTTTGTCGAAGAAGTCGATCCGCTTGCTCTGGGCGTTTGGCAGCTGGGCTTTGGCGGCTTATTCTCGGGCATCGCCGCATTCACCTTTGGCGGTTTCACACTCCCCGGCACGCCGGGCGAGGTCGTGGTCGTCGTCGCACTCGCACTCATCTGCTCTGCCTACGGCTTTATCACCCAGACGCTCGTGCAGCCCCACGTGCCCGCCGAGACCACCGGCTTTGCCTTCTCGCTCGAGCCAGTCTGCTCCGCCGTCTTTTCGTTCTTCCTAGTCGGCGAGGTCCTGAGCCCCATCGCCTTCCTGGGTGCAGCTCTCATCCTCACCGGCGTCATGGCGGCAACCGTCGAGCTTCCGCACCTCCGCGCACATGGACGCGCTCATATGGCAGGAGTGCCCGAACGCGCCTCGTAGACCCCGCTCTTCATGCAGCCGCGGCATAAAGGCAACCGGTGCGCCTTTACAATAGATGCCAACATAGCATTTGCCATAAAGGAGCTCCATGAACACCGCAACTCGCGACCGCAACATAGCAACTTGGTTGGACGATGCGCCGCAGCCGGTACGTGACACTACGAACCAGCTGCTCGAGCGCATCGCCCTTTTGCGTGCCGAGCAGACCATCTACCCGGCACAAGACGACATCCTCAATGCCCTCGCCTACACGCCGGCCGACCAGGTCAAAGTTGTCATCTTGGGCCAAGATCCTTATCACGGGCCCAACCAGGCCATGGGGTTATCGTTCTCGGTCCCCGCGACGCAAACCAAGCTGCCGCCAAGCCTGCGCAACATCTATAAGGAACTCAAAGCCGATCTGAGTTGTCCCATTCCCGCCACGGGAGATCTGACGCCATGGGCACAACAGGGCGTCCTGCTCCTCAACACTACGCTTACCGTGCGCGAGCATGCCGCGAACTCACACGCCAAGCTGGGCTGGAGTACGCTCACCGACTACGTTATCAAACGCTGCTGCCAGCTACCCCAACCGGTAGTCTTTTTGGCATGGGGCCGCTTTGCCCAGCAGATGGTTGAGGGCAAGCTCGCCGCAATCGACGCGGGCAAAACAACCGGCAAGTTCTGCCTTGCCTCCACGCACCCCTCGCCGCTTTCGGCCAACCGTGCCACGGCAGAACTCCCCGCTTTTATGGGGTCGCGACCCTTCTCGGCAGCCAATCGGCTACTCGAACAGCACGGCTCGACCCCCGTCAACTGGACTTGTCTCGGCTAAAAATCGATACATCAAAAATACGCCCGACGGCTTTCCATCGGGCGCGTTTCCTATTCGGGCCAAATAAATTGTGTGCGGCCGGCCTCGCCGCCATCAATGAGCAGGCTCTGCCCGGTCATAAACCGGTTGGTCACGCCCACAAAGTAGATCCACTCGGCGATCTCTTGGGCGGTTGCCCAGCGTTTAAGCGGTGTAAGCTCCATAATCTGGTTCCACAGGTGTTCGTCTTCCATCACGCAACGGTTGAGCGGCGTGATAACGCCACCCGGGTCCACACTGTTGGCGATGGCCTGCGGTGCCAGGCGGTTTGCAAGGTTCTTGGTGTAGGCGATAACGCCGCCCTTGCTGGCGGCATAGGCGGGAAACTCCGATCCCGTATGCCCGCTCGCCGACCCCACATTGACCACGGATTTGATGGCGGGCGCCGGCTTGGCGACAAGCCCCTCCCCCACAAAAGCGTAGCGCTCGGTCACGTTGATGGTGCCACGCAGGTTGGCGGCGATATCGTCGACCGAATCCTGCGTACCCGCAACGTTCACGATCACTTGGGGTTCAAGGTCGCCTGGAAACGAGTCAGGCTCGCGTACATCAACGACCAGATGGCGGTAGCGTTCGTGTTCGATCGCCGCCGGCAGCAGATCAAAGCCCACGACCTCGTGGCCCTCATCCAAAAAGCGCCGCACGCACGCGGCTCCGATACCGCCCGAAGCGCCCGTAATCAAAACCCGCATACTTGCTCCTTAGGCGGTTGCGTGACGCTTGAGGTACTCGGCGCCCACATTCTCACGCTCCCAGCCGCGCACGACCTTGTAGCCCACGGGGCTCAGGAAGACCTCGCACAGCAGCTCGGCAACAGCGCCGGTCAGCGAGCACATAAGGACCTGCACCCAGGTCCAACCAAAGAACGTGTGGCTCACCACAATGGCAAAGACCAGGTTGTCGATAAACTGGCCAACACCCGTGGACACATAGGAGCGGAAGGCGAAGCTCGCAAAGTTATTCTTTTTGAGCATACGGCCGAGCGACTGGTTGAGCGTGGAGTTAACCACGGCAGAAACGAACATTGCCAGCGAAGAGCCCAGCACCACGTACCAGGTGCCGCCGATGGTGGCGTTAAGGGCGGTGTTGACCTCGATCATGCCCGTGTCGTAGTAGGCGCCCCACATACCGGGTGTGAGCGAGCACGCCCAAAAGCACAGGCTCACGGCAAGGTTGACCGCCAGTGCGAGGATAGAGATTTTGATGGATGCCTTGGCGCCAAAGCGCTTGCAGATCATGTCCTGGCACAAAAACGAGACCCAGCTCACCACAAAGCCGCAATCGAGTGCCAGATACGGCAGGCTGATGAGCTCTTTGTTGGCCAGCAGGTTCATCATGATAACGCTCACGAAAAACAGCGAAACCGTTGCCGCGGGAATGCTCCGCAACAGGACCTTGTAGTCCTCCATGACCTTCTTGATCATTATGTACTCCTTTGGTTTTAGGTTTAACGAGCAGGATATCGGACCCGAACTGCTCGGACGCCCCGGTCTTGAGGCGACGGTGGGCATGATAGCCGCTCATGCGGCATCAGGCAAGCAGGCAGCGCGGCAGCCCCGCAGGGCCACCGCGCCGATGCGTTAAAAGACTACGTTGCCAAACTCCGACAGGATAAGGTCGGGGTTGTGGTCGGTTGCCCAATCCACGTTCCACGGGCTCGTAAACAGCAACAGCTTGCCACCGCGCATGTCCTCGACGCGCAGCGTGTCGCGCGTGAGCGAAAGGCCCGGGATATCGATGGTGTCGGGGTCGTTCTGGATCCAGCGAATGTCCGTATAGGGCAGCGGCTGGCGACGAACCTCAACACGGTACTCGGCCTTGAGGCGGCGCTCGAGCACCTCAAACTGTAGCACGCCGACCACGCCCACAATGACGCTCTCCATGCCGGCACCCAGCTCGCGGAAGATCTGGATGGCGCCCTCCTGGGCAAGCTCCTCCATGCCCTTGACGAACTGCTTGCGCTTGAGCGTGTCGACCTGCGTAATGCGAGCGAACATCTCGGGGGCAAACGTCGGGATCTGTGGGTACTGCACATGGCGCTTGCCGGAGCACACGGTGTCGCCGACACTAAAGATACCCGGGTCGAACAGGCCCACGATATCGCCCGCGTACGCCTCGTCCACGATGGCGCGGTCGTCGGCCATCATCGACGTGCCCGTGGCAAGCTTAAGCTTGCGGTTGCCCTGCACGTGGAAGGCATCCATGCCGCGCTCGAACTTACCCGAGCAAATGCGCACAAAGGCGATGCGGTCGCGGTGGTTCTTGTCCATGTTGGCCTGGATCTTAAACACAAAGCCGCTAAAGTCGTCGCGGCAGGGATCGACCGGTTCACTGGTAAGCGTATCGGTATAGGCACGCGGCGTCGGGGCCAGACGCAGGAACTCCTTAAGGAAGGGTTCCACGCCAAAGTTGGTAAGCGCCGAGCCAAAAAACGCCGGGCTCAGCTTGCCGCAGGCCACGGCATCCAAGTCGAGCTCGTCGCCGGCGCCATCGAGCAGCTCGATGTCGTCCATCAGGTTCTTATGGTTCTCCTCGCCGATGAGCTCATCCATAGAAGAATCGCCCAGCTCGGCCTCGACCTCGGCGACCTTCTTGGTGGCGTTGGCGTGACCGTCACCCTCAAAGGCAATGACGCGACGGGTCTGACGATCGAACACGCCGCGGAAATTGCGGCCGCTGCCAATCGGCCAGTTCATGGGATACGTATTGATGCCCAGGACATTCTCGATCTCTTCCATGAGCTCAAACGGATCGCGAGCCTCGTGGTCGAGCTTGTTCACAAAGGTGAAGATGGGAATGTGGCGCAGCGTACAGACCTTAAAGAGCTTCTTGGTCTGGGCCTCGACGCCCTTGGCGCCGTCGATGACCATGACTGCGGCGTCAGCGGCCATAAGGGTACGGTAGGTATCCTCCGAAAAGTCCTGGTGACCGGGGGTATCGAGGATGTTGACGCAGGCGCCGTTGTAAGTGAACTGCAGCACCGAGGAGGTGACGGAAATGCCGCGCTCCTTCTCGATGTCCATCCAGTCCGAGACGGCATGCTTGGCCGAGCTCTTGCCCTTGACCGAGCCGGCGGTCTGGATGCTGCCGGTATAGAGCAGCAGCTTCTCGGTAAGCGTGGTCTTACCGGCATCCGGGTGGCTGATGATCGCGAATGTGCGGCGCGACGAGATTTCATCCGACAGGCTTGCCATGCGGATCCTTTCTTGCATTGAGTGCATTACGTCGTTGTAACCGCACTATTGTAGCCGCGAAATTCCGCTCTAGGGCGCCTATCAGGACAAATTCATCAGTTGGGGCCTGTGTAGCAGTCGATGACGGCACTCCGCAGCAGTTTGTCTCGATCAGTAACATCTAGACGGTTTTTGAACCTCTACCTGTTACAGATTTAGACAAACAGGTGGGCGTCCCAAAAAGATCTCGATCTGTAACATCTAGCAGCCAAAAACTTCTCCAGTTGTTACAGATTGAGACAACCAGGTGGGGCCCACCAGCAAAATCTCAATCTGTAACAGGTAGCCGTCCAAATCGGTTCCAGATGTTACAGATTGAGATGAATGAACGAGCGGACAATCCCTATTTACCTCTTGCATAACTGTGCATAGTGTATATATACTGTGCTTACCGGTTATATACACGTGTAGCCCAACAGCTAAGGAGCCGCTGTGGACATCATCCTATCCAATTCGAGCGACAAGCCCATCTACGAGCAGATAACCTCGCAAGTCAAAGCTCAGATCTTATCGGGCACGCTCGCTGCGGGAGCCAAACTCCCCAGCATCCGTGCACTCGCGAGCGACCTAGGTGTGAGCGTCATCACCACCAAACGCGCCTACGCCGACCTAGAGCAACTCGGGTTTATCTGCACCGTGCAGGGCAAGGGCTGTTTTGTCGCCGAGGGCAACCAGGAGCTCTTGCGCGAAAACCAGCTATGCCATATCGAAGACCTGCTTGCGAAAGCGGCGAGCCAAGCCGAAGCCTTGGGCGTCACGCGCGACAAACTGCACGAAATGCTCGACCTGGTAGCCCCCGAAACCATGCAGTAGCCATCTGCAAGAAAGGCTATACCATGCAAAACTTGCTTGAACTCAAAGGCATCTCACGCGCTGTAAGCGACCGCTTTTCACTACGCGATGTCACGCTCGCCGTGGAGCCCGGCCAGATTGTTGGCTTTGTGGGCGCAAACGGCGCCGGCAAGACAACGACCATTCACGCCGCGCTCGGGCTTATAAAGCTCGATGCCGGCGAGGTGCACCTGTTTGGGCAGCACTGCGGCGCCGACGCGCCCGGTGAAGCGCAGCGTTGTCTGCGCACTCGTGTCGGCCTCGTGCTGGACACATGCCCCTTCCCTTCCACACTCAAGGTGACCGAAGTTGAGGCACTCGTAAGCCCGGCGTACCCCACCTGGAGCCACGACACCTTCGCCAGCCTCATCGACCGATTTGGCTTGGATCCCAAGGCGAAGGTCAAGGACCTCTCCCGCGGCATGGGCATGAAGCTGCAGCTTGCCTGTGCGCTCAGCCACAAGGCCAAGCTGCTCGTTTTGGACGAAGCCACCGCGGGTCTTGATCCCATGGCACGCGAGGAGCTGCTCGACGAGCTGCTCGTCTTTGTTTCCGACGGCCAGCGCAGCGTGCTGCTCTCGAGTCACATTACGTCCGACCTCGATCGCGCTGCCGACCGCATCATTTGCATCGATAACGGCTCGATTGTGTTTGACCTGCCACGCGAGGACATTACCGACCGCGCCGGCATCGCCCACTGTACCCAAGCGCAGGCCGCCGAGCTTATGGCTTGCGTCGAAGGCGCCCGTGCCGCCCACCACGCTTATAGCGTGGACGTGCTCGTGCCCAACCGTCGCGAAACGCTCGAGGCCTTCCCCGAGATTCCCTGCGATCGGGCAACCATTGACGATTATCTACGCCTCACGCTGAAAGGGGCTTCGAAATGAAACGCGCCTTTATGTCCGAGCTCGCCATCGTTCGCACGCTTGTCCCAAGCATAGCGGGCGTCGGCCTGTTCATATTCGTTGTGCTGACCCTCGCCAACACGTCAGGTGGCGACTCCGGCATGAGTGCCGGCGCCTGCGCGCTCAGCGCCATGTCGCCTATCATGGTCATGAGCTCGCTGGCAGGCTTCGACAATCAAAACGGATGGGAGCGTTATCGGGCAACGCTGCCCCTCTCGCGCAAAGACATCATCTGCGCACGCTACCTGAGCATCGTTGTCTTCTCGGCCGTCATGACGTGCGCCGCCACGCTTTTGAGTATCGTCGCCATCCCGCTCTTCAACAGCGCGGGCATTCCTTCGACGGGACAGACGGTCTTTGAAATCGCAATCGCCTCGGCAGCATCGATGCTCATCTCCCTCATGATGGTGTTTTTGGCGCAGCCGCTGTTCTTTCGATTTGGACACATGGAGGCGCTGCGCCTATCCGTTGGCCTGTTTGCCCTGCTCGGATGCCTTGCCATGGCCACGCTAAGCTCCTCCAACCCCATCAGCAACTGGCTCATGTCGATTGCCGGGGCGAATCCCGATCCCACCGTCCTTGGCTGTCTGTGTGCAGGAACTGCAGTACTGGCGCTCGCACTATGTGTAATCAGCTGCGCTGTCAGCACCAAGGTTTATCGAGTACGCGATCTGTAGCCACGCGTGTCTCAATCTACGAAGGACGCGATCGCCGCCCCTCCCCGCAAATCCGTGACAAACGGCATATCCCGGCACGCCCGTGACGTTTTACAATATAAACGTCACGGGCCTCGGCTCAGTCTCGATCATCCAAGGGGATGTCTTTTTGGTCATTGTTCTTTAGGGAACGGTCAATCGCATAGAACCACGAAAACGGCCGTCCAACGGCCGTGGTTTGTTGCGCCGTTCCGCCTCCGTCATCTGCCATTTTTGCACCTGATAGGAAAGAACAATGCAAACCCAGGAATCTCAATCCTTCCCAAAAGCAACTAGCTTCGGCGCGACACTCGTACGCTCTAAGATTATGGGCCCTAATCCCCTCAAGCTCTGCGAAGAGCTGCTTCGCGATGTGCATATCCCCTGCGGCGTCCGCGTCTGCGACCTTGGATCGGGCACCGGTATCACCAGCGCCCTACTCGCCCGCGAATACGGGTTTGACACCTACGCTGTCGATCTGTGGAGCGACCCCGTCGAAAACCGTGCGTTCTTCGATTCGCTCGGTATCTCGCGCGACACGATTCACCCTGTTAAGGCAGACGCCTCGCAGGGGCTGCCGTTTGAGCACGACTATTTTGATGCGGTCGTAAGTATCGACTCGTACAACTACTACGGCCGTGACCCACACTATCTGGGTGAGCGCCTACTCCCCTACGTAAAGCAAGGTGGGATGCTCTACTTAAGCATCCCCGGCATGGTTTACGACTGCCACGACAACCTGCCCGTTTGCCTGCTCAAGTCCTGGACACCCGAGCAGCTCGACTATATGCACGACATAGCCTGGTGGCGCGCCATGATCGAGCCGACCCCCGGCGTCGAGATTGTCTCGATGCAGCCTATGCTCTGCACGGATGAAGCATGGAAAGACTGGCTCGCCTGCGACAACGAGCACGCAGCAGGCGACCGCGCTGCCGTTGAAGCCGGTGCGCTCGAATACCTCAACACCATCGCCATTGTGCTGAGGAAGCTCTAAACATTAGCCGCGCGAGGCCGTAAACAAATGGCCTCGCGCGGCTTCTTCAAAACGAGTTCTGAACGAACGCAAAGCGCAATATGCTACTTGCGCAGCGGCTTGGGCAGCGGAATGCCGGCGGCGATGGCTGCGGCGATGATCATGCAGACGATGCCCTTGAGCGGGAAGCACATGAGCAGCAGGCCCACAACCATGACAGGCTGGCGCATGACGGCGCCCATCGTCGATGCCGTGCAGACGGCGACGCAAAAGACCGGATCGGCGCCGGTGAGGATGGCAAGGCCATAGCCCAGGCTTACGCCCGAGAAGATAACCGGGAAGAAGTGACCGCCACGCCAGCCCATATTGATGAGGGCGGGGGTCAGCATAGCCTTGACAAGACCGGTCGCGATAAGCACGCCGGCGGGAATGGTCAGATAGGTTTCCATGAGCACATCGGCCTGGGTCTCGCCGGCAAACATGGTGTAGGGCAGGAGCGTGCCACAGATGGCGAGCGCCAGACCGGCCATCATGGCCTTGACGACAGGACGCTCCCCTATTGCATGGGACAGCGCCTCGCTCGCGTGCTCGGAGACAAAGTACAGCCAACCGCAAACGGTGCCGAGCAACGCCAGCGGAATGAGCCAGGCAAGCTCCAGGTTGCCCACCTCGGCGGACTCGAACCTGGGCATGCCCATGCCGCCGCCCACGAGCTGGCCAAGCAACAGGTAAGTGCCCAGACCGCCGGCAATCGCAATGCCGTAGACCACGGTCTTTTGCGCCTTGGGCAGCTTGATGGTGATCTCGTCGGACGCGGACTCATCGTCGGCATCTTCGCCCTGGCCGTCGGCGCTACCGGCGAGCGGCGCCACAAAGCCAAAGACAGGCGCGGTAAAGAGCGCCGTCAGGGCAGCCTGGGTACCTAGCAGCGTGAGCTCCCTAAACTCGGCGCCAAAGCGACGCATGCGGTCGCCGACCCAGCTGCACAGGCCCGCGATAACGCCGGTCAGGCCGGCCTCCGGTCCAATACTTCCGCCAAACAGCAGCGGCAGCAATGCCGCAAGCGAAAGCTTGCCCAGATTGTCGTACGGGTAGCGCCCATCTTGCTTGACCTTAGCCATCACCTGATTGAGGTTATCGGTCTTGGTGTCTGTCATCTTTTCGTACAGACCGATTAACAGGCCGCCCAGCAGGCAGACAAAAAACGGGTACGGCAGAAAGCCAAACGGGCCGCTGGCGAGCTCGGGCGAAGCGACGCCCAGTGCGTGCGGAACCTCGGTCCATAGATAGTCGATGCCGTGCTCCATCACAAAAAAGAACAGCCAGACCGCGGCACCTGCGAACGCACCGGTCACGGCAACGCTAACTAAAAACAGTGCGCGGTTTGTGGGTTTAGCGAGCTTATCCATCGGGTCCTCCCGCGGTCAAAGTCGAAATAGATACGTTTTATTGTAGAGCGAGTGTGGCCCAGACAAGCCAACCGTCTGCGCTGCAAACGGAGCCACCGGGGGCCACAGCGGGACAGGCTCAAGGCTTATCCGTTGATAATTGATGCGATTTCGTACAGATCCTCGGCAAAGTAAATGCCTTGCTGGCGCCGTGGGCTTGATAAACCCTTATCAATCATATGTCCGAGCAGCGCCTTGAGGTCGTTGTAGTAACCGTCCAGGTTATACAGGATGCACGGAGCACTCAGGTGCCCCAACGACACCGCGGACATAACCTCGGCAATCTCCTCGAGTGTGCCCGTCCCACCGGGAAAAGCAACGAACGCATCGCCGAGCTCGATCATCTTTGCCTTACGCTCCGCCATATCGCTCGTCACGATGAGGTCGTCGATACCGTCATGTTGAAACTCGGCCTCGATAAAAAAACTCGGCTCCACACCCGTCACGTGCCCGCCGGCATTAAGCACGCTATCGGCGAGCGCGCCCATCAGGCCCGACTTGGATCCGCCGTACACGAGCGCGTGCCCGTTGGCGCCAATCCAGTTGCCCAGCTCCTGCACCGCAGGCAGAAACGCCGGGTCATTGCCGATACTGGCACCCAGATACACGGTGATATTCAAATTCAGTCCCCCTCATCGTGACGCGCGGCGCCCGTTTTAGCGCTGGCGCCGGCGATATTCGCGCACGCGGCGCGACAGATCGGCGAGCTCGTCACGATCGAGCTCTTCCAAATGCTCAAGATCATCCATAAAGCGCGCCATAGTGTCCTTTTGATGCATCTTGATGAGCATATTGCAGTAGCTCACCGCCACGCCCGTGAGCATGGCAATGTAAAAAATGCTGATAACGCTCAGGACGACCGTGATGACACGGGCGACCGGCGTTTCGGCCGGAATGTCGCCAAAGCCGATCGTCGATACGGTCTCAAAGCTAAACCAAAGGCCATCGCCAAACGTAAGAGTTGTTGGCTCAGAGAGCCAAACAGCCATTGAACACAGAAGATAAAAGACGAGAAAAAGGCCCGTGATGCGCACGAAACCGGCTTGACGCAACACATCGGCCAGCGTCCTCAGCTTTTTCATCGAGACCCCCTTTTTCAGGACAAGCAAACGCTTTTGGTCGGTATTGTCCCACGCCTCCCCCGCAAACGGAACCAGCCATCGAGAATGCCCCTAGACGACGAGTTGTGAGGGACAATCCTTCCACAACAAAAAGTGCGTTTCAATCTGCGACAAATAGGATGTTCCCGTCGGCCTCGCAGCCTGAACTAGTATCTTGATATAGACATACCACCCACCGCCGTGCACGCAACACGCGGAAAGAAAGGAAACCCACGATGTTTAGACCTCTTCGTAGAAAGAAGCGTGCTATCACCGATCAAGAGGCACGAGAGCTACTTGTTAATTGCAAACGCGGCATTTTTGCCGTCAACGGAGACGACGGCTATCCTTACGCCATTCCCGTTAACTACTACTTTGACCCCGAGCACGACAAAATTTACTTTCATGGAGCCAAGGCGGGGCATAAGGTCGATGCACTCAAACGCAGCGACAAAGTCTGCTTTACCGTCTATGGCAACGATTGGTACAAAGACGACGACTGGGCACCCTATGTTCAGAGCACTGTGGTTTTTGGCCGTTGCCGCCTCGTGAACGATGACCCGGCGTTTGTCGAAGACAAAGTCCGACAGTTTGCCCTCAAGTACTATCCTTCTGCCGAAGAGGTCGAAGAGGAGATCAAGCAAAGTATCAGGGGCGTCCAGCTGTATGAAATTACGGTTGAACACCTTTGCGGCAAGCAAATTCAAGAAAAGTAGCAAACGTGGAAAACGCGCTCGCAACCCTCTACGCCCTATGCGCCCACGCACATTGACGACACGGGCGCAAGCCGCAGTACCCGAATCGTGCGACCCCTATACCCCAAAAACGTAACGGTCTAGGCGGTCGCACGCTTCCCTTACGCGCGAAAGCGGCAGCGCCAGATTCACGCGAATGTCGCAGGGGCCATGGAACGGACGTCCATCCTGATACCCCACGCCCACGCGTGCCCCCTCGTCGAGCAACCACTGAATATCACGGCCATGCTCGCGGCACCACTCGGTGCAGTCCAGAAACACCATGTACGTGCCCTGCGGACGCGAATAGGACACGCCCTCAAAATGCTCGTCCACGTAATCGCAGAAGTACTCGATATTGTCGGCAAGCACCTGGTTGAGTTCGTCCACCCACTCGTAGCCCTGCGGTTGGTAGGCGCCGATAAGCGCATGCATCGAAAGGACATTCATCTCGTTGTAATGGGTCTTGTTAGACACAGCGCACATGCGGTCGCGCAGCGTCTCGTTGTAGACAATGTGGTAGCTGCCGACCAGACCCGCCAGGTTAAACGTCTTGCTCGGCGCATAGAGGGCAACCGTGCGCATGCGGGCATCCTCGCTCACCGACTGCGTCGGGATGTGCTTGTGTCCCGGCAGAATGATATCGGACCAAATCTCGTCCGAGATCACCACGCAATCGTGCTCGCGATAAATGTCCATGGCGCGCTCGATCTCGTCGCGCTCCCATACGCGGCCGCAGGGATTGTGCGGCGAGCAGAACACTGCGGCATGGATGTGATTTTGGGCGAGTTTGCGCTCCATGTCCTCAAAGTCCATGCGCCACACGCTCTGGTCGTCGAGCTGAAGCGGGCTGTGGACAATGCGATAGCCCGCGGCCTCGATGGACTTGGTGAAGCCGATGTAGGTGGGGCTGTGGACCAACACCGCATCGCCCGGCTGGACATACGCGCGCAGCGTCGACACGACACCGCCCAGCACGCCGTTTTCGTAGCCGATATGCTCAGGCGCCAGGCCCTCGACGCCATTACGGCGGCTCTGCCATTCGATGATGCGGTCGAAGTACTCGGAACGCGGATTGAAGTAACCAAACATGGGGTGCTGGGCGCGCTGAATGATGTGCTCCTGGACTGTAGGCACCGTGGCGAAGTTCATGTCCGCCACCCACATGGGAATGCGGTCGAAGCCCTCGTCGGGTGCGTTCGGAGCCATACCGGGGATCTCACCCCAAGAGTCAACGGCGATGGAGTCCATGCCGTGGCGGTCGATGATTGAAGTGAAGTCGTATTTCATGCTGAGCCCCCGTGCAGAGCGGAATGATTCGGTAGGCGTTATTGTCCACCAGCGTAGGCGATTTTGGCATGGGGTTTGGCGCTTAATTTGACGGGTGAGGACGAATGGCTGGTTAGTCTCGCGCGTCGTTGATGGCGGTTACCGTCAACCTGGCCCCGTCAACCGTAAACGATATGTCGAGTCCGGCGTAAGCCAAGTGGTAAACGCGGTTTGGCTCGTGCTTGCTGCCCGCGCGGCGCGGATCTTGGCGAAGAACCTCGACCAGGCCGGGGAGCTTTACGGGCGGGACCATGTCTTGAAGCGCTTGCGGGAACTCAACATCGAGCTCTTGCCACGGAGCACCCTCAATCCAGCCGCCGGTCGCATCCGGGTGGCAGTCCGCAAACGGGATGTAGGGCTTAATGTCGTAGATGGGCGTGCCGTCACGCAGATCGGCCCCCAGTACATGGATGATGGGGCCGTCGTCGGTGCGCTCAACGCGGCTGAGCTTGACGCAGGTAAGACCGATGGGATTGGGGCGAAACGGACTCCGCGTGGCATACACGCCCACGCGTTCGGCTCCGCCCAGACGCGGCGGGCGCACAGTCTTCGACCACTTGACGTTGGTGCCGGACCTGTCCTGCGTCTTGGCATCGGCAGCTATATCCTTAGCCGTGCCGCCGGGCGTTCCGTTTTCGAAGCGCCACAGCAGCCATAGGTGAGAGAAGGAGTCCAGACCCTCAACTGCTGCGTTGGAGGCAAATTCCGGCTCAAAGACGATGCGTCCCTGCAGGTGGGGCGCCAAAAAGCTGTTGCGCGGAATGCCGAACTTCTGCGGCAGGTCGGTATGTATGTGTGCGATAGGTTCCATGCCGGTCATTGTACGGCATGGAGGTGTGGGGTGCAGCGCGCAATTCTTCGCCGCGGTCTCCCCTCGTGCAACCAACGGTTGCTTGGAAGAGAGCCGGCCGCCGCGTATGCTTAAGCCATCAACCAGCAGAAAGGAGCCGCTATGGCCTTTGCAGAAAAGCTCATTGCCATTCGCCGCGCCCATCACCTTACCCAAGAGCAGCTCGCCGCCAAGCTCTTCGTCACACGCCAAGCCGTCAGCCGTTGGGAACGTGGCGAAGTCACCCCGGGCATCGACATGATGAAGCTCATTGCCGCCGTAACCGGAGAACCGCTGTCCCACCTGCTCGAAATGCCCGAGCACTATTGCCAGAGCTGCGGCATGATACTCACACCCGACGACTGCGGCACCGATGCTGTGGGCGCCACAACCGACCATTACTGCAAGTGGTGCTACGACCACGGCAAGTACACCTACGACACCACCATGGAGGCGATGATCGAGGATTGTGCCCCGCGGCTGGCGCAAAACACCGGCATGTCGCTCGACGAAGCCGTCTCGCTCATGGGCGCCGTCCTGCCGCAACTGGAGCGCTGGCGCTCCGTGCAGGAAAACGAGGAGCGCTACGGTGCCGAGGCGCGGGCGCGCTATGGCGACGAGGCGATCGACGCAGCAAACGAAGCACTGCTGGACATGGACCCCGAGACATGGAACGACATGAAGGAATTTGAACGCGCTATTCTGGGTCAGCTTTCGATTGCCATGGACGACGGCGATGCGGATGGAAGCGAGGCCCGCAAACTTGTCGCGATGCACCGTCGATGGATTGGCCTTAACTGGGGGCACAAGCCCCAAGACGAAGCATACCTGGGCCTCGCCCACGGCTATCTTGCTGACCAGCGCTTTATCGACTACTACGACAAGCCCTGCGGCACCGGAGCCACGGCGTTTCTGGTACAGGCCATCGAGTCGTCGTCAGCTCATGCATAGACCGCGGCGGCTTTGGGTATTTCAATCAAAACCTCAACCGATTGGAGACCTATGGCTACTAAACATGAGCTCACGCTGTACGTTATGACCGGCTGCCCGTATTGCATGAAGGTCAGGCGTTTCCTTGCCGATAACGGTGTGACCATCCCTGAGCGCAATATCTCGACCGACCCCGATGCCGAGCAGACGCTTATCGCCGTCGGCGGAAAACGCCAGGTTCCCTGTCTGTTCATCGACGGCAAACCACTCTACGAATCGAGCGACATCATCGCATGGGTACAGGAGAACCTGCTCTAGCGTGCGAGCACTCATTGGGGACGTTCTTAAATGAGTGGGTAGGGCTTCGGTTTCTCAAATATATAGAACATATGTTTGCTCTCTGTGTTATACTCATCCCAAGGCATGAGACTGGTCGAGAGCTCCTGCGGAGGTCCCCAATGACACGCTGGAGCGAGCTCGGTAAGTAAGATCGGTGGTTACCGCACTCGCCCATCTCAGACAGGCTGCGCTCCTGTTCGCCGTCGCCATCAAAGAACGGCACTCACAATCAGACTGTTTCTTTTCCGTGAGTCACACAGGAGCGCATCGCTATGGCAAAAAAGATACCAACCCTTTCACCCGACATTATTTCAAACACCTGCTCGGATATCAGCAGGATTGTCGAGGCCAAACACCTCGGCCAGAAAGGCACCGACCATGAGGCCTCTTCGGAAGGGGCTCTGCTCATCGGGCGCCGTCTCGAGCAAGAGATTGCCGGATACCCCATTTCCAATCTAAATGGCCTACTCTCGCCCATCGCTTGCCACCTCAAGCAGCACTTTAGCCCAAGCCTGGGCCCGACCTATCTCAAGCGTTGCATAAAGCTCGCACGAACTGTTCCGGAAGACATGAGTTTTCGACCGGAGCTTGATCTAGAACACTATCAGTCGCTCGCTCGCATCGCCGACAAAGATCTGCGCTTGGATCTGATGAACGTTGCCGCTGATAACCGTTGGAGCGCATCGCGCATCGATCGTCATGCCCGCTATCGAAGTCCGCAGGACGTTTTGGATGCTTGGGAGCGCCGTGTGCTTGAATCAAATCAAGAAGTACGGCGCTTCGCCCGCGCCTACACAGATGCCTGTGGAATCATTTCACTCGATGAACTTATTGAGCTCTACAACTCCTGTGCCCCCAATCCAGTCTCGAGATTTGAGATAAATGAAACTATTTGGCAAATCAGGAACGAATCGGGGCAAATCGACAATCCCTGCGTCATATCCAGAGATGGAAAACTCTATCTCATAGCGCCTGAGCTCGATGACGCTGTCGATGAAGCCCCTTATTACTACGATGACTACGGATACTCCTATCGAAAATATGAACGACGCAGCGAATACACCGGTGAGATGCGCGCGCTGCGCGAACGGCGCGTTGGCATCAGAGTGGCAGCCATCTTCGCCGGTCACGAACGTCTCCCAATCAAAAGGCTCAGTTATGACGAAGTCATCTGCGGGCATATAAAGTGCAGTCGATCTGTCGAACGACTCAAGCAGTACGTCCTGAGAGACCCTGAGATTAAGGCATCCGATCTCCATGCAAGAGAAGATGAGTTCGATTTCATCATGACAAAGCTTTTGCGTTCCGTTGGACTCAACGGTATGCCGACAGCACAGCAAATTACCGAAGACGCAGCTTTCTTATTGATTGTCGTACGGCCCGAGTTTTACGAACGCAAGAAAACAGCCGAAGTCTCCAAGCTCCTCTCGATAATCTATGAAAACGCTCCCCTCTGGGAGTTCAACGGACGTTCACATACCGAACTAAAAAGCGAAGGAGTAGTGGAGCCTCCGATGTCGGCTTTACATCGAAAAGTCCAATCAAAACAAGTCGCTTAAGCCTATTAACTGCTTGCATTTTTGTTTACAAAACTGTATACAAAAAGAGAGGCCCTTATGGAGCTCATCGCAATCCACCCCCACGCCCTCAAACACGGGCTGACGGAGACGGATATCACCTGCGCCTGGAACTCCGCTTTTGCATGGTTCAGGCGTGATCTTGAAAACGGAGGTATCGATTACGTTCTCGTTGGACTTGATGGAAGAAGCCGTCTCATGGAGCTCATCGCTCGATATTGCTCCAATCGAGATGGCTATATCATTTACCACGCCCTTGTCCCTCCTACGCGCAAGGTGCTCAGGGAAATCGGGATCGATCGATAGGAGGCGCTATGGACGCTAAGCAACTCGAAAAGATGATCGGATTTGCCCCCGGAGAGTTGGAGAAAGCCGCGGAGGCATACGAAAAAGATGAGTGGCCGAAGGGTCGCACCATCAAGCTGGGAAGGCCGTCGATCTCTGATGAGCCAAGCGTTGTTTTATCGGCACGTGTGGGTGAATCGGTTCTTGAAGCGTTTGACGAGAAGGCAAAGCGCCATGGGCAAACACGCACAGAGCGACTCAGAGAACTCATTACCCTTGACGCAATGATTGCCTAGTCCCCCACCGAATCCAAACATGTACGCCAGCATCCAAAGTCGACATTTTTCGACATCTTTGGATGCTGACGTACAGCTTTTGCAACATAGTCATTGGGGACGTTCTTAAATGACTAGCCGTTAAAGAACGTCCCCAATGACTAGCTAACCGTGGAAGCGGGCTATGGGCGCAAGTGGCTGCTCGCGAAAGACGCGATCGACGGCGGCGCGGTATTCGTCGACCTTTTTAGTCTTGCGTACGAGCTTGTGAACGGTAGCAGGATCGGCGAAGGCGCATTTAGCGTAGAACCACCACTCCTTCATGCGAAAGACCGCGTTGCCGCCAATCTCTTCTGCATATGCCGCAAACAGCGTGTCGTGGAAGCGCTGCAGTTCGGCTGCCGTGGCAGCAGGGCCACCCTTGACCATGCGAGCCAGCGCGGGGTTCGCAAGCAAGCCACGCCCCAGCATCACATGGCGTGTACCGGGATAGGCCTCCACCAGCGCATCCATGTCCTCAAGATCAAAAATATCGCCGTTGTATGCCACCGGAAACGGTGCCCGCTCCAACGTCTCGCCATAAAACTCTTTGCGCGGCGAGCCCGTATAGCGATCCTTCTGTACGCGCGGATGCACGATCAACTCTGCCAACGGCATGCGACAGTACAGGTCAAGCACGCGCTCGTATTCGTCGTCGCTCTCCAGCCCCAGCCTGGTTTTTACCGACACCGGCAACGGCGATCGCTCGCACACGTCACTCAAGAACACCTCGAGCTCGTCCAAGTTGCGCAAGAAGCCCGATCCTTTACCCTTGGCAACAACCGTACCCGAGGGGCAACCAAGGTTCAGATTAACCTCGCGGTAACCCATGTCGGCGAGCACGCGCGCCGCCCACACAAACTCATCCGCGTTCTTGGACATCAGCTGAGGCGCCACGTTAAGCCCTTGGTTGTTAGCCGGATCGATTTCCTTAAACGCCTTGCCGCCAAAGCGGTTGCCCACCCGCGGCGGCGGCAAAAACGGCGTGTAATAGCAGTCGAGCGCACCGAAGCACTCCGCATGCACGCGACGGAACACATGCCCGGTAATCCCCTCCATGGGGGCCAACGATAGAATCATCAACATCTACTCTCAAATCAATGCGGCAAAGGAACCGCCCCTTTGTCACATGCATTATGCCTTGTCCCCGAGGCGGCCCACAAGGCGGAGGCGGTTGCTTGATGTCAACCAGCCCTCCGACCATCCCTGTGCAACGAAGGTGAATGGCGCCCACAAACAGCAAGTAGGGCCGCCCCACAGCAGCTCCCTCACTCGCCACTTTTTCCTTGTCCAAAAGAGGACGTTCGCGATCAAGCGATCACCAACAGCACGCTGCTGACCGCCATGTCTGAACAACAGACACCCTCCGCTCATCTATACTCAAGAGTGTGTACGCATCGCCCCCGAAAAACGATGAGAGTCGAGGCCCCATGCAGCCGCTCACCGAACAAGAAAAGAAACACATCCAGCGGTACTGCACATACCCCAAGATCGCAGCGACCGCACTCGTCATGTCGTTCGTAGCATGCCTGTTGATGTTGCCGCTCCAAATGATCAACGATATCGCGTTCCACCAAAAGGAATTCCAACCCGCGGGTATATATACCGCCATTGCACTCACCGCAATCGAACTCGTCATCTTTTGCTATTGCGCTCTTGCGCCGCGCTTTGGAATGCAGGGCAAACAGTGGAAGGAGCTGCAGAGCAGGCTTGCGGTAGCCCAAACCAACAAAGACCGCTCCGCGGAGGTCGCCGGCATGCTCGCCGCGCAAGATGCCTTGGAGCCCGTGTGCAAACGCGTCGCGGCAGACGACCCATACGAGTCGTATCACGACTACGGCTACCGCATTATCGGCTATCTGCGTGATAATGACCTCGGCGCTCAAGCAGCCTATGTCTACCTTTCTTTCGATGCAGATGGCATGCTCACGGACATCGATTACACCAGTCAGATCGACCCCGAGGCAAGCCTTGCAGACAACCTCGCCTGCAGCGAGCAGGATATCGCGACACTATGCGCCCCCGCTCAACGGGTTGGACATTTCCGTTGCCACACCGGGCCTCCTCACGCCATGCAGCCTGTCGGATGAATTTAAACAGGCATTTTTAGCCGGATCCCTATATGAAGAAATCAGCATCAAGACGGAGGACGAATCTATCAAGTCGTACTACACCTTTGACACCGAGCCCAAAGAAGAGTTCGACAAGTACACCCATCCGGAAATTAGCCTCATGCTCTCCGCAAAGGAGGACTAGCAACTTACGCTCTAATTGACGCTCGCAAACGCCGTCTATATCTCAAGGTCTAATACTTTTCCCGAGAAGTGAACGGCTATATTTGGACCCCCGAAGCATCGACATTTTTAGACGCCAAACCCGCAGGATTTGGCTGGCAAAACCGCAGGAAACCGCCTTCAATAAGTGTCGATGCTTCGGGGGTCCAATTTGACTCGTTCACTTCTCGGGAAAAGTATTAGACCTCGCTTTACATGTCACTCAATGTGACAAAGGGACAGTCCCTTTGTCACATTATTCGGAGCGCAGGGCTTCCACGGGGTCTTTTTTGGATGCACTGCGGGCCGGCAGCAGGCCGGCAACGACCGTCAGCAGCACCGAAATTGCAATGAGCGCCAGCGCAACCTGCACGGGCAAGCTCATCAGATTGGGTACCTGTTTGGCAGCAAGCGCCCAGGCATTAACCGGAAAACTCACGGCCACCACAACAACAATGGCAAAGACACCGGCAATGAGGCCCTCGATAAAGGTCTCGGCGTTGAACACGTTTGCCACGTTGCGCTTCGACGCGCCGATCGCGCGCAGGATGCCAATCTCCTTTTTGCGCTCCAGCACGCTGATGTAGGTGATGATGCCGATCATGATGGAGCTCACGACCAGGCTGATGCTCACGAACGCGATGAGCACCAAGCTGATGGTATTCACGATATCAGTCACCGAGCCCATGATGATGCCCATGTAGTCGGTGTACGAGATTGCCTGCTCGTCGTGGCCGGCGGCTTTGACCTGCTTGTTGTACGCATCGATATGGTCGAGTACACGCTCCTTGGCCTCAAAGTCACGCGGGAAAATCTTGACCGAGATGGGATCCGCTTCATCCGCGTAGCCCAACGTGGTCAGATTGTTGTCGTAGGTGAGCTTCGACGCCTTGGCATAGCTCATCATGAGCGAGCTCAGGTCCTCGGCGTCCATGTTGAAGTGGATGGCACGAGCAAAGGCGCTCGCATCCACGCGCATGGCGCTCGCCAGGTTGGCAAAACTCGAAGACATCTGCGTCACCATCTGGTCCATGAGCCCTGCCGCACCGGCCTTGAGCTGGGTCGACACGGTCGTTGCCACCTGCTCGCTAATCGCCTTCATCACCTGATCCATAGCCTGCTGCAGATACGGAGCCAACTGATTTTGGACATAGTCGGTCATCGCCTGTTGCAGGCGCTCGACCAGGACATCGCCGCCGAGCGCCTTGAGCTGTGCCAGGCACTGCTGCGCCACAACATCGTTCTCGAGATACGCCGAGAATGCGGCAGCAAGCTTTGACGCGTCTTTGAGATCTTCGGGTGACAGCGCCCTAAACTGATCAGACTGCAAAAAGCCCTCAAATAGTTGGTTGGCAAGCGTTCCCACCTGTTGCATTTGCTCGGGCGTGAGCTCCAGACCGTCAAAGATGCCCGAGAAATCGGGGGTCGGCGCTTTGGCCATGATGTCGCTTAAGTCGATGTCTTTGCCAACGCCCGAAAGGTCAATATCCAGGCCCGACAAATCGATGCCCGAAAGATCCATGCCACCGGCAGTACCCGAGAGTGCAGACGCATCGAACGAGAACGCGCTCTTGAGCGCCGCCTCGTCCACACTGAACATACTGCCCAGATCCACGCCTTGCTTGGCCTCGCCTTGCAGTTCGTCGAAGGTTTTGCCCGTAAAGACATCCGTCTCGGGGTGGGCAAGTTGCTCTTGCACGATCTGCGAATCGGCGGCGCGCTCCATAAGCTGGCGAGTCAACGCATGCGTATAGGCAATGCCCGGAGACAACGCGCTCGCATTGGCCGTCTCGTTAGGTCGCACCACGCCCACAATGTGCACGTCAATACCGTCGGCAACCTTGGCCGTCATAAAGTCGGCGTCGCCGGACATGTCAGTCCACATGCCGGTCTCTTCGTTTTTGCGATAAGCATCGGCCGGCGACAACACCTTAAACGTCGTGGACAGCGCATCGTCGTAAGTAAAGTCGGCGCCGCTCTCAGGCGTCTCAATCTTACCGTCGGCGGCCATGGCACTGTTCACCAGGTCGTTGAGCTCATCGATATCCAGCGCACCGATGCTGTAAAGCGTATAGTCGCCAACCGTTCCACGGCTCGAAAGCACCATTACGGCTTCGTGAGCAGACGTAGGCCAATGGCCGGCGACGACATCGTACTGGCTGTCGAGCAGACTCTGATCGTCGATCATCTCGTTGAAGACCGAGGTCCCCATGGAGTCCATGCTCACCGTTGCCGCCGAGCTCGCACCACCGCTCATGGCCTCGGTCATAGCGTTGGGCACCAGCCGGACAGGCTTCTCATCGCCCTTGCCGGCACGATAGACAACCGGCGTCACGCCGTAACCGTACTGGATGGCGTTGACCTCTTTGTCGATACCGTCGCCGCCGGCATCGAGCCATGCCTTAAAGCTCGTCATATCGTTGGACTTAACACTTGCAAACATATCCTTTACGGCCGTGACCACAGGGATCTTATCGGTTCCCTGAGCCTTGCCGTCGGTGCCGTCGTCGGACGAACCCTCGTTCTTGGACGTATCGTCATCCGTAGCCCCCTGTTCGCCCATCATGGACGACAGGTCGTAATCCTGCTTGGAAATGGTAAGCGGGTAGCTCGAAAGCGTATCCTCCTCGACCTTTTTGATGTAGCCGTTTACGCCATTGGACAGCGCCAAAATCGCCGCGATGCCAATAATGCCAATCGAGCCCGCAAAGGCCGTCATGGCCGTACGGCCCTTTTTGGTCATAAGGTTTCGGGCAGAAAGCCCCAGCGCCGTCACAAAGCTCATCGAGGTTTTGCGCGTAGGCTTGGCCTCGCGGCGCGTGGCGTCAGCGACATCGAAAGGATCAGAATCGTCGGTAATCTTGCCGTCCGCCAGGTTGACGATGCGCGTGGCGTACTCGTACGCCAGATCGGGATTATGCGTGACCATGATAACCAGACGGTCGCGCGCGACGTCCTTGAGCAAGTCCATGACCTGCACGGACGTTGTGGAATCCAAGGCGCCAGTCGGCTCGTCTGCCAGCACAATCTCGGGATCATTAATCAGGGCGCGGGCGATGGCCACGCGCTGCATCTGTCCACCCGAAAGCTGACTCGGGCGCTTGTTCACGTGCTCGCCCAGACCAACGGCCTCGAGCGCCTTGCGCGCACGCTGGCGGCGCTCGGCGTGCCCCACGCCCGTGAGCGCAAGCGCCAGCTCCACGTTTTCCAAAATGGTCTGATGCGGAATGAGGTTATAGCTTTGGAACACAAAGCCGATGCGGTTGTTGCGATAGGCATCCCAATCGCGATCGTGGAAGTCCTTGGTCGAAATACCGTCGATCAGCAGGTCACCCGAGTCAAAGTGGTCGAGTCCGCCGATAACGTTGAGCATCGTGGTCTTACCCGAACCCGAGGGGCCCAAAATGGCCACGAACTCGTTATCGCGAAAAGACAGGCTCACGCTGTCGAGCGCCACCTGCGTAAACGACTGCGTAACGTATCTTTTGCAAATTCCTTTGAGCTCCAGCATGGACGGCAACCTCTCCTGCGCAGGCACCTTGCCCGCTCTCCCCCGCCGTTCGTATTCGACGCGTTTGTCCTACTCTATCCCCATTTTTTACCGGCGCCAGTGAGGAATGTAACAAACCGCACCAAAAAACGAACGGGACGGCACGCCGCGTGGCGCACCATCCCGCGCATACCGTCGATAATGTGACAAAGCAACTGTCACTTTGTCACATCTGCCCAACCCTTATTGGGGCACCCGATTCCCTATTGGATGATAAAGGACGGATGATACGGACACTTTTCGCCCATGCACACTGTATTGGCCGCATAGCTATCGCAGGCTGGCGTCTTCTCCCATTCTTTAAGCTGTGGTCCGCCGAGCGCATTAAAAAACGAAACGGCCTCACGAATCGCCACGCGCGCATCTCGCTTGCAGCACCGTGGGCTTCCCGAGCGCGCGATGGCGGCAAGCAGCTCCGAAACCATTAACTGCCCCTCCTGCCAGCCTTCACTGCGCAGCGGCGCATTGCCGCGCACGATTGCATATGCCATGCCCGCAGACGCAGCTGCCCCGCACATGCCCCAGCGGGCACACGTCGCCCCCGGCACGCAATCCGACCGAGACATCAAATCGGCAAGATCGTCTTTGAGCATCGCATCTCGCTCCCCAGATGCTTCGGCGTTGCGCCAGCACGCAAGCAGCACCGCGCCCACAATAAAATGGTGGATGGGGCCAAAAGCCACGCAGCGCTCATCTGCCATAACCTCTTCCAAAAGAGCCGCGGGCGCCACCGACACACTGGCCATGAGCATCTCAACAATCCAGCCTGTTTGTTCGTCTTTTGCCATGCGGCATCCTCCTCTAAAACAAATTGTGCGCGCACTCCATTATGGCCTTCTTCTGCCCGGCGCGCTCAATGCGAAACAACCTGCTTCGCTCGTGCCGCCAACAAGCCCTGCTAGTTCTCGTCGCAAACCAGCCCTGCTCAGGAGCAACACCAGAGGCGATGGCAAGCACGATGGACAGTGGCAACACCACGACGGCAGCCCTTTTCGAAAAAGAAGGCCCCGCGCAATCGCGCGAGGCCTCCCCATTCATGGAACTATGATCAAAGCAGCCCAAAAAGCTTACTCCCACTCAACGGTGCCGACGGGCTTAGGCGTGAGGTCGTAGCACACACGGCAGATGCCGGGAACCTCGGCTGTGACGCGAGCGGTAATACGCTTGAGCAGTGCCCAGTCGAGCTCAGGCACCTCGGCGGTCATCACGTCGACGGTGTTGATGCAGCGGATGATGCAGGGCCAGTCGTAGGCGCGCTTGCCCTCGCGCACGCCGGTGGCACGGAAGTCGGGCACCACGGCGAAGTACTGCCAGATGGTCAGACCTGCCTTGTCGATCTCCTCGCGCACGATGGCGTCGGCTTCGCGCAGCGCCTCAAGACGGTCGCGGGTAATGGCACCAAGGCAGCGGACGCCCAGGCCGGGACCGGGGAACGGCTGACGCTCGACCATGTTCTCGGGCAGACCGAGCTCGCGGCCCACGACGCGGACCTCGTCCTTGTACAGCAGCTTGACGGGCTCGCAAAGCTCAAACTGCAGGTCCTCGGGCAGGCCACCCACGTTGTGGTGGGCCTTCACGCCATCCTGGGACTCCAGGATGTCGGGGTAGATGGTTCCCTGGGCGAGGAAGCTGACCTCGTCGCCAACCTTGCGGGCCTCCTCCTCGAACACGCGAATGAACTCGGCGCCGATGATTTTGCGCTTGGCCTCGGGCTCCTCGACGTCCACGAGCTTATCCAAGAAGCGATCGGTCGCGTCCACATAGACCAGGTTGGCGTCCATCTGGTTCTTGAAGACGTCGACGACTTGCTCGCTCTCGCCCTTACGCATCAGGCCGTGATTCACGTGCACGCAGATAAGCTGCTTGCCGATGGCCTTGATGAGCAGGGCCGCGACAACCGAACTGTCGACACCACCGGAAAGGGCCAGCAGGACCTTCTTGTCGCCGATCTGCTCGCGGATTGCAGCGACCTGCTCATCGATGAACACCTGGGCAAGTTCGGAAGTGGTGATACGCACCATGTCGTCGGGACGCTTGTTGGAATCCATGCAAAGCTCCTTTTCGGTTCGATGGGAATGCGTCACACGTATGCAAACGCACCGTCATATGACCTCATTATATGCAGAACAAGATGTGTTTCCCATCGCTGCGACAAAGCTTTTTGCAGGGGTGGCAATTTTTCCTACTGTCGAGGTCAGCTAGGCTTCGGTAGCCACCTTGGCAGCATCGCCAATAGACTCTTCCTTTATACGTTCTGCGCAATCGTATGCCATACCCGCAAATTCCAGTCCCGAGTAACAGGAGTACAATTGCTGCTATTGTTGCCAGCTGTTGGGAGATGGAAGATGGACTGCGATGGCTACCCTTGCGTTCCCATGCCGTTGATGTGCACCGCCTTTGTGCCGGGGCAGATTGACGCTGCGGTTGCAGGCATTTCCGACCCCGATTCGCGCGCCATTGCCACGGCAGAAGCGCTGTACTTTCGCGGACAGGCCACCCTCGCTGCCAAGACGGCGCGCCCCTATCTTGACGCCACCGACCCCGCACTGCGCTATTCCGCATGCTTTATCTGCGGATACGCCAGTCTGTCGCTCAACCGTATCGCCGATGCCCGCCGGTGCCTTACTGGCATCCTCGATACGCCGGCCGACGAGGAATCGCCTGCCGTCCACGCCATGCACATCCTGTTCGCCTCGGCCGCGAGCGTCCTGCTGCACTTGCCTTCCCCGTATTCCGCCGAAGAGTTTTATCCGCTTGCGGCGCATTTGCCCGAAGGCCTGCGCCTGTTCGCCAGCTACGTGATGGCGCACGCCTTGTATCTGCGCGGCGAATACGGCCGCAGCCTGGGCATGGTGGAAAATGCCCTGATCATGAAACAGGGAAGCTATCCCATCTCGGAACTGTTCCTGCACCTGGCGGCTTCCATGGCATGCATGAGCCTCAAGGACATCGACGCCGCAAAGGCACATTTCGGAGCCGCTTGGGACATTGCGCGCCCCGACGGCCTTATCGAGCTCATTGGCGAGCACCACGGCCTTTTACAGGGGCTCATCGAGGCGTGCCTAAAAGCGCAATACCCTGACGATTTCGCACGCATCATCGAGATTACGTATCGATTCAGCTACGGCTGGCGGCGCATCCACAACCCCGATTCGGGCGAGGACGTGGCCGACGATTTAACGACCACGGAGTTCACCATGGCCATGCTCGCCTGCCGCGGATGGACCAACGCCGAAATCGCACGCCACATGGAAGTATCGCCGGGCACTGTTAAAAACCGCCTATCAGGAGTGTATGCCAAGCTTGGTATCGGAACTCGCGCCGAGCTGGTCGCGCATATGTTGCGTTAGCGACCGGGCTGCCAAGCGCATCGAACGCGTTCCGGAACCCGGCGCTTCGCTCGATCAATTTGGACATTTTGACCCTTGAACGGCACTACCGCCACGGGGCACCTTCTCGCAAAATAGGATTATTTCCTCCGATATTTGCGGGATGGGAGCCCAAAATGCTTGATCGTCGTTCGCTACTTATCGCCGGAGCATCATCGCTGGCAGGCATCATGCTGCCTCGCGTGCCGAGCAGCGCAAACGCCTTCATACTGCCATTCGCCCCCACCGAGGCCTATGCCGACGAAGAAGACCCCTTCAAGGTGCTCGTTCTCTCGCGCACCATGTTTGGTGTGGTCGTGGTCGACGTCGCCAACAAGAATATGCCCATCAAAGGAGCCCAGGTCACGCTCGCGTCGCGTTATGCCGCGGGCAAGCAACTCTCCGCCACTACCGACGACGAGGGCACGGCCATCTTTGAGGTCGCGCCGCTTTCGGAAGGCTACGTGGACGAGGCAACGCTTCTCGACGCGTACGACTTTAACGGTGGCATCTCCATCAGCATGGCGGGCTACCGTGATGTCGAGATCCCCCTCACGCGCATCCAGGGCGGCACCGCCATTACCGCGCCCACACGTCCGCTTTCCGACGGTGAGCCGTACTTTCGCCAGCTTACGTTCGACGAGTGGGACATCCAGTACGCCGACGCCACGTTCATGGCACTGCCGAAGGACGACGCCGGAAACGACCAACCCGACACGCACGCCTTTACCGTGCAGGCACATCTGCCACAGGGTGGACAGGCAACGCTGTGCATCAACAAAGTAATGCCCGCCACGAGCAGCTCATCCGAAACCGTCACGCAAATTGGCCAAGTCAAGGCCAGTGCATCGGGTTCGGATAATCTGGCAACGTTCACACTCGAAGACACGTTCCTCGATGCAGCTTCGGGCCTTCTGGAGGAAGGATGCAAGCTGCGCTTTGTCCTCGACTATCAGGGCAAGACCTATACACTCTCCTCCCCCATGGCCGTTGTCACCGCGCCGGCCGCAAAGGCAGAATCGGGCTCGACCACTATCGTCCCCACCACCATGGACCAAGAGATTACTCCGTTTGATTTCCCGGCGGCGTTTCCCGGCATCGGCGGCAATAAGTTCACGTGCTGGATGCCCTCGTTCCCCATTTTGTTCGATTTCTCTTTTGCCGGATACGTGCTGTTTGGCGGAGGATACAAACCGGTCGGCTACATGAACGATTCGGGCAATCCGGATCCGGAATACTGGAAGAAGTCACCGCGCGAGTCGGGCGCCAAGCAGGCAAACCGCTACCTCGACGAGATGGAGGGGAAGTGGAATCAGTACAAAAGTATGAGTGCCGGTTCGGGCACCGATCCAAGGAACACTAAGCTGCTTCGTCACCACTGCACGCCGCGTTTTACGATGAATATCGCCACACAGCTGTACGGATCGCTCGCCTACGACTGGGTGGGCAAAACCTGGGGTGACAACAACGACCCCGCATTTGGCAATATTAAGGCCCTCTTCCAGGTAAGAACCGACCTCAATTGGACCGAGCAGTTTACCCTAGGACCGGTGCCGTTTTTCCTAAACGTCAACCCCTGGGTGCTGGCGAAGCTGGCGCTCGCCGTGGGTGCCCACACGCACGGCAGCGGCGCGGCGTTTTTTAAAAACATTTCGCTCGACTATTCAAACACCTCGGGCTCGTTCACCATCCAGATCGGGCTTGCCGTCACCTTTGGCGCCGGCGTTGCAGGCGTCGCTTCGTCTGCCGTGCGCGGCGCCGCATCCCTCACGCTGTTCATTGGGTACGAGAAGGCAGATGGACACCAGCTTCCGCGACTGCGCGTAGGTGCAGACGTCGATGTCGATGTGATACTCCAGTTCGTAATGTTCAAGTGGACCACCAAGGCTTGGTCGGGGTCGTGGCCCACACTCCTCGATTCGTGGAATATGTCGGTGAACAATGGCAACCAGTATGTGCTCCAGCGCTCTGAGCTCGCATTGGGTGGAGATACGCCTTACACGTTGGATGCCCGCTTCGGCACGGCCGGCAACGCCGAGGCAGGCGGCGTGCCGCAATTTATCGCATCGGCCACCATCGTCACCAACGCCGAGCTGCTCGCACGCGCCGAGGTTAAGGCCACTGCCGTAAACGTCGCGCCTGTCGTGCGCGATTGGAATCAAGCGGTCACGCGCATTAAGCTCGAGGCGGATGCAGAAAGCGACGACACGGGACAGATCGAGCATTTCGTCCATACACTGATAGAAAACGCCGCGCCGATGTATGAGTACACCTATATCGGGCAGGCGACGAACGCCGTTGCGGACCCCAACGCCAATTCTGCTGGTGTATCGGAGGACGAGCGTGGCGGCATAAAACCCTCGAGCGACAACGTGCTGTTTGCTGGCGTGCTCAGCGAAGCTCACATGAAGCTGGCAATGATTGCCGGCGTAGAATGTCTGTTCCGTATCGCCTCGGTGCGCTACGGCGACAATGGCCGCTCGCGCCTGGTGGTGCACACAAAGGCAAACGGCACGTGGTCCGCTCCCACTCCCGTGGACTTTCCCCTTGGGTTTGGCGAGGGCGACGTGGAGCGCGACGGCATATTCGATTACGACTTCGACGTGGTGGAATATACGGACGGAAGAGGAAACCAGGACGCCTACGTGCTGCTGATCTCGGGCGAGCGCCCCGCAGGTGACAACACCCTTTTCGATACGGCAAGCACAGCCGGCATACTGTCCGTCGTGCGCCTGCGCATAAGTAATAGCGAAGTTCGCGTGGTGTCGTATACGTCGTGGCGCAGCATCTCGCGCGGCCGCCTTCAGGAGGATGGCTACCATTGTCTGCAGTGCCCGCGTATCACGGTGGGCAAGACGCTCGTCGACGGGCGCCTGTCGGGTGCCTACCTCCACCGCCGCGGAACCACCGCAGAAAAGGCGCTCGGCAGCGAGGCCGAGGTTGCGCTGGAATGCTTTACCTTGTGGTCGGATGATTTGGGCGACAGTCTCACGTTCCGTCAGGTCCTCTGCTTTCCGCAAGCACCGTCGAGTATCGAGCTGGGCAAGCCCGAGAATATCAACGGCAAAATGGTGGTGTCCGTTGCGTACGAGACCGCAGACGGTTGCGGCTGCGCATCGTACGCCGTGATCGGCCAGTCCATTGCGTGCTGGGACGTTATGTCACCAGACGCCACGGTACCTCATGCGGTGCCATGGCCACAACATTCGGGCTTTTTGGCAACCGTCAACGAGCAACTGCAGCATATTACTTGGACGCGAGGCGCATCGGCATTTGCAACGCAGCCCGTGGGTGCCGCAGGCTGTGGCCCGGCATCGTTTAGCGTAAGCAACAACGGCAGGTGCGTGCTCTATGTAGAGAACACCGATGGCAAGGTGGGACAAACCTACGACGAAGAAGGCAACCCGGTAGCAGTGATGGGCAAGCACTTCCGCATCTTCGCCAGCACCTTGGCAGGCGATCTGTTCACGGAGCCGTTCGTGATGTGCGAGCTGGACCATCCCGTCGATCAGATAACGACATTTTTGACGTCGGGAGGCATGCTCTCCGCACTCGCCACGCACATTGTGAGCGCGGAGAAGAGCGAGGCAGAGCTGCACGGCATCGAAGTGCCCTTGGTGGCGTGTGCCACTCCGACGGGCGCGGTCGCTACCTCGGGCGCGGTGGTACCCGGAGCAGCAGGCGAATCCTTCATGGTCACGGTGCGAAACGACGGCAACACCTTGCTGACCGCCGGCACGATCGATCTGTACCGAGAGGGCTCCAGCCAGCCGTTCTCCAGCGCATCCATCGGATTCGGACTGAACGCACGCATGGTTTCGATCTACGATCCAGAGCTTGCCGAGGATGCTTCGGCCAAAGACATGGCACACGTGAAGTACGCGCTCGAGACGCTGGGCGCACGTTTTGCAACGCACCCGCTGGTAGCCGACAACGGCAACGCCGTGCTGGCACCGGGTTGCACGGCACAGTTCCGCATGAGCTTTGCCATCCCCGAGAGTTGGAGCGACGATGTGGGCAAACGCGTAACGCTGTATGCGAAGGCGCATAATCTGGTGGCGCTCGATCCCGTAACGCTCGAGGAAATTCGACCGGGTGCAAACTCGGCGCTGGGTGCCGTACTGCACGAGCTTCATGTGCCCGACGCGGCATGCGAACGCTCAGAAGTTCAGGTCGGCGTATGCGACAGCGCGGATACGACGGGGCTTCACGATGCACCGATGACGGCGGACGACGGTGGCGGCTCGAGTGGCGGCGGTACTGACAAGGGCGGCGGCTCCGGCGGAAGCAGCTCCAGCAGCGGCAAGGACCACAACAATAGCAAGCGCCCCGGAAAAGCGGGCGCGCTTGCGGGCACGGGCGATACATGCGCTCCCCTTACGGCAGCCGCTGCAGCACTCGCCGCGGCAGGCGCCGGCCTCGTCGCCTACAGCGCCCGCCGCACGGCGCTCGAAGCCGATACCGCCAATGAGGTCAATTCGGATAGGCCCCGCTAGCTCCTAGTTACTTTTGTGAGAGACGCCGACTCGGCTCATTCGTCATCGTTATGCGGACATTACAACTTCGGTTCGCTATTCAAACTTACTCACACAAAACCGACTCGGTTTTGTGCGAGTAAACGAATCCCCATCGAACTCCGAACGATTGTTCGATGGATTTCGTGTTGGTTGGAATCGCCCAAGGGCTGGGCTATGCTACCTTGACTATCTATATGACTAAAACGCAGCAAAGGAGCATCGAGAGAGCGAGCATGGCAAAAAACACCGCAAACTATGGTAACGACAGTATTCGTCAGCTCAAGGACGAGGAGCGCGTACGCCTGCGCCCCGCCGTCATCTTTGGCTCGGACGGGCTCGACGGCTGCGCGCATGCCGCCTTCGAGATCCTGTCCAACGCCGTTGACGAGGCGCGCCAGGGCTACGGCAAGCTCATCACCCTTACCGCCTTTCGCGATGGCTCCATTCAGGTAGAGGACAACGGCCGCGGCTGCCCGCTTGACTGGAACCCCTCCGAGAAGCGCTTTAACTGGGAACTCGTCTTTTGCGAGCTTTACGCCGGCGGTAAGTACAACAACAACCAGGGCGGCGACTACGACTTCTCGCTCGGCACCAACGGCCTGGGCTCGTGCGCAACCCAGTACGCCTCCGAATACATGGACGTCACGGTTTGGCGCGACAGCAACAAGTACTCCCTGCACTTTAAGAAGGGCAAGGTCGTCGGCGCCAAAAAGAAAGCACTCGAGGTTGAGCCCAGCGACGAGAACCGCACCGGCACCACCATCAAGTGGCGCCCCGATCTTGAGGTCTTTACCTCCATCAGCATCCCCCACGATTGGTATCGCGAGACCATGCGCCGCCAGGCCGTGGTCAACGCCAACGTGACCTTCCGGCTGCGCATCGAGGGCGACGACGGCGAGTTTTCCGAAGAGGACTTCTGCTATCCCAAGGGCATCGAGGACTACGTGCTCGAGAAGGTCGGTGCCGACTACCTTACCGATCCCTTCTTTATCGAGGCCGACCGTCGCGGTCGCGATCGCGAGGATCTGCCCGATTACAACGTAAAAATCACTGCTTGCATGTGCTTCTCGCGCACTTTCACGATGCAGGAGTACTACCACAACTCCTCCTGGCTCGAGAACGGTGGCTCACCCGAAAAGGCGGCCCGCAGCGCCCTGACCAGCGCCATCGATGCCTACATCAAGCAACAGGGCAAGTACAACAAAAACGAGAGCGGCATCAAATGGCAGGACGTCCAGGACTGCCTGGTGCTGGTAACCAACTGCTTCTCCACCCAAACGTCCTACGAAAACCAGACCAAGAAGGCCATCAATAACCGCTTTATCCAGCAGGCCATGACGGCATTCTTTAAGGAGCGCCTCTCGACCTACTTGATCGAGAACAAAGATGCCGCCAACAAGATCATGGAGCAGGTGCTCATCAACAAGCGCTCGCGCGAGAATGCCGAGAAGACGCGCCAGAGCATCAAGACCAACCTGCAGCAGAAGACCGACATGGCCAACCGCGTGCAGAAATTCATCGACTGCCGCTCCAAGGACAAGAGCCGCCGCGAGATCTACATCGTAGAGGGCGACTCGGCAGCAGGCGCCATTCGCACCTCGCGCGATGCCGAGTTCCAGGGCGTTATGCCCGTCCGCGGCAAGATCCTCAACTGCCTAAAGGAGGACTATCCGCGCATCTTTAAGTCCGACATCATCATGGACCTCATGCGCGTGCTGGGCTGCGGCGTGGAGATCAAGGACAAGCGCATCAAGAACCTCGGTGCCTTTGACCTGGACAACCTCAACTGGAACAAGGTCATCATCTGTACGGACGCCGACGTCGACGGTTATCACATCCGTACGCTCGTGCTCACCATGCTCTATCGCCTGGTGCCCACGCTTATCGACGAAGGCTACGTGTATATCGCCGAGTCGCCGCTCTACGAGATCAACTGCAAAGAAAAGACCTACTTTGCCTACACCGAGCTCGAGAAGAACGGCATTCTTAAGGAGATCGGCGACCAGAAGTGCTCCATCAACCGCTCCAAGGGTCTTGGTGAGAACGACCCGGACATGATGTGGCTCACCACCATGAACCCCGAGACGCGTCGTCTGATCAAGGTGGAGTCCGAAGACGTCACCAAGATGGAGACCATGTTCAACCTTCTGCTGGGCAGCGACGAGGCGGGCCGCAAGCGCCATATCTCGGAGCACGGCAAGGAATACCTGGACCAGCTGGACCTGCAGTAGCAGCAAATCGATAACGACGGCCCATAAGAAGTTCAAGAGGAAATCGTGGCAAAGAAGAAGACGAAGAACCAGCCAAAGAAAAAGCAGGTCAACGCCGAGAACGTCATCGGCCTGCACTCCGAGGTCACCAATCAGCCGATCACGCAGACGCTCGAGGTCAACTACATGCCCTACGCCATGAGCGTCAACGTTTCGCGTGCGTTCCCCGAGATCGACGGTTTTAAGCCCTCGCACCGCAAGCTGCTCTACACCATGTACAAGATGGGCTTGCTCAAAGGTGAGCGCCAGAAGAGCGCCAACATCGTGGGCCAAACCATGAAGCTCAACCCGCACGGCGACGCCGCAATCTACGAGACGATGGTGCGCTTGGCCACCGGCAACGAGGCGCTGCTCGCCCCCTTCGTGGAGTCGAAGGGCAACTTTGGCAAGTACTATTCGGGTGACCTGAGCTACGCCGCCTCGCGTTACACCGAGGCCAAGCTCTCCCCCATCAGTGCCGAGATCTTCAAAGACATCGACAAGGACCCGGTCGACTTTGTCGACAGCTACGACGGCGCCATGAAGGAGCCGCGTTTGCTGCCCACCACGTTCCCCAACATCCTTGTCTCGGCCAACAAGGGCATCGGCGTCGCCATGGCGTCTGACATCTGCGGCTTCAACCTCAACGAGGTCTGCACCGCCACCATGCACTATCTGCAGGATCCCAACTGCGATCTGCTCGAGTACATGCCCATGCCCGACTTCTCGACCGGCGGTGAGATTATCTACCGCCGCGAGGAGATGGAAAAGATTATCGAGACCGGCCTTGGCAGCTTCCAGATCCGCTCCCGCTGGCGCTGGATTCCCGAAGAGCGCATCATCGAGGTCTACGAGATCCCCTACACCACCAAGACCGATGTCATCATCGATCGCATCGTCAAGCTCTCCAAAGAGGGCAAGGTCAAGGAGATCGCTGACATCCGTGACGAGACCGACCTCTCGGGCCTGCGTATCGCCATCGATCTTAAGCGCGGTGTTGACCCCGACAAGCTCATGGCGAAGCTTTATCGCTCGACTACGCTGCAGGATTCGTTCTCATGCAACTTTAACGTGCTGGTCGACGGCTATCCCCGCGTTATGGGCGTACGCCAGATCCTGCACGAGTGGGTCAAGTGGCGTATTGAGTCCACGCGTCGCCGCATTAACTTTGACTTGGGCAAAAAGTCCGAGCGCCTGCACCTGCTGCACGGCCTCGAGGCGATTCTGCTCGACATCGACAAGGCCATCGCCATCATCCGTGGCACCAAGCTTGAGGCCGAGGTCGTGCCCAACCTTATGAAGGGTTTCGACATCGACGAGACCCAGGCCGAGTTTGTTGCCGAGCTTAAGCTCCGCAACATCAACGAGGAGTACATCCTCAACCGTACCAAGGACATCGCTAAGCTTGAGGGTGAGATTGCCGAGCTTGAGGAGATCCTCTCCAGCGAGGACAACATCAAGAAGGTCATCAGCGACGAGCTGGCCGCGGTCAACAAAAAGTACGTGATGCCGCGCCGCACGGGCAGGATCGAGCCCCACGAGGTCATCGAGGTAAGCCTGGAGCCCGAGGTCGAGGAATATCCGGTTACCATCATGCTCTCGCGCGAGGGCTATCTCAAAAAGATGACCGACCGCGTGCTCAAGAAGGCGGCCACGCTCAAGTACAAAGACGGCGACAAGCCCTTTATCGAGTTCCCGTCCTCCAATACGCACGAGCTGCTCGTGTTTACCAACAAGAGCCAGGTGTACAAGTGCAAGGTCGCAGCGTTTGAGGACACCAAGTCGGCCCAGCTGGGCTCGTACTTGCCCACCGACCTCGAGATGGAACCCGACGAGAGCGTCATCTGGGTCATCGACCCCGAGGACTACAAGGCCGACGTGCTGTTTGTCTTTGAGAACGGCCGCGTGGTGCGCGTCGCACTTGCCGGATATGTTACCAAGACCAACCGCAAGCGCCTCAAGAACGCCATCTACGGCGGCAGCAAACTGCTGTATGCTCAGGTGCTCAAGGAAGACCGCGACATCGCGCTGGTCTCGAGCGACTACCGCCTGATGAACTTCAACACGTCGCTGCTCAAGACCAAGACGACCACCAACACGCAGGGCGTCCAGGCCTTTACCGCCAAGAAGGGCCGCTCGGTCACCACCGTCGGCACGACCGAGGGGATTCTTGGCGCCGGCGTCTCGGCCGAGAAGTTCACCGCGCAGAGCCTCCCCTCCGCCGGTGCCCTCATGAAAGAAAACGACATGCCGAGTCTGTTTGACTAGGACGACGGCAACGAGATCGTTAGACACTTCGCAAAGCGACGAGGCCCGGAACGCAACGGCATTGCGCCCGGGACTCGTCGTTTTTCTTCTCAACTATTTTTTAACGCAGATAAATTGATTTCTGCTTATTTTTCTGCGTAAAACATGTCAGCGCCACTGCTTCGATGCCCTTTGGTCTGTCGTTAGCAAAACTTGCAAAAGTTAGCAAAACTTGCAAAAATTAGCAAAACTTGCAAAGGAGCTACCATGGAGTACAGCAAGAACCCCTTTACCCCAACATTTGGAAGCGTCCCTCCCTTTCTAGCGGGTCGCGAGCATATCCTGCGCGACATCAACCGTGGCTTTATCAACGGCCCGGGAGATCCCAACCTGTCGACTATTATTACGGGAGCAAGGGGAACGGGCAAGACGGCGCTTCTCTCGCTCCTTTCAGAAACGGCGCTTGAACACGGCTGGATCGCAGCAAATGTCTCCGCCATGCCAGGCATGCTCGAAGATATTATCGAGCGAACCAAAGAAGCCGCAGATAGCTATCTCTCACAGCCTCACGCGCGCATAAACGGCGTTCAAATTGGTCCAGTGGGCATCGATTGGACATATGCTCAAGAGGCCCAGGGCAACTGGCGCACACGCATGAATGGTATCTTTAAGCAACTCGAAAAACATGACATCGGACTTCTCATCACCATCGATGAAGTCACCGTCGATCTCGAAGAAATGCTTCAATTTGCCTCTGTTTACCAGCACTTTGTACGCGAAGGTAAAAAAGTTGCCCTACTCATGGCAGGACTGCCCTACAAAGTATCGGCGCTGCTGCGTAACGATTCCGTCTCGTTCCTCAGGCGTTCCCAATATCATCAGTTAGGACGAATCACTGACGTTGAAATTGCAAACGCGTTTCGCAAAACTGTTGAGGCCGGAGGACGTTCAATCACACCAGAAGCGCTCGAGGATGCTGTGAAGGCCGTCGACGGATTCCCCTACATGATGCAGCTCGTCGGATATCGCACATGGGATGTTTCGGAGAACTCGCCCAAAATCAGCGCACCTGATGTCCAGCAGGGTTCTCTGCTTGCCCGTATGGAGCTGCGCGATCGAATTCTCGAAACGACCTATCGGGAGCTTTCCGATAAAGACATTGAGTTTTTGCTCGCGATGCTGCCCGACTCTGGCCCCAGCAGGGTCTCGGAGATAGCCAAACGCATGGGCGTTGCCGGCAACTATGCAAGCCAATATAAACGCCGTCTCCTCGAGGACGGCGTCATCGGAGAGCGCGGGCGTGGTCTCGTTGGCTTTGACATCCCCGCATTCAGGGAGTTCCTGAGTGAGAAGGCCTCCTAGCACGCCGAGATTGTCCGCAAGGGCAACGGCGCATGGCAATCAACGATTCACCTGGCAAGGACGGCAAGCAGTTCAAATAACACCGATTGCCATGCGTTCTTCTTGTCCTTAGGCGAGCTTGCGGGCGAGCTCTCGCACCTCTTCCAACTTGGGCGACGATGCCATGCTGTCGCGCTCGGTCATACCGCTGATGGTGACAATGCCCTGGTCCTCCCACTTGCAGTACGCGCAGGCTGACTTGTACATAGCGATCGGCGCATCATAGGCGCCCTCGCTGTGACTATCGAGCAAAAGGGCCGTCTTGGTAAACGGGAAGCCCGTAGCACCGAAGGCGTACAGGCGGTCGATGGCAGCCTTCTCCTGCGCAGTGATATCGAACCAGTAGATAGGCGAGGCGAAGACGACCATATCGGCGCCTTTCAACGACTCGATCACGTCGGCCATGTCATCCTTCTGCACGCAAGTGCCCTCGTGGGCGAAGCAATACTGACACCCCAGGCAACCGGCGATTTTCTTGCTGGCAACGCGGACGACCTCGACCGTATGGCCGCTCTCGCGTGCGGTCTCGGCAAACGCCTCGACCATAATGTCGGTATTAGCGCCCTTGCGCGGGCTACCACTCAATACAACGATATTCATATGGATTCCCTCTTCTTCATGCTGCAGGCGCGCAGTGTGTTTTCTTGTAACCAAAACGAATGGACTTAATCAATCGCCAGCAGGCCATATCTCTTGTTCAAGTTCCCTAAAGAAGCTCAAGACGATTGCGATTGCCTTATACAACGTCGAAAACCAACAAGGGAGCCATGGTTGCGCCGCCTGCCCAGATGGCACGCGGTCAAGATGAGCATTGGGAATCGCGACGACTTGATATCGCTCGCATGTCTCCTTCGGAATAGGCGTCAAGGACAACTACCTGGATAGCGAGCCAGCCGAACAGGCCTTCGGCCATATCGAGGACGGGATCGGAGCGGACGTGATTCGACTTCGGACCCTTTAGGGATGACTGACCTCGACGCCTACGCAACCCACTGAAACGCTCGGAGGGGTCGGGTCAAATTGAAGGGACTGGCCCCGGAGAAAATCCGGGGCCAGTCCCTTGCAGCTTATTTATTTATTGAGCCGTCTAAGTTTGGGCCGCAGTTCGCATCCGCGCGGTACCGACTTCTTGTGGCAAGCGAAATGAGAGCGCCTAGTTTTATCAGATGCGCTTTCTTTTGCGCGCGCAGATTGCAGCTGCCAATGCAAGCACATCCGTTCCGGTCAGAGCAGCGCCAAGCACTGTTGCCGTATGATCGCCCGTTACCCTCCATAACTTCTGATTGTTGCCGTCTTGACGATTATGTATCTTTACATTACCTTCTGAAACATATGGCGCACCTTGTCCAGGCGGCTGTTTGGACGGCGGGGCTGGATGACCGGCTGACCGACAGCGGCCTGATATCCTTTCAGCTCTGTAAGGCATACGCTCCGCCCGTTGGTGTAAAAGGCCAGATCAGTACGGTATGCCTGTATACAGCGGGCGGGAATCTCGCCAGTAATGACAACTTCATCCTTTTTTACCTGGGCCGTTTCGATGGTGGCACAGTATTTCGGTGCATCATGATAAGCCCTGGAAAGGTATTCCTGGGGCGCATAGAGGATGAAGGAGAGATAAGGTTCCAGCAGCTGCGTCCCCGATTCCTTCAATGCCTGTTCCAATACAATCGGGGCCAATGAGCGGAAGTCCGCCGGCGTGCTGACCGGACTGTAATAAAGCCCGTATTCAAAGCAAATCTTACAGTCCGTTACGTTCCAGCCGAACAAGCCCTGCTCCAGCCCGTAACGGATACCATCCCTGACAGCGTTTTGAAAACTCTGGTTCAAGTATCCCAGCGAAACCCGGCTCTCGTATTGTACACCGGAGCCAAGCGGGAGTGGTGTAACAGACAGTCCGATGGATGCCCAAAACGGGTTGGGCGGCACCTCGATATGGATGGTGTGGCTGGCTGCTTTGAGCGGCCGCTCCATATAAATGACGGTGGGTTCCTTTACCACTGTTTCAAGCTTGTATTTTTCCGACAGCAAAGCGGAAACAACCTCCAACTGCACCCGGCCCAAAAAAGAAAGAATGATCTCATGGGTGATGGAATCCACCTCGCAGCGCAAAAGCGGGTCAGTATCCGCAAGTTGCGTAAGAGCGTCCAGCAGCCGTTCTCTTTGCGCTGCCGTTTTCGGCGCAATCGACGTCCGCAGCATGGGGAGGGGGTCCTCACGCCACCTTTTACGAGGGAGCCGGGTGTTGTCCCCCAATACGTCGTTTAATCCCACGCTGTCGCTGGGAAGAATGACAATTTCGCCCTTGTGGGCGGTGTCTGTCCGAACAATCTCCCCTTTGGATGGAATACGCATCTCTGTGATTTTCAGCTTTTCTCTCCCGGCCAGAGCCACCGTATCCCGCAGGCGCAGCGTTCCGCTGTATAGCCGCAAATAGATGAGCCGCTGGCCACAATCTGTATACTCCACCTTGAAAACGCTGCCGCATAGGGCGTCGCTCCCCTGTTCCCCAATCGGTTGGAACAGCCCTGTCACCGCATCCATCAACGGTTGAATGCCAAGGCCCTTTTTGGCGCTGCCATGATAGACCGGGAACAGGGAGGCGTCTTGAACCCGCCGCTGTTCCTCCTGCGCAAGTTCTTCCCGGCTGATTGGTTCTCCTGCGATATACTTTTCCAATAATTCATCGTTATTTTCAATGACCGCATCCCATGCTTCTATGTCGGTATTTTCCTCCAGGACTATTTCCGGGGACAGCGACACCGTCTGCTTGATGATAATATCGGCGGAGAGCTTATCCCGAACAGACTGATACACGCCTTGCAAATCAACGCCAGTCTGGTCGATCTTGTTGATAAAGATAACGGTGGGAATGTCCATTTTCCGCAGGGCATGGAACAGAATACGGGTCTGGGCCTGCACACCATCTTTAGCGGAGATCACCAAGATGGCCCCATCTAAAACAGCCAAAGAGCGGTACACCTCCGCCAAAAAATCCATGTGGCCGGGCGTATCCACAATGTTGACTTTACATCTGTTCCACTGGAAGGAAGTGACTGCCGCTTGAATGGTAATCCCACGCTGCCGCTCCAAAAGCATGGTGTCCGTCCTCGTTGTCCCTTTTTCGACGCTCCCCGGTTCTGAAATGGCTCCGCTGGCATATAGCAGGCTCTCCGTCAAGGTTGTCTTTCCAGCGTCTACATGGGCAAGAATCCCGATATTGATTATTTTCATGTGATTGTCCTCCCTTTACTGCCCCGAAGGGCATAAAAATCCCCAGCAGTAAAATACTTTTACCACTGGGGATGATAATTGCGGACATACACGTATACAGCATACACCTGTTTGTGAGTGCTGTTTTTGGGGATATGTCAAAATTGATAAGGCAAAAGTATTCTTAAATTGGGTACAAAAAACTAAGCCCCTACAAAAGGGACTATCATAATCCTTTGTTCCCACTATTTGATTATAGTTTTATTTAAGAATACCTTGCCGCATATTTTTTACTCCTTTTCTGGACTTGAATTATTATATCACATCAGTTTTAGGAAAACAAGTATCTAAAAGAAATTTTTCTTCCCCTTATATGTAACAATCATACCGGCTTCCTAACGTTCAGAATGGTTTCTACTGTCTGCTGCGGTGTTTGGTTGGAATTGTCCAGCCAAAAGCCGATCCGTGGTGTTGTCTGCATTTTACTAAATACAAATTCAATGTATACAGAAAGAAATATATAAGGAGTGGGAGGGATTCCGCCGTAGTCGGCATTGTAGGAAAATCCAAAAGTTTAGATTTTCTCAAAATGCTTATCTTTTGGTCTTTGGTTCGGAATAGTGTAGTGCTGGCGGTCTATCTATTGTTTTCGGTTGCTTGCTTCTTTACCGTACATGAGCATTTGCTCAGGGCATCTCGCTTTCAAAGTCTTTTGAATCTGAGCTGGGGCATACATGCGCTTGCTCAGATTTGGTAAAAGGATACGATTGCGCCTTATTCTAATATAGGGTTTATTAAGGCAAATGCAAGTAATAGATGCAATAGCGAAATCATTGCTATTGCATATGGCTCTCTTTCCGCTCCTTTCTTAATTGGGACTTAAATCCTCCTGATAAGCAAGACGTTTTCGCCAAAGCGCTTATAAAAAGACGGCGCTGGGCCCGAGCTCACCTTGCATGCAGACTGAAAGGCAACCACCCAGCCCGGTACTGACGAATACGGGGGGCAACGGCGACAGCTCCTCTGCCAATGCGAATGCAAACAGCACTGGTAACAACAACCGCCACAACAAGGGTAAGAAGCCTGCAAAGGGCGGCTTTCCCATAAGTCATGGAGCTGACTGGGGCTTCGCTTGCGTCCGGATCGATTTGCGCGCGTTCGAACTCCCGCGCGGGCGATGAGGACCTTCGTGAATGCATCCCTGATGGACAGAAGCGACCCGAGCCCCAAGCGGCGCGCTTCGAGCAGCGGAAGTTGAAGCGTAAGCAGAAGCATCGTGGGCATTGACCGGTGCCGACATGGGTCCAGGTGTGAACAGGGCTACGTCCCCTATTCGCACTGTTCACACATACAGCAGCGGGCACGGATTCGGCTGAAACTGCGCCCGCTGTCTGATGCTAAATTAATTTATCAAGCATGTGTTCTATTCCAGCGCAGTAATATACTCCGATCAAGACGGCCGCGTATACGACCGGGAACTTTCGGCAATTGGATACGCGCCTGACCTGGGATATCCAAGCGAACAATTGGCCTAACCCGCGATAGGTCCCAGGCCAGGCGGGTATCCAATCGAAGGGGAAGGGCGCTCCGGTGCGGAGGCAGCGGAGCGCCGGGGGAAAGCCCGGCCGGCCAGGCGGCCCCGTTCGCCCGTGTGTTTCGTCAAGAGGATTTGAGCAAAAAGATCATCGGAAATTGAGCAGCCTGAGCATCGGAAGCGCGCACGCTTTTTGAGCGGCTAGCCCTCCTGCATGAGGGCATGGC